>DASPJX010000053.1:0-19984 GCA_035628395.1 Burkholderiaceae bacterium | reverse complement strand
TGCGGGTCCACGAGCGGCTGTGCGCCGAGTACCGGTGCCCGATCCGCTACTTCGGCTCGATCGATCCACTGTCCGAGCTGGTGCGCTCGCTGCTGTCGCATCGCACGCTGAACCGCGACTCGGGCGCCGCGTTCCGGCGGCTGCGCGCCGCGTTCGCCGACTGGCGCGCAGTGCGCGACGCGCCCGTCGACGCGGTGCGAACCGCGATCGAGGGCGTCACCTGGCCCGAGCAGAAGGCGCCGCGCATCCAGGCGGTGCTGCGCGAGCTCACCGCGCGGCTCGCGGGCACGCCGGGCGAGGCGCTCGGCGAGGACGCGCTCGACGCGCTCGGCACGATGGGCGTGCCGCAGGCACGCGCGTGGCTCGAGACGCTGCCCGGGGTCGGACCGAAGACCAGCGCGGCGGTGCTGTCGTTCAGCCGGCTCAGGCGGCCGGCCCTGCCGGTGGACAGCCATCACCACCGGGTCGCGCTGCGGCTCGGGCTGCTGCCGCCGGGCGTCGCGGTCGGCCCGGCGCACGCGCTGCTCGAGCGGCTGCTGCCCGAGGACTGGGACGCGCAGCAGGTCTACGACCACCACGAGGTGCTGATGCTGCACGGCCAGCGCGTGTGCCGGTACCGCGCGCCGGCCTGCCATCGCTGCGTGGTGCTCGAGCTGTGCCCGACCGGCCGCGCGCGCGACACCGGCGCCGATCCGGTCGCCGATCCGGCGGCGGGCGTCGCCGCCGACCCGGCCGCGGACCCGCCGATCGAGCCCGCGTCCGATTTCGGCGCCCCGCCGGCGCCGGACGCGGCGCCCGACGACGCCGGCCGGACCCGCTGAGCGGGCCTCGCCGCGCCGCGCCGCGCGCCCGGCTAGTAGTTTTCCTCAGTCGCTCCCGGGCGCCCGCAGGTGGAACGCGCAGCCGCCGCGCGGATCGGCGTGCACGACCGGCGGCGACCCGTGCCGGCACACGACGTGCGCGCCGTGCGCGACGAACTCGCCGAGGAAATGCTCGCAGGTCGGGCAGCCGCCGCGATGGGGCACGGCGGTCTGGCCGGGACGGTAGATCGGGACGGGGACGGCGGCGTGCATCCGGGCACGCTCGCATCCCCGTGGCTCACCGCGCGATACCGCGCGGCGCGCCGGCGCCCTCAGGCGTCGCCGACCAGCCTGGTCACGAAGCCCGTGCCCTCGCACGCGGGGCACGTCGCGTCGGACGCGGTGCGCCCGCTGCCGCCGCAGTCGGGACACGCGACCTCGCCCGACTGGGGCGTGCCTTCGGGGACCTCGTCGCCGGGTCGCTTGACCGGATCGCTCGCCATCGTCGTCTCCTGGTTCGCCCGGCTCAGCCGCCGAGCGTCCTGTCCTGCGCCGCGAACCATTCGAGCGCGGCGTCGAAGTGCTCGTCGCGGTAGTCGGGCCACCACTCGTCGACCACGTAGAAGTCGGCGTACACCGACTGCACCGGCAGGAAGCCGCTCAGCCGCCGGCCGCCGCCCCAGCGGACGATCAGCTCGAGCGGCCGCACGTCGTGCGAGCGCAGCCGGCCCTGCGCGAGCCCCTGCAGATCCCATTCCCAGCCGTAGTTGACCAGGAAGTTGACGCGGATGCCCGGGGTGTCTCGCCGCTCGACGAAGGGCCGCAGCTCGTCGGGGAACTGCGTCGAGCCGGCGTCGCCGACCACGCGCAGCGCGGCGCCCTCGCGATCGAGCCACAGCGCGAAGTCGACGCAGGCCGCGCGGAACGCCTCGGCCTGCGCGCTCGGACGGCGGGTGTTGTCCTGCGTGAAGCCGTATACCGAGACCTCGGGGATGCCGAGCTCGACGCAGCGGCGGTACAGCCGGCGACCGGGATCGAGGCCGTGCCGGTAGCCGTCCTGACGGGCCATGCCTCGGCCGACGGCCCATCGGCGGTTGCCGTCGGGAATGAAGCCGACGTGCGTCGGCAGGCGGGTACGTGCCATGAGGGGCGCGGCGAAGGTGTCGCGATGGCCGGATACGCTGCAAGAACCGCGCCTCGGTGCACGGCCGCGCCGGCCGGAGCCGCGCGGCGCCCGCTCCGTCGGGCGGGCCCTCGCTCAGCGCGCCGGCGTGCGGCGCCAGGCGACGCAGCGGTTGTTCGCCGGCATCGCGCGGTCGTCGGTCATCGCGAAGCCCGCCCGGACCGCCAGCGCGTCGACCGCCTCGAGGTCGCGCAGCCCGCGCCTCGGGTCCGCGGCGCGCAGCGACGCGTCGAACGCCGCGTTGCTCTCGCTGGTGAAGCGACCGTCGCGGTTGAACGGACCGTAGACGACGAGCGTCGCGTCGTCCTCGGTCGCGGCCGGCAGCGCCCCGAACAGCCGCTCGACCTCCGGCCAGCCCATGATGTGCAGCGTGTTCGCGGTGAACACCGCGTCCCAGCGGCCCGCGGGCCAGGCGCCCGCGACGTCGAGCGCGATCGGCGGCGGCAGGTTCGGCAGCGCCGCCTCGTCGCGCCACGCGCGGATGCCGGGCAGGTGCTCGGCGACGTCGCTGCACTGCCACTCGAGCCAGGGCATCGCGGCGGCGAACCACACCGCGTGCTGCCCGGTGCCGCTGCCGATCTCGAGCACGCGGCGCCGGTCGGCGAAGCGCTCGCGCAGCACCGCGAGGATCGGGTCGCGGTTGCGCTCGCAGGCGGGGGCGAAGGGCTTGTCCATCGGCCGATCGTAACGCGCCCGCGACGGCACGGCGCCGCGGCGCGCTCAGCCGCCGGGCTGCGAGCGCGCGAGCTCGGCGCGCATCGAGCGCAGCACCGCCTTCAGCCGAGCCGCGTTCTTCGGGCCGATCCGGATCATCGCCTTCTGTCCCGCCGACAGCGACTCGAGCGCCGGATCCTCGAAGCGGTACTGCACCTTCGGCTGGACGAGCCGGATCGGCCCGTCGACCACGGGCGTCGCGAGCAGGTGGTCGATCGAGGCGACGACGCGGTCGTTGAAGTAGCGGTCCGGGCTGCCCTGGCCGCGCAGCTCGCCCTGGAACAGCCGGTAGTGGCGCACGTAGAGCTGCGCGGCGCGGCGCGCGTCGATCGACTCGGCGAAGCGCACGAACGGCTCGTAGCGCGCGGCGTTCGCCTCGACGTCGAGCTCGCGCGCGCCCTCGGGGCCGCGCACCGCGAACCGCCCCGGGATCGGCGCGACCGCGCGCACCGCGATCGGCAGCGAGTCGGAGGCGAGGTTGTCGACGGTCGACACGATCCGCCGGATCAGGTCGCCCGCCCCCGCGAAGCGCGCGATCGCCTCGGCGGGCGCCACCTGCGGCAGCTCGCCGTCGAAGGCCGCGCGCGCCTCGGGCGGCGGGGTGGCGGGGGCCTGCATCGCCGCCTCGGGCGGCTCGCCCGGCAGCGGATGCCGCACCGCGGGCTCCGGCGCCGGCGCGGCCGCGGCCGGCGGCTCCGGGGCGGCCGGCCGCGGCCCCGGCGGTGCCGGCGAGAACAGCTTCCAGAGCCCGAGGCCGACCGCGACCGTCAGCACCCCGAGCACGAAGGGCAGCGTCGCGCTGCGTTCGGCCATCGTCCGCTCCCGTGTCGATCGATCCGGTCAGCCTACACCGACGACCGCGGCCGAGGCATCGGCCGACATCGGAACCCGCAGGCACGGGGCTTGCCGAGTCGACATGCGGCCCGAACGGCCGCGATCGACGCATCATGCCCCCTTCCACCCCGACCCCCACCCCGCATCCGCCCCTCCGCCGGGGCGGCCCGCGCCGCGCGACGCGCGCGTTCGTCTGGGCCGGCGTCGCCACCGCGATGCTCGCCTGGGTGCGGCCGGCGGATCCGCCGCCGGCGCCGCCGTCGCAGCCGGTGCTGTCGTACCAGGCGATGGCGAGCCGCCTGGTCGAGCTGTATCCGGCGAGCCGCGACCACGCCGGCGAGATCGTGCGCACGGTCCATCGCGAGGCCGACCGGCACCGGCTCGACCCCTGCCTCGTGATGGGCGTGATCGCGCGCGAGAGCTCGTTCGCGCCGCAGGCCCGCAACAGCCGGGACCTCGGGCTGATGCAGGTGAACCCGCGCTACCACCCCGACCTGGTCGAGCGCGCCGGCGGACCGCGGGCGATGCTCGAGCCGGCGCGCAACATCGCCGCCGGCACCGAGGTGCTCGCGCGCTACCGCCGCGCGAGCGGCGACGACCTCGAGGCGCTGCAGCGCTACCACGGCCTCGGCAAGCGCAACGACTACGTCGAGCGCGTCGCCGGCGAGGCGCGCCGGCTGCGCGACGCGGGCGTCTGCGTGGGCGGCGACGTCACCGTCGCCGCCCGCTGAGGCCCCGTCAGCCGCCCGCCGTCTCACCGCCCATCACCTGCAGCACGGTGCCGGTGATGAACGACGAATCGGCGTCCGACGCGAGGAAGACGTAGGCCGGCGCGAGCTCGTCGGGCTGGGCCGGGCGCTTCATCGGCGTCTGCTGCCCGAAGGTCGCCACCTTCTCCGGCGCCATCCCCTCGTCGGCGGGATTCAGCGGCGTCCACACCGGTCCCGGCGCGACGGCGTTCACCCGGATGCCGCGGTCGACGATCAGCTGCGCGAGCGCCTTGGTGAACGCGTTGATCGCGCCCTTGGTCGCCGAGTAGTCGGGCAGCTGCGCCGAGCCGAGGATGCCGGTCTGCGAGCTGCTCGCGATGATCGCCGAGCCGGGCTTCATGTGCCGCAGCGCGGCGCGCGCGAGCCGGAAGTACGCGTAGACGTTGGTCTCGAAGGTCCGCGCGAACTCCTCGTCGGTGATCTCGTCGAGCGAGTTCTTGCGGTTCTGGTGCGCGGCGTTCGACACCAGCACGTCGAGCTTGCCGAACGCGGCGACGGTGCGCTCGACGATGTCGTCGCAGTAGCGCGCGTCGGTCAGGTCGCCCGGCAGCAGCAGGCAGCGCCGGCCGGCGGCCTCGACGTGCCGCGCGGTCTCCTCGGCGTCGCCCTGCTCCTCGGGCAGGTACGCGATCGCGACGTCGGCGCCCTCGCGCGCGTACAGCACCGCGACCGCGCGGCCGATGCCGGAGTCGCCGCCGGTGATCAGCGCGGCGCGACCCTCGAGCTTGCCGGCGGCGCGGTAGTCGCGCCCCTCGAAGCTCGGGCGCGGGCTCAGCTCGGACTCGAGCCCGGGCCCCTCCTGGTGCTGCTCGGGAAACGGCGGAACGGGACGCGCGGAGCCGCGCGGCGGTTGCTGCGGCGTGGCCTGACCCATGGCGGATCTCCTCGTGAATCGGGTGGACGGACGACGCGGGGCGTCAGGCACGATGCGGACCCGTGGCCCGCGCTCCGCTTCGGGAACATCGATTGCCTGTGTCCGCCCCCACCCCTGCGGACCGTCCGCAGGCGCCCGTCAAGTCCGAAGGAGATCGACCATGTTCGTCCACAACAAGCGATTGCAGTACACGGTGCGCGTGTCCGAATCCAATCCCGGCCTCGCCAACCTGCTGCTCGAGCAGTTCGGCGGCCCGCAGGGCGAGCTCGCCGCGGCGATGCGCTACTTCACCCAGGCGGTCTCGGAAGACGATCCGGGCCGCAAGGACCTGCTGCTCGACATCGCGACCGAGGAGCTGTCGCACCTCGAGGTGATCGGCAGCCTCGTCGCGATGCTGAACAAGGGCGCGAAGGGCCGGCTGGCCGAGGCCGCCGAGGAGCAGGGCGAGATGTACCGGACCATCAGCGGCGGGGGCAACGACAGCCACGTCACGCAGGTGCTCTACGGCGCCGGCGTGCCGCTGATCAACTCCGCGGGCGTGCCCTGGACCGCGGCCTACATCGACACGATCGGCGACCCGACCGCGGACCTGCGCTCGAACATCGCCGCCGAGGCGCGCGCGAAGATCGTCTACGAGCGGCTGATCGCCTGCACGCCCGACGCGGGCGTGCGCGAGGCGCTCGGCTTCCTGATGACCCGCGAGATCGCGCACCAGAAGTCGTTCGAGAAGGCGCTGTACTCGATCCAGCCGAACTTCCCGCCCGGCAAGCTGCAGGGCGACGAGCGATTCACCAGCGTCTACTACAACATGTCGCAGGGCGAGGGCGACATGCGCGGCGGCTGGAACGAGGGCGACAAGTGGACCTTCGTGCCGGGCACCGAGCAGGAGGCCTCGGCGGTCGACGGCGGGGACGGCGCCGCGAGCGTGCAGCTCACCGACACCGAGAACGAGTCGATCCGCGCGTTCGCCGCGCGCACGATGTCCGATCCGGGCGCCGATCCGCAGACGGGCGCCGAGCTCGGCATGGATCCGTCGACCGGCATGGAGGCGGCGGCGAGCACCAAGGCCGGCCGCTCGCGCGAGCCCGCCTCGGGCGTGAGCGGCGCCCGCGGCCGTTCCGCGCACTGAGCGCGCGACTCGACCGCGCCGTGCCCCTCGACCGGGGCGCGGCCGCGCGGATCCCCGGGGTCCGGTGCGCCGGACCCCGGCCCGCTCAGTACCGCAGGCGGTTCGGGTCGACCTCGTCGGCCGGATGCGCGTCGTCGCGCCGGCTGGTCAGCACGTCGCGCAGCGCGAGACCGACCGCGAACGCGCCGTACACCGCGACCAGCGAGCCCACCGACAGCCGCTTCTCGTAGCCGGGCATCAGCCGCCTCGGCGTCATCGTGTAGTCGACCGTGGCCGCCAGCGCCGCGACCGCGACGCCCGCGACCACCGCGCGGCCCGCGCCGCGCTGCCCCTCGCGGTCGGAGGCGACGCGCTCGTACACCGTCGCCCACAGCAGCCCGGCCGCCTGGTGGATCAGGTAGCCGACCACGGTGTACTTCACGCTCGGCTCGTCCTGCAGCGCGGCGCGCTCGCCCCACACCCAGTGGCTGGTGGCGTTCGTCGGCGCGACCGCGCTGTCGGCCTCGACGCGGCCGCGCGCGGCCAGCGCCGCGCTCGACAGCGCGCTCGCGAGCAGGCCGGAGGTCACGCCCGAGCGGGCGGCCTCCGACCAGGTCTGCATCGTCGTCATTCGTTCGTCGCCTCGTGTCTCGTTTCAGGAAGGGGTGCTGATGTCCTGCAGCGCGTCCTCGACGTCGCCCGCCTCGCGCTGCGCGAAGTCGCCGAGCGACACGATCCCGACCAGCCGGTCGCTGCGGTCGAGCACCGGGATGCGGCGCACCTGCAGATCGCCCATCTTGTCGAGCGCGCTCTCGACCTCCTCGTCCTCGTAGCAGGCGTGCACCTGCGTCGTCATGATCTCGGACACCTTCGCGGTGCCGAGCGCGAGCCCGGCCGCCACGCCGCGCACGACGATGTCGCGGTCGGTGACCATGCCCGCGAGCGTCGTGCCGGAGACCACCGGGATCGCGCCCACGTCGAGCTCCTTCATCAGCTGCGCGACCGTCTGCAGCGTCTCGTCCGGCCCGATCGTGCGCGGGTTGCGCGTCATCACGTCCGACAGCTTCGAGCCGCCGCCGAGCCCGAACAGGCGCCCGAGCAGGCTGCCGCGCGACGGGGGCTCCTCGGGTCCGCGCGCCTCGGTGGTGGTGCCGAGCCCGCCGGACACGCCGCCGCCGCCCAGCAGGGACGCGAGGCCGCCGCGCGCGACGCGCAGCCGGTTCTCGACGTCGCGCACGCCGCTGCAGCCGTCGACGATGTCCTCGATCCGGTACTTCATCCCGCGATCGGGCACGGTGCCGGTCAGCGTGACGGTGCCGCCCGAGACGGCGACCTCGACGTCCGACGGATCGATGCCGTGCTCGGCGGCGAGCCGCTCGCAGACGTCGTCCCGGATCCGGTCGTCCGAGCGCTGCCAGCCCTTCGGGCCCCGGTTGCGCACGCCCGCGCCGGCCGTGCCGCCCGCCGCTCCGCCCGCGCCCCCCGAACCGCGCCAGTCGGCTTCGCCGCCGCCGCGCACGCCCGACATCCCCGGTTCGCCGTAGCCGGTCGCGCCGGCGCCGTAGCCCGGGCCGGTGTGCCAGCCGAGGCCGCTCGGACCGGCGTAGCCGGAGCCGCCCCCGGCCGGATAGCGCTCCGCGCCGCGCGCGCTGCCGTGCTCGCTGTCGCCGCCCCGCCAGGAGCCGGCCGTGCCTTCGTCCGAGGCCGGCCGGGCGCCGCCCCAGCGGTCCCGGTTGCCGATGCCGCCGCGGCCGCCGCCGCGCGGATCCGTGTCGTCGCGTCCCGCCATGGTCGCCCTCGCCTTCGCTGTGGTGGATGTGGCCCTGCAAGCAAGGAGCCGGCCCCATCCGGCGCACGCGGCGTTGCGTCCGAGCAACCCCCGGAAACCCTCGACTTGGCAGAAGGGTCGCGACGGCGGGATCCTCCAGCGGAGCTTGGACCTAGGAGACACCGATGGCGATCCGGCTGCGAGCGTTGAACCTGCTGGTTCCGATCCACGCGATCGAGCGGCGCTACCCCGGCGGCCTGGAGGCCTGCATCGACGACCACGAGGCGCTGATCGGCGAGCGCGTGTGGTTCGACGGCCGCCTCTGGCGCGACGGCGCGGACGACCCCGAGGCGATGCGCGAGCTCGTCGAGGGCTGGGCGTGCGTCGGGCTGAAGCCGCTCGTCTGCGTCGACGGCGTCTGGCGCTGGGCCGAGCTGTGCGTGGTCGACGCGATGACCGGCGCCCCGACCCTGCCCTGCCCGTGGATCGAGGTCGACACCGAGCGCTCGACCGCCTGGCTGGCCGGCGAGGCGCCCGGCGCCGCGGTCGGCCCCGACGACATCCCGCGCCCGGGCCGCACGATCGCCGTCCGGCCCGCCGCCCGCCCCCTGGTGCTCGAGACGCCGCTCGCCGTCGTGCTGTAGCGACCCGGGCCGGCCCGTCCCGCGGGCCGGTCGCCGGGCATCGGGCCGCACCCCGGCCTCGGACGGACC
The DNA here is from genome assembly GCA_035628395.1 of Burkholderiaceae bacterium. Classification (GTDB taxonomy): domain Bacteria; phylum Pseudomonadota; class Gammaproteobacteria; order Burkholderiales; family Burkholderiaceae_E; genus UBA4615. Next base: position 11,220 of record DASPJX010000053.1, on the reverse strand, counting down.
GCCGGTCCGTCCGCCCCGCCCCGCTCCTCGCTTCGCCCCCGCCGACGCGGCCCGATGCGGCCGGCGCGCCCCGTGCGCGCCGTGCGTCCCGTGCGCCCGTGCCGCCCGTTGCAGCCTGCGCGCGCTCCGTGCAGCCCGCGCAGCCCGAGCGTCCCGTGCAGCCCGTGCGTCCCGTGCGTCTCCCGTGCGTCCCGTGCAGCCCGAGCGTCCCGTGCAGCCCGTCGCGCCGCCTGCGCGCGGCGCCCGCCCGGCCCGATTCCGTCCGGTGCCGCGCGCGTCGGCCCGCCGTCGCGCGCGCTGCTACGATCCGACGCCGCACCGCGCCGTCCGACGCGCGGGCGTTCGAGGAGACGGGCATGGACGGAACGGGCGAGCTCTACGACGGCTGCACGGCGGGCGACCTGCTGATCCGCGCGATCCGCCGCGGCGGCGAGCGCCCGGCGTTCGTGCTCGAGGACCGGACGCTCAGCTACGCCGCGTTCGGCGACCTGCTCGGCCGCTTCGTGGCCGCGCTCGAGGCGCGCGGGCTCGGGCGGGGCGACACCGTGGCCACGCTGTCGTCGAACCGTCCCGAGGCCTTCCTCGTCACCGCCGCCGCCTACCTGATGGGCATGCGCGTGACCTGGATGCATCCGCTCGCCTCCGAGGAGGACCACGCGTACCTGCTCGAGGACGCCGGGGTGCGCACGCTGTTCGCCGATCCCGGCGCGTTCGCCGAGCGCGCGCGGGCGCTGCGCGCGCGGCTGCCGGGGCTCGAGCGCGTCTACGGCCTCGGCCCGGGCATCGAGGGCGCCGAGGACGTGCTCGCCGCCGCGGCGGCCTGCGCGCCGGCGCCGCTCGTCTCGAAGGCGCGCGCCGACGACCCGTGCACGCTGATCTACACCGGCGGCACCACCGGCCGCTCGAAGGGCGTCGTGCACACCCACCGCGTGCACGTCGCGATGGCGATGACCGAGCTCGTCGAGTGGGACTGGCCCGAGGAGGTGCGCTTCCTCGCGATGACGCCGATCTCGCACGCGACCGGCGCGATGATCCTCGCGGTGCTGATGCGCTCGGGCACCTTCGTGCTGTCGAAGGGCTTCGACGCGCAGCGCTTCTTCGACCTCGTCGAGCGCCACCGGATCACGGTGACCTTCCTCGTGCCGACGATGATCTACGTGCTGCTCGACCATCCGGGCCTCGCGCAGGCCGACCTCTCCAGCCTGCGCACGGTGATCTACGGCGCCTCGCCGATGTCGCCGGGCCGGCTCGTCGAGGCGATCGCGCGGTTCGGGCCGGTCTTCATGCAGCTCTACGGGCAGTCCGAGGCGCCGAACTGCATCACCGTGCTGCGCCGCGCCGACCACGACCCCGAGCGGCATCCGGAGCGCCTCGCCTCCTGCGGGATGCCGGTCGCCGGGCTGCAGGTCGCGCTGCTCGACGAGGACGGCCGCGAGGTGCCGGTCGGCGAGGTCGGCGAGATCTGCTGCCGCGGCCCGCTGGTGATGGCCGGCTACTGGAACAAGCCCGAGGAGACCGAGAAGGCGTTCCGACACGGCTGGCTGCACACCGGCGACCTCGCGCGGCGCGACGCCGACGGCTTCCTCTACATCGTCGACCGCAGCAAGGACATGATCATCACCGGCGGCTTCAACGTGTTCCCGCGCGAGGTCGAGGACGTGCTGACCCGGCACCCGGCGGTCGCCGCGGCGGCGGTGATCGGCGTGCCCGACCCGAAGTGGGGCGAGGCGGTGAAGGCGGTCGTCGTGCCGCGCGCGGGCTCGCGGCCGAGCGCCGAGGAGCTGATCGCGCTGGTGCGCGACGCCAAGGGCGCGGTGCACGCGCCGAAGTCGGTGGACTTCGTCGACGAGCTGCCGGTGACCGGGCTCGGCAAGCCGGACAAGAAGGTGCTGCGGGCGCGGTACTGGGGCGGGGCGACCCGGGCGGTGAACTGAGACCGGGCGCGGACGCGGGCGCGGCGCGAGGCCCGTCGGGCCGGCCGCGCGCCGCGCGCGCCCGCGCTCAGATCGGGTCGAGCGGGAACACCGGGCGGCGGACCTTCTCGAACTTCAGCAGCGAGTAGTCGGACGTCGTCACGCCGACGCCCGAGCACTCGACGATCTCGCGCGCCAGCTCGCCGAGCCCCGCGCGCCAGTGCACGCGGCTCTTGATGGCGACGAAGCGCCGGCGCATCGGGTCGATGCCGACCGAGTGGAAGCACTCGAGGTCGAAGGGCTCCTGGTACAGCGTCATCAGCACGAGCTCGACGCCCCCGACCTGCAGCACCACGGTCGGGCCGTTGTTCGTGGTCGCGCCCGCGCCCATCGGTCCGCGCAGCACGTAGACGCCGTCGGTGATCCGCTTCACGCGTCCGGTGACGCGCAGCGGCGCGGCCGGCGCGCCGATCGAGGGCATCGTCGACTTGCCGCCCACGTCGAGCGAGACCTCGGCGCCGACGCCGGCGGCGATCGCCGCCCGCACCGACTCCGGGTCGTGGATCGCGTAGAACACCGCGTCGCGCAGGTCCTGGCGCAGGATCTCGGCGAGCACCGCGGTCGTGTCCATCGTGCCGCCCGAGGCGACGTTGTCGCAGTGGTCGAGCAGCACGACCGGGCCCGCGCGCTCGGCGGGCGCGTCGCCGAGCGCCTTCGCGCGGGCGACCGACGCCGCGAGCGGCTCGGCGCGGTAGACGAAGCGCTCGCGCGCGCGCCAGGCCTCCTCGAGCAGCGCGTCGCGGATCGACTCGGCCCCGGCCGCGTCGCCGTCGGTGCAGACCACCGCCGACAGGCCCGCCTCGCGGATGTCGGCGTGCGGGAACCCGACGAACACCGAGCAGGCGAGCGCCCGGCCCTCGCGCTCGTGCGCGACGCAGGCCGCCTGCAGCGAGCGGTTCGGCTCGGCGTGCGTGCCCTGGCGCATCACGTGCGGCAGCATCGGGCGGTTGGCCCAGCGCATCGTCGGCCTCACCTCGCCGCGGATCGCGCGCAGCAGGATCCGCGCGGCGCGCTCGCCCGCCTCGCGCGTGTCGACGTGCGGATACGTGTGGTAGCCGGTGACCACCGTCGCGTGGCGGACGATGTCGTCGTAGACGTTCGCGTGCATGTCCATCGTCACGCCGATCGGCGTGCGCGGATCGATCGCCCGGATGCGCCGCAGCAGCTCGCCCTCGCCGTCCTCGTGCGAGCGCGTGACCATCGCGCCGTGCAGGTCGAGCAGGATGCCGTCCCAGCCGCCGGCGCGGACCGCGTCGAGGATCGGCGCGACGATGCGCTCGTACGCGTCGTCCTCGACCGGGCCGCTCGGGTTCGCCTCGGCGGCGACCGCGCACTCGATCGTCGCGCCCTCCGCCTCGGCCACGCCGATGAAGCCCCCGAGGCCGCTGCCGGTGCGGCGGTGCGCGTCGATCGCCGCGCGGCCCGCGAGCATGCCGGGGCGGTATCCGAAGAAGCGCTCGACCGGCGTCGGCACCGGCGAGAAGGTGTTGGTCTCGTGCTTGAACATCGCGGCCAGCAGGCGCATCGCGGTCTCCTCGTCGTGGGGTCGCGCCGGGCGCGCGACGCCGCCGCGCGCCGGATCGGGCGCGGTCGTCCGACGTTAGCACGGCCCCCCGCGCGGGCACGCCGCGGCGCTCCGCGTTCCGGACCGCGCGCCGTCGCCGTCGATCCTGCATACTCGGCGCGTCCGCTCCCCGGAGACCGCCGATGACCGCATCCGACACCCGAGCGTGGGACTTCGACGCGCGCACGCTCGCCGGCGCCCCGGCCCCGCTGTCCGCCTGGCGCGGCCGGGTCGCGCTGATCGTCAACACCGCCAGCCGCTGCGGCCTCACGCCGCAGTACCGCGGCCTGCAGGCGCTGCACGAGCGCTTCGCCGCGCGGGGCTTCACCGTGCTCGGGTTCCCGTGCAACCAGTTCGGCGCGCAGGAGCCGGGCGGCGCCGACGAGATCGCCGAGTTCTGCGAGGTCAACTACGGCGTCGGCTTCCCGATGTTCGAGAAGGTCGACGTCAACGGCGCCGGTGCGCACCCGCTGTGGAAGTGGCTGAAGGCCGAGAAGCCGGGCGCGCTCGGCATCGAGGCGATCAAGTGGAACTTCTCGAAGTTCCTGGTCGACCGCGAGGGCCGCGTCGTCGAGCGCTACGCGCCGACCACCGAGCCCGAGGCGATCGCCGCCGACATCGAGCGGCTGCTCGACCGCGCGCCGTGAACGGGCGTCCGACGAGGCCTCGCCTGCCGGGCCGCCGCGCCGCCGTCGTCGCGGCCGCGCTCGCCGCCGCGCTCGCCGCGGTCGCGCCGCCGGCGCTCGCCGACGCGTCGCCCGGCCGGCCGGCGCCGTCGTTCACGCTGCGCGACGTCGCCGGGCGCGACGTGTCGCTCGCCGACTTCCGCGGCCGCACCGTGGTGCTCGAGTGGACCAATCCGGGCTGCCCGTTCGTGCGCAAGCACTACGTCTCGGGCAACCTGCCGGGCCTGCAGAGACGGTGGACCGGGCGCGACGTCGTCTGGCTCGCGGTGAGCTCGACGCACCCCGGGCACGCCGACTGGCTCGAGCCGCCGGCGCTCGCCGCGGCGCTGAAGGACTGGGGCGCGGCACCCACCGCGGTGCTGACGGACCCCGAGGGCACCGCCGGTCGCGCGTACGGCGCGCGGACCACGCCGCAGCTGTGGGTGATCGACCCGCAGGGCGTCGTGCGCTTCGCCGGCGGCATCGACGACCGTCGCAGCGCGAGCGTCGACGACGTGAAGCTCGCGCGCAACCACGTCGCCGCGGCGCTCGACGAGCTGCAGGCCGGCCGGCCGGTGTCGGTCGCGACCGCTCCGCCCTACGGCTGCTCGGTCAAGTACCGCTGAGACGTCGCCGATCCACCGCCGGGCCGCGGTCGAGGCGCGGTCGAGGCGCGGTCGAGGCGCGGCCGGGCCGCGGCGGCCCGGCGCGCCGGTCGAGCTCAGGCCGCCGGCGAGGACCGCAGGCCGTAGACGCGGTCGCCGAGGAACAGGTACTCGGCCCGGACCACCGCGTCGCCGCGCTCGTCGCGCAGCGTGAAGCCGACCACCGCGACGGTCTCGCCCTCGCGGATCTCGGGCACCTTCCAGGCCTCCATGCGCGTGAGCGGCGCGAGCTCGACCGTCCAGCGCCGGTCGGCGCGCCGCGGGACGTCGGCCTTCGACAGCAGCGCCGCGCCGTCGACCTGCGCCGTCTGCGCCGGCACGGTGCGCTGCGCGAGGTCGACCGGCTTCACGAGGCGCGGCGGCAGCTCGATCTCGAGCTCGGCGTGCGGGTTGGCCCAGCGCGCCTTCGTCACCTTGCCCTCGAGGTACAGCGGGCGGGACGTGTCGAAGCCGCTCCAGCCGTGGTGCGCGCGGGCCGGCGCCACGCCGATGCCCGCGAGCGCCGCGGCCGCCATCAGGCGGCGCCGGCCGATGCGGGTGGCGCCCCCGGCGTACGGCATGTCGCCCACGGCGGCGGCGCCCTGCAGGGCCTGGACGTGTCTGCGGCGAAGCTTCATGGGAGCACCTCCTGGCGGTACGAAGTCCGACCCCGATGGTGCCCGCGCGCCGGCAGGCTGTCGACCGGGACCTGCCGTCGGGCCCGCCGGGCGGCCGTGATAGGCTCGCGGCCCATGGTCACGCCCGGACGAGACTGCCGCATCGAGCGACGCGACGGCGTCGATGCGCTGGTCCTCGAGGGCGCGTGGCGGCTGTCCCGCGCCCGCGAGCTCGACGCCGGGCTCGCCGCGCTCGGCCCCGCGCTCGGCCGCGTCGCCCGCCTCGACGGCGCCGCGCTCGCCGACCTCGACACCGGCGGCGCGCTGCTGGTGCTCGCCCGGCTGCGCTCGGCGGGGATCGACGCCGCCGCGCTGCCGCGCGACGGCCTGTCGCCCAGCCACGCCCGGATCGTCGAGCTGGTCGCCGACCGGATCGGGGCCGCCGGCGCGCCGGCCGCCGCCCGCGGACCCGATCTGCTGCACCGGATCGGCGAGTCGGCGGTCTCGTTCGGCCGCCTGCTGGCCGGCCACGTCGCCTTCCTCGGGCGCACCGCGTCCGAGCTGTCGCGCGCGGCGGTGCGCCCCGGCGCGCTGCGCTGGCGCGAGCTCGGCGCGCAGCTCGGGCAGGCCGGCGTCGACGCGATCCCGGTCGTCGCGCTGGTGACCTTCCTGATCGGCGTCGTGTTCGCGTACCTGCTCGGGCTGCAGGCGAGCCAGTACGGCGCGAACATCTTCGTGGTCGACGGCGTCGCGCTCGGCATGACGCGCGAGTTCTCGCCGCTGATCGTCGCGACGATCGTCGCCGGCCGCTCGGGCGCGGCGTTCACCGCCCAGCTCGGCACGATGAAGCTCACCGAGGAGATCGACGCGATCCGCACGCTCGGGCTGTCGGCCGAGCAGGTGCTGGTCGTGCCGCGGGTGCTGGCGCTCGTCGTCGCGCTGCCGCTGCTGGTGTTCGTCGGCGACCTCGCGGGGCTCGCCGGCGCGATGCTGGTCGCGCAGGCGATGCTCGACGTCACGCCCTACACCTTCGTCGACCGGCTGCAGGCGGCGCTCGCGCCGCTGCACTACCTGATCGGGCTCGGCAAGGCGCCGGTCTTCGCGCTCGCGATCGCGGTGATCGGCTGCCGGATGGGCTTCGACGTCGCGCGCGACACGCGCTCGATCGGCATGAACACGACGTCGACCGTCGTGCAGGGCATCGTCGCCGTCATCGTGCTCGACGCGGTGTTCGCGGTGCTGTTCCAGGCGATCGGATGGTGAGCGACGCGCCCGAGGCGGTGATCGAGGTGCGCGGCCTGACCACGCGCTTCGGCGCGCAGCTCGTGCACGACGGGCTCGACCTCGAGATCCGGCGCGGCGAGCTGGTCGCGCTGATCGGCGGCAGCGGCACCGGCAAGTCGGTGCTGCTGCGCGAGATCCTCGGGCTGCACAAGCCCGACGCCGGCAGCGTGCGGCTGCTCGGCACCGACATGTGGCGCGCGTCGGCCGGCGAGCTCGCCGCGGTGCGCCGCCGCTTCGGGATGATGTTCCAGGGCGGCGCGCTGTTCTCGTCGCTCGACGTCGCCGCGAACGTCGCCGCGCCGCTGCGCGAGCACCTGGACCTGCCGCCGGCGCTCGTCGACGAGCTGGTGCGCCTGCGGCTGTCGCTCGCCGGGCTGCCGCCGGAGGCCGGCGCGAAGATGCCGAGCCAGCTGTCGGGCGGCATGGTCAAGCGCGCCGCGATCGCGCGCGCGATCGCGCTGGAGCCCGAGGTGCTGTTCCTCGACGAGCCCACCTCCGGGCTCGACCCGATCACCGCGCGCGCGTTCGACGAGCTGCTCGACTTCCTGAACCGCGAGCTCGGCATCACGGTGCTCGTCGTCACGCACGACCTCGACACGCTGCTCGGCATCGCGCGGCGGGTCGTCGTCCTCGGAGGCGGCCGCGTCGTCGCCGACGGGCCGATCGGGTCGATCGTGCGCCATCCCGACCCGTGGCTACAATCGTACTTCGCCTCGCGCGCCACCGCGCCGGGCGCCCCGCCCTCCCCCGCCACCGACGGATCCGCCGATGGAACCTGATTCCCGGTACGCGCTGATCGGCGCGGTGCTGCTCGCGCTCGCGACCGCCGCGGTCGTCGCGTTCGTCTGGCTGTCGAGCGCCGGTCGCGCGTCCGACTACCGCGCCTACACGATCTACTTCGAGCGCCAGTCGCTCGAGGGCCTGCAGGTCGGCGGCGACGTCAACATGCGCGGGCTCAAGGTCGGCCGCGTCGAGGAGTACACGATCTCGCGCGACAACATCAACCGGGTGGCGGTGACGATCCGCATCGCGCGCGAGACCCCGGTCAGCGAGAACACCACCGCCGTGATCGCGCGCAACTTCCTCACCGGCATCGCGCGGATCAACCTCGAGACGCCCGGCACGCCCGGGCCCGAGCTCGTCGCCGTGAAGGACGACGAGCGCTACCCGGTGATCCCCGAGGGCACCTCGAACATCGACCAGATCGCCGACGCGGTCGGGCGGCTCGCGCTGCAGGCCGACACCGCGCTCGAGAACCTGAACCGCGTGATGGGGCCGGCCAACCAGCGCGCGTTCTCGCAGACGCTGACGGCGGTGCGCGACCTGTCGCGCGGGCTGAACGACCGGCTCGACACGATCGACGACACCGCGAAGAGCCTGCAGCGCACCGCGTCGGCGTTCGAGCGCTCGAGCCGCGACATCGCCGGCTCGGTCGATCGCGTGAGCCGCAGCGTCGAGCCGCTCGCGCGCGACGCGGGCGCGGTGCTGCAGGAGGCGCGCGCGTCGCTGCGCGAGTTCCTCGACACCAGCGTGCAGCTCGAGCGCCAGCTCGGCCAGTCGCTCGCGCGGCTCGAGCGCGACACCGGCCGGCTCGCGCAGCGGGCCGACGACGCGGTCGACATCGGCGTGCACGAGCTGCGCGCCACCAGCGAGGAGCTGCGCGCGAACATCGAGCTGATCACCCGCACCATCGACCGGCTGCAGGATCCGAAGGCGCTGCTGCTCGGGCCGAGCTCGAACCAGATGGGCCCCGGCGAGCGGGGGGCCCGATGAGCGCGCGTCCTGCGGCACCCCGCGCCGGCCGTCGCCGCGCGCTCGCCGCGCTGCCGGCGGCGGCGGCGCTCTCCGCCTGCGGCGCGCTCGACCTGGGCGGCGGGCCGCGCTTCGAGTTCTACGTGATCGAGGACCTGCGCGCCGGCGAGCCGGCGCCGGCGCCGGGCCCGCGCCTCGAGCGCGCGCTGCTGCTCACCACCGGCCCCACGCCCGCGCTCTTCGACAGCGACCGGATCGTCTACACCCGCGACGGCGTCGGTCGCGCGTACTACCAGTACTCGAACTGGGCCGAGCGGCCGCTGCGCCGGATCGTCGCGCTCGCCGAGCAGCGCCTCGACCGCGCCGGGCGGTTCCGGTCGGTCGCGCAGACGCTGTCGGGCGTGCGCGGCGACGTGCTGCTCGCGCTGCGGCTCGACGAGCTGCTGCACGACGACGGCGCCGATCCCGGCGAGGTCCGGCTCGGCCTCGGCGCGGAGCTCGTCGACTGGCGCACGCGGCTGCTGCTCGGGCGACGCACGATCGTGCGCCGCGCGCGGGTCCGCAGCCGCGACGCGGCCGGCGCCGCGCAGGCCGCGAGCGTCGCGGTCAGCGAGGCGCTCGACGAGCTCGCGCCGTGGATCGAGGCGAGCCTCGGGGCGATGCCGGCGTCCGCGGCGCGCGACTGACCGGGGCGCGGGGCCGCGCCTCGGGGCGCGCGTCGTGGGGCGGCGCCTCGGGGCGCGCGTCGTGGAGCGGCGCGCCGCCGCCCTCCGGCGCGCCCGGCCCGACCGCCTCCCTCGCCGCCTCGGCGCGCAGCCACGCGAGGAAGGCCTCGACCGGCGCGTCGCCGCGGGCGTGCGGCGCCGGGATCAGGTAGTAGGCGCGCGGCGACGCGGTCTCGCGGCCGAAGGGCACGACGAGCTCGCCGCGCCGCAGCGCGTCGCGCAGCAGCGGCAGCCGGCCGAGCGCGACGCCCTGCCCCGCGATCGCCGCGTTCGCGAGCAGGTCGTACTGGCTGAAGTGCAGCGTGCCCGCCGGCTCGAGGCCCGGCACGCCGACCGCCTCGAACCACTCGGGCCACTCCGCGGTCGGCGAGCGCGAGTCGGTGTCCATCGTCGCCAGCAGCACGTGGCGACGCAGGTCGGCGGGCTCGCGCAGCGGCCGGGCGGGATCGCGCAGCAGCGCCGGGCTGCAGACCGGCGCCACCGAGTCGCCGAGCAGCGCCTCGCCGTTCCCCGGGGCCGCCGGCAGGAAGCGCACCGCGAGGTCGATGTCGTCGCGCGCCAGGTCGAGCCGGCGGTTGGTCGCCGAGATCCGGACGTCGACCTCCGGATGCGCGGCGGTGAAGCGCGGCAGCCGGGGCACCAGCCACAGCGCGGCGAACGCGACCGTCGTGGTCACCGTCACGCTGCGCCGCCCGCCGCTGCGGCGCAGCCGCCTCGTCGCGTCGCGCAGCCGCTCGAACACGTCGAGCGTGGCGCCGTGGAGCAGCCGGCCCGCGTCGGTCAGCGCGAGCGCCCGGTGGCGCCGCTCGAAGAGCGGCGTGCCGAGGTCGTCCTCGAGCGCGCGGATCTGCCGGCTGACCGCCGACTGCGTGACGAACAGCTCCGCGGCGGCGAGGGTGAAGCTCAGGTGCCGGGCCGCCGCCTCGAAGGTGCGCAGCAGCTCGAGCGGCGGCAGGTCGGAACGGTGCAGCGGCATCGGGGCAGTGTAGCCCGGCCGGCGCCCGCCGGGCACCCGTTCGCATGCGCCTCACGCATGCGAATCGTTCCGAACGATCGTTCGACGGCGTGCGTGCCGCGGCGCAGCATCGGGTCGTGTCCCTCATGGATACGGGAGAACGGCGATGGACCTGACCACGGATCGGATCGGACTGGAGCTCGCGCGCGGCCGGCTGCTGCGCCTCGAGGATGCGCTGGGCGCAACCGTCACCTGCCAGGCGGGCACCGTCTGGGTCACCCAGGACGGCGACCCCCGCGACGTGCTGCTCGCCCCCGGCGAGCGGATCGTGCTCGACCGTCCGGGCGCGGGGCTCGTGCAGGCCCTCGACGCGGCGCGGATCGTCGTCGAGCCGCCGCACGGCCCGGTGCGTCAGCCGGCGCGCGTCGGCTCGGGGATGCGGATGCCGCGGCGCTGGTACGTCGGCACGTCGAGCGCCGCGTAGCGGTCGGGAGCCCGCTCGGCCTCGCCGGGCGGGCGGGCGGGCCCGGCCAGGGCGAGCAGCGCGTCGACGACGAGCTCGAGGAACGGACGGGACGGTGCGCGGGCGGGAACGGACGACATGGCGGTGCTCCTCGGAGGTGGAGCGCACAGCGTGTCATCCGGGTGGCTCGGCAGGTGAGCCCGGACCCGGCGCGTCGCCGGAGATCGGTTCAGGCGTCCGCGGGGTCGGGCGCCGGGGCGGGCGCTCCGTCGGCGGACGGGGATGCGACCGGACCGCGCGACGCGGATCTCGCGGACGGGATCGGCGCGGTCGGTGCCGGGGCGGTCGGTGCCGGGGCGGATGATGCCGGCGCGGACGGGCCCGGCGCGGTTGTCGCCGGCGCGAGTGGCCCTGGCGTGAACGGAGCGGGCGCGGCCGGGCCCGACGCGGACGAGCCCGTCGCGGATGCGCCACCGGCCGGCTCGGCCGCGGCGCCCGCCTCGTAGGCGCCGAGCGCCTGCCGCAGCTCGGCGACCACGCGCTCGCGCAGCGACGCCGGGGCCAGCACCTCCACCGAC
>DASPJX010000052.1:0-14695 GCA_035628395.1 Burkholderiaceae bacterium | reverse complement strand
TCGCCCGTCGATGCTGGCGCGGAAGCCCGCGCCCGGCAGGCGCGCCCCGCCCGACGGCGAGGGGCACGGGACGGGCGGGACGGAACGGTCGGGACGACCGCCCGTCCCGACCGCTCAGGCCGGCTGGGCCGCCGAGGCCGGCACCGACGCGGCGATCACCCCGCCCCCGAGGCAGACCTCGCCCCGGTAGAGCACCGCGGACTGGCCCGGGGTCACCGCCCACTGCGGGGCGTCGAACGCGAGCGCGAACGCGCCGGGGTCGCGCGGGTCGGTGGCGAGCCGGCACGGCGCGTCGTTCTGCCGGTAGCGGGTCTTGGCGCCGAGCCCGTCCGGCTCCGACGGCGGCGCGCCGGCGATCCAGTGCGCGTCGGCCGCGCGCAGCCCGTCGGCCCGCAGCCACGGGTGGTCGTGGCCCTGGACGACGTACAGCGCGTTGGCCGCCATGTCCTTGCGCGCGACGTACCAGGCCTCGCCGCTGCCCGATCGCGTGCCGCCGATGCCGATGCCCTTGCGCTGCCCGAGCGTGTAGAACGCGAGCCCGACGTGCTCGCCGACGCGCCGGCCGTCGTCGGCGAGGATCGGGCCGGGCGAGGTCGGCAGGTAGCGGTTCAGGAACTCGCGGAAGGGCCGCTCGCCGATGAAGCAGATCCCGGTCGAGTCCTTCTTCGCCGCGTTCGGCAGCCCGATGCGCCGCGCGATCGCGCGCACCTCGGTCTTCGGCAGCTCGCCCACCGGGAAGACCGTGCGCTCGAGCTGCGCCTGCGTCAGCCGGTGCAGGAAGTAGCTCTGGTCCTTGGTCGCGTCGAGGCCGCGCAGCAGCTCGACGCGCGAGCCGCCGGGCGCGCGCGCGTCGTCGACGCGGCGCACCCGCGCGTAGTGACCGGTCGCGATGCAGTCGGCGCCCATGCGCATCGCGTGGTCGAGGAAGGCCTTGAACTTGATCTCGGCGTTGCACAGCACGTCCGGGTTCGGCGTGCGGCCCGCGGAGTACTCGCGCAGGAACTCGGCGAACACCCGGTCGCGGTACTCGGCGGCGAAGTTGACCGCCTCGATGTCGATGCCGACGACGTCGGCGACGCTCGCCGCGTCGATCCAGTCCTGCCGCGTCGAGCAGTGCTCGGAGTCGTCGTCGTCCTCCCAGTTCTTCATGAACAGGCCGACCACGTCCCAGCCCCGCTCCTTCAGCAGCCAGGCCGACACCGCCGAGTCGACGCCGCCCGACAGCCCGACGACCACGCGTCGCCGGCTCACGACGCGGCTCCCGGCGGGGTGTCGAGCGCCGACGGATCGGTCCACAGCAGGTCGAGCGGGAAGCGCCGGCCGGCGCGCCAGTCGACGACGGTGCGCGCGACGAGCGGGCTGCGGTGGCGCTCGGGCGCGGCGAGGATCTCGTCGGGCCTCATCCAGAGCGCGCGCTCGACCGGCACGTCGAGCACGCGCGCCGCGTCGTGCGACACCGCGCGGCACACGAACGCGTGGCGAAGGTAGGTCACGTCGACCCCCTCGGCGGAGCTGCGGTGGCGGGCCATGTAGACGCCGAGCAGCGCGACCGGCTCCACCGTCCAGCCGGTCTCCTCGAGCGCCTCGCGGGCGACCGCGTGCGCGAGCGCCTCGCCCGGGTCGAGGTGGCCGGCCGGCTGGTTCAGCCGCAGCCCGTGGATCGTGCGCTCCTCGACCATCAGCAGCCGGCCGTCGCGCTCGACGACCGCCGCCACGGTCACGTTGGGTTTCCAGTACGCCATTCGCGATTCTAGTCCGCCGTGGCGGCGGCCGTTCCGAGCCCGGGGCCCGGATGGGCCGACAGCCTCGACGGTAACGGGTATGCTCGGGGGTCCACTTTCCGGAGGCGACCCACGATGAGAATCGGTGTGCCGGCCGAGACCCGCGCCGGCGAGGCGCGCGTCGCCGCCACCCCCGAGACGGTCAAGAAGCTCGTGGCCGCGAGGCACGAGGTGATCGTGCAGTCGGGCGCGGGCGTCGCCGCGAGCGTGCCCGACGCCGCGTACGAGGCGGCGGGCGCGCGGATCGGATCCGACGCGGACGCCTTCGGCGCCGAGCTCGTGCTGAAGGTCCGGGCCCCGACCACCGACGAGCTGGTCCGGATCGCCCCGGGCACCGCGATCGTCGGGATGCTCGATCCCTTCGACCGTCCGGGCCTCGAGCGGCTCGCCGCCGTCGGCGCGACCGGCTTCGCGCTCGAGGCGGCGCCGCGCACCACGCGCGCGCAGAGCATGGACGTGCTGAGCTCGCAGGCCAACATCGCCGGCTACCGCGCGGTGATGGTCGCCGCGGTCGTCTACCAGCGCTTCATGCCGATGCTGATGACCGCGGCGGGCACGGTGAAGGCCGCGCGCGTCGTGATCCTCGGGGTCGGGGTCGCGGGCCTGCAGGCGATCGCCACCGCCAAGCGTCTCGGCGCGGTGATCGAGGCGTCCGACGTGCGCCCGCCGGTCAAGGAGCAGGTCGAGTCGCTCGGCGCGAAGTTCATCGACGTGCCGTACGAGACCGACGAGGAGCGCGAGATCGCGCAGGGCGTCGGCGGCTACGCGCGGCCGATGCCCGAGGGCTGGATGCGCCGGCAGGCGGCGGCGGTCGCCGAGCGCGTGCGCCAGGCCGACATCGTCATCACCACCGCGCTGATCCCGGGCCGCAAGGCGCCGGTGCTCGTCAGCGAGGAGATGGTGAGGTCGATGAAGCCCGGCTCCGTGATCGTCGACATGGCGGCCGGACAGGGCGGCAACTGCGCGCTGTCCCAGCCCGATCGCACGGTGGTCGCGCACGGCGTGCACATCGTCGGCGACACCAACCTGCCCGCGCAGGTCGCGGCCGACGCGTCCGCGCTGTACGCGCGCAACGTGCTCGACTTCCTGAAGCTCGTCGTCGACGCCGACGGCCGGCTGAAGATCGACCTCGAGGACGACATCGTGAAGGCCTGCCTCGTCGTGCGCGACGGTCAGGTGCTGCGGGCCTGAGCGACGCGGACGCGCCGCGGCGGATCCGTCCGCACGTCGCGCCCGCCGAGCCGGTTCCCGCGTGGAGGATCCATGGAAGCCATCAACCCGACCGTCTTCAACCTGATCATCTTCGTGCTCGCGATCTACGTGGGCTACCACGTGGTCTGGAACGTGACGCCCGCGTTGCACACGCCGCTGATGGCGGTGACCAACGCGATCTCCGCGATCGTCATCGTCGGCGCGATGCTCGCCGCCGCGCTGACCGAGACGCCGCTCGGCAAGGTGATGGGCGTGGCCGCGGTCGCGCTCGCCGCGGTCAACGTCTTCGGCGGCTTCCTCGTCACGCGCCGGATGCTCGACATGTTCCGCAAGAAGGACAAGGCGCCCAAGGCCGGCGCGGAGGCCTCGCGATGACCGTCCGGGCCTTCGTGGTGCTGCTGCTCGTGACGGTGTTCGCGATCTGGGTCGGCGACCGCGTCGCGGCCGACGTCACCGCCCCGGGCCTCGAGCGCACGTTCTCGGTGCTGCTCGTGGCGGCGGCGATCGTCGCGCCGGTCGCGTGGGTGCTCGGCCGGATCGGCTGGATCCGCGGCCGGCTGGAGCTGGGCCGCAAGCGCGCCGCCGGGCGGCGCGACGGGGGACGCGCATGAGCGCCGCACGGCACGGCGGGGAGCCCGGCGCGCACCGCGCGCCGCCGGCGCGACGGCGCGCGGGCGCGGGCGCGGCCCGTCCGCGTCTCGCGCGCTCGCGCCGCTTCGGGGGGACGGCCCGCGGGGCCGAGGGGACACAACGATGAGCATGAACCTGGTCGTACTGCTGTACCTGGTCGCGTCGATCTGCTTCATCCAGGCGCTGAAGGGGCTGTCGCACCCCACCACCTCGATCCGCGGCAACGCGTTCGGCATGGCCGGCATGGCGATCGCCGTCGTGACCACGGTCGCGCTGATCTTCAAGATGCGCGCCGACCTCGCCGGCGTCGGCCTGGTGTGGGTGGCGGTCGGCATCGCGATCGGCGGCGTCGCCGGCGCGGTGATGGCGCGGCGCGTCGAGATGACGAAGATGCCCGAGCTGGTCGCGTTCATGCACAGCATGATCGGCCTCGCGGCGGTGGCGATCGGCATCGCGGCGGTCGCCGAGCCCTGGGCCTTCGGCATCTCCGAGCGGGGCGCGCCGATCCCGACCGGCAACCGGCTCGAGCTCTTCCTCGGCGCGGCGATCGGCGCGATCACGTTCAGCGGCTCGGTGATCGCGTTCGGCAAGCTGTCGGGCAAGTACAAGTTCCGGCTGTTCCAGGGCGCGCCGGTGGTCTTCTCCGGCCAGCACCTGCTGAACCTCGCGCTCGGCATCGCGACCGTCGCGCTCGGGCTCGCGTTCACGTTCACCGAGGACTGGACCGCGTTCTTCGCGATGCTCGCGCTGTCGTTCGTGCTCGGCGTGCTGATCATCATCCCGATCGGCGGCGCCGACATGCCGGTCGTGGTGTCGATGCTCAACAGCTACTCGGGCTGGGCGGCGGCGGGCATCGGGTTCTCGCTGAACAACTCGATGCTGATCATCGCGGGATCGCTGGTGGGCAGCTCGGGCGCGATCCTGAGCTACATCATGTGCAAGGCGATGAACCGCTCGTTCTTCAACGTGATCCTCGGCGGCTTCGGCGGCGACGCCGGCGCGGCGGCCGCGGGCGGCGCGCAGCAGCAGCGTCCGGTGAAGAGCGGCTCGGCCGACGACGCCTCGTTCCTGATGACGAACGCCGACACCGTGATCATCGTGCCGGGCTACGGCCTCGCGGTGGCCCGCGCGCAGCACGCGCTGAAGGAGCTCGCGCAGAAGCTGACCGATCACGGCGTGACCGTGAAGTACGCGATCCACCCGGTCGCGGGCCGGATGCCGGGCCACATGAACGTGCTGCTCGCCGAGGCCGAGGTGCCGTACGACCAGGTCTTCGAGATGGAGGACATCAACTCCGAGTTCGGGCAGGCCGACGTGGTGCTCGTGCTCGGCGCGAACGACGTCGTCAATCCGGCGGCCAAGGACCCGAAGTCGCCGATCGCCGGCATGCCGATCCTCGAGGCCTACAAGGCCAAGACGATCATCGTCAACAAGCGCTCGATGGCGTCCGGCTACGCCGGCCTCGACAACGAGCTGTTCTACATGGACAAGACGATGATGGTGTTCGGCGACGCGAAGAAGGTCGTCGAGGACATGGTCAAGGCGGTCGAGTAGCCCGCCGCACGCGCCGCCCGCGCGCCGGCGTCCTGCACGCCGGGCGCGCGGCGGCCTGCTTGAAGACCGCCCGGGCCGGCCCCATCATCCGGGCGTCCCGAACCCGGAGGTGTCGCCCCATGCCCGCCGAACCCCTCGTCGTCGACGTCGACGATCCGCAGCGCAGCCGGTCCCTGAAACGGGTCTGCCTGATCGACTACGCGCTCCACATCGCCGGCCCGCTGCTGTCGATGGGGTTCCTGTCGGTGATCGCGCTGATCGTCAACTACATCAAGCGCGACGACGCGCGCGGCACGGTCTACGAGAGTCACATGAGCTGGATGATCCGCACGTTCTGGTGGACGGTGTTCTGGATCGTCGTGTCGTTCCTGCCGGCGCTCGTGCTGTCGGTGATCACCTTCGGCCTGCTGTCGTTCCTGTTCGTCGTGCCGGTGATCTGGTACCTGTACCGGATGATCAAGGGCGTGCTCCGGCTGAACGACGACCGCCCGATGCCCGCATGAGCGCGGCGCCGCGCGTCGTCGCCGCCCGCCGCGCGCTTCTCGCCGCGGCCGCCGCGCTGCCCGCGTGCGCGACGGTCCCCGGGACCGGCCCGGCGATCGCCGCGCCGACGCTGCGCATCGGCGAGCGCTGGCGCTACCGGATCGTCGACGCGCTGTCCGGGCGCTGGATCGACGAGCCGCAGTACGAGATCGTCGCGCTCGAGCCGCGGATCCGCGTGCGCGTGACCGACCGCCGCTCGGCCGATCCGTTCGTGGAGGAGTGGGCCTCGCCCTGGGTCGCGCTGTCCGAGCGGCTCGAGGACGGCGGCGTCGTCTTCGCCGCTCCGGTGGCCGTCATCCCGGCGGGCGACGCCTCGGACGCCCGCATCGCGACCACGTACGTCGATCCGCGCGACGGCATCCCGCTGCGCTGGACCCAGCAGGTGTCGGTGGGCCGCGCCGAGACGGTCGAGGTGCCCGCCGGGCGCTTCGATTGCCTGCGCGTGTCCCGGGTGGTCGCCTTCCAGCATCCGGAAGCATCGCGGGGCAACGCCACCCGCAGCGAGACGCTGTGGTACGCCCCCTCGATCGGGCGCTGGGTGCAGCGCCGGGTCGAGGCCCGGCACCTGAGTCCGAGCATCGGCGGGCGCGACGCGGCGTCCGTCGGCGAGGCCGGGGTCGACCTCCAGCGTCTATGGCAGCTGACGGCCTGGCTGCCGGCGCCCACCGCGCGCTGAGGGCTCGCGAGGCCCCGCACGGAGACCGTTCGATGGACCGCCTTCCCGACACCCGCCGGCGACGCGCGCTCGGCGCGCTCGCCGCATGGCCGGCGCTCGCCGGCGCCGGCACCCTGGCCGCGACGCTCGGCGGCTGCGCGTCGGGCCCGCCGCCGATCATGCCCCCCGCGGGCGCCGATCCGCTGCCGCCCGTCTCGCCGGCCGCCGGCGACCGCTGGCGCTACCGGCTCGTCGACCGCTACAACGGCGCGTCGATCGGCGAGGCGGCGGTCGAGGTCGCCAGCGCCTCGCCCGAGCTGGCGCTTCGGATCGACGCCGGCGAGCGTCGCGGCGTGCTCGAGGAACGCTACGTCGATCCGTGGACCGCGGTGGTCGAGTCGGTGTTCGACGGGCCGGTCGCGTACGAGACGCCGGTGCCGCTGGTGCCGCCGGGCCTGCGCACCGGCGCGTCGGTGCGCACGGTGACGCGCTGGCGCTCGCCGTTCGCGCCCTTCCCGCTCGCCTGGCAGCAGACGGTCACCGCGCGCCGCTGGGAGCGCGTCACGGTGCCGGCCGGCACCTTCGACGCGCTGCGCGTCGAGCGGCTGATCTGGTTCCAGCATCCCGATCCGTTCCGCAACGCGTCCGAGCGGACCGACATCCTCTGGTACGCGCCCGAGGCGGGACGCTGGGTGCGCCGCGAATGGACCGGCGACTACCTGCCGACCGGCGGCATCGGCCGCGGGCAGCGCATGCGCGAGGACTGGGTGATCTGGGAGCTGGTCGCGCGCGATCGCGCGGGTCGCTGAGCCGAATCGCGCGGGTCGCCGAGCCGAATCGCGCGGGGGCGGCCGGGCGCGCCGCGGCTCAGGCGCCGTCGCGCGGCGCGTCGCCGTCGCCGGGCGGCACGGACCGGCGGGCGGGGAACGGGCTCGGGCGCAGCGCGCCCGACGGCTCGGGCGGGGCCGGCGGCACGGCGGCTCCGGTCGACGATTCGTCGTCGGCCTCCTGGATCCGGCGCAGCTGGCGCACGCCGATCAGGGACGCGCCGAGGCACTCGACGACCGGCACCCAGGCCGGCAGCTCGAAGATGCCCGCGAGCACGAGCACCGCATGACAGAGGAGCCCGCCGGCGATCACGAGACGGCCGAGCGAGGGCGTGCAGACGATCCCGTCTCCGGCGCGGACGGCGCCGGAGACCTCCCCGGGTCGATGCATGGTTGTTCTTCCGACGGAACCTGAATGCACGGTAGCACTACACCTTGTAGGACGGGAGGATATCAGCCGCGGACCGCGGGTCGAGCCGCGCCCGATGCGGACACGGCCCACCCGGATGGGCCGGCCGCGGCGAGGATTGTCTCCGCGACCTCTTGTTCAGCTGGCCACCGTCCGTCGCCGCCGACGTACCGCGCATCGGGGCTCCAGGGCCGGGTGCGCGCGGGCTCGCTCGGGCCGAACACGCCGAGCACCGGCGCGTCGACGGCGGCCGCCAGGTGCATCGGGCCCGAATCGTTCGCGACGGTGATCCGCGCGCGCCGGCACAGCGCCGCGTAGGCGCCGAGCCCGACGCCGTCGAGGCGGCGCGCCGACGGGACCGCCTCGCGCGCGGCCTGCGCCTCGCCCGGTCCCGGGCAGCAGATCGCGGTCACGCCCGCCCCGGCGAGCCGCCGGTCGAGCGCGGCGAAGCCCGGCCAGGCCTTCGGCCGGCCGCGGACCGTGCCCGCGGCGAGCGGCGCGAGGACGACGAACGGGTCGCCGTCGGCGAGGCCGGCGGCCCGCAGCGCGCCGTCCGCCTCGGCCTCGTGGCGGGCAGCGAGCGCGAGCCCGAGCCGCGGCGGCGGCGCGGCGGGCGGCGTCGGCGCGCCCAGCCAGCGCGCGGTCTCGGCGGCGAGCCGCCAGAAGGTCTCGACCTCGTGCCCCGCGACCGGCTTGGCGATCGAGCGGCCGAGCAGCGGGCCCCGGCATTCGTTGCGATGGCCGAGCGCGCGCACGCCGGCCAGCCGGAACGCGGCGGCGCTCGACAGCGAGTTGGTCAGCAGCAGTCCATGCCGGGGCCCGGCCTCGCGCAGCGCCGCGACCTGGGCGGGCATGCCGGCGGGCAGCCGGATCACCGGCCAGCCGTGGCCGGCGAACAGGTCGGCCGCCCAGCCCCGGCCGGCGAGGACCGGCGCGAAGCCGGCCGCCTCGAGCGCGCGCAGCGCCGGAAGCGCCATGCACGCGTCGCCCACCCAGTTGGGCAGCCGCACGAGCAGCGCGCCCGGAGCCGGCCGCGCGGTCGTGCCCGGCCGCGCCGGGACCTCGACGCCGGCGTCGTCAGGCATGCGCCGGCGCGAGCCGGGCGTCCACCCACTCGATCCAGTGTCGCACCGGCGTGCCGGTGCCCGCCTGCAGGTGGGTCACGCAGCCGATGTTCGCCGAGAGGATCGCCTCGGGCGAGCCCGCCTCGATGTTCTCGAGCTTGCGCTCGCGCAGCCGGCGCGACAGCTCGGGCTGCGTGACCGAATACGTCCCCGCCGAGCCGCAGCACAGGTGCGACTCGGCGAAGGGCACGAGCGTCGCGCCGCAGGCGGCGAGCAGCGACTCGACCGCGCCCCGCACCTGCTGCCCGTGCTGCAGCGTGCACGGCGGATGGAACGCGACGCGCGGCGCGGCGCCGTCGACCTCGCGCACGAGCTCCGCGAGCCGCTCGATCTCGCGCGCGAGGAACACCGACAGGTCGGTCGCGAGCGCCGACACGCGCGCGCCCTTCGCCGCGTACGCCGGATCGTCGCGCAGCAGGTGCCCGTAGTCGGCGATCATCGTGCCGCAGCCGGACGCGTTGATCACGATCGCCTCGGCGCGCCCGCCCTCGATCCACGGCCACCAGGCGTCGACGTTGCGGCGCACGTCGGCGAGCCCGCCGTCGTGGTCGTTCAGGTGGTGGCGGATCGCGCCGCAGCAGCCCGAGCGCTCGGCGACGACCGCCTCGATCTCGAGCGCGTCGAGCACGCGCGCGGTCGCCGCGTCGATCGACGGCGCCATCGCGGGCTGCACGCAGCCGGCGAGCATCAGCACCTTGCGCTCGTGCGCGCGTCCCGGCCAGCGCCCCGCGTCGCGCCGCTCGGGCACCTTCGACTTCAGCGCGTCCGGCAGCAGCGGCCGCAGCGCCTGCCCGACG
Organism: Burkholderiaceae bacterium; assembly: GCA_035628395.1. Lineage (GTDB taxonomy): Bacteria > Pseudomonadota > Gammaproteobacteria > Burkholderiales > Burkholderiaceae_E > UBA4615. The sequence goes on along the minus strand of DASPJX010000052.1, from coordinate 5,163 downwards.
CGCATCGCCGGATCGAACAGCCGTCGCCGGGTGAGCCCCTCGCGCAGCGCGCCGCGCAGCAGCCGCTCGCCGAGCGGGCGCTCGACGCGCGCCTCGACCAGCCGTCGGCCGATGTCGACCAGGTGCCCGTAGCGCACGCCCGACGGGCAGGTGCTCTCGCAGTTGCGGCAGGTCAGGCAGCGGTCGAGGTGCAGCTGCGTCTCGCGCGTCGGCTCGACCCCCTCCATCACCTGCTTCATCAGGTAGATGCGGCCGCGCGGGCCGTCGAGCTCGTCGCCGAGCAGCTGGTAGGTCGGGCAGGTCGCGGTGCAGAAGCCGCAGTGCACGCACGAGCGCAGGATCGATTCGGCCTCGACGCCCTCGGGGGTGTCGCGCAGCCAGTCGGCGAGATGCGTTTCCATGGGCGGCGGTCAGAGGCCGGCGACGAGCCGGCCCGGATTGAACAGCCCGCGCGGGTCGAACTCGCGCTTCAGGCGCCGGTGCAGCTCGAGCACCGCGGGCGGGAGCGGCGCGAACGCGCCGGGCGACATGTCGCGGGCGCGGAACAGCGTCGCCGCGCCGCCGACGGTGGCCGCGGCCTCGCGCACGCGCGCCGGATCGGCGTCGGTGCGGAACCAGCGAAGCGCCCCGCCCCACTCGACGAGCTGGCGGCCGGGGAACTCGAAGGCCTGCGCGGTGGACGGCACCGACAGACGCCACAGCGGCTGCTCGCCGTCGAAGAACGGATCGGTCTGCTCGCGCAGGCCCGACCAGCGGCGCGCGGCGGCCTCGGGATCGAGCGCGGTCGCGCCGTGCTCGTCGACGAAGCGGCGCACCGCGGCGTCGACGGCGGCGCGCGCGCCCGAGAAGCGCACCGAGAGCTCGCCGCCGGCCCAGGCCGTCGCCGACACCGGCAGCGGCTGTCCGCCCCAGCGGTTCATCGAGGCGAGCGCGTCGCGCAGCCCGGCGGCCATCGTCACCGTCGCCTCGGCCGCCGGCAGCGGCAGCACCTTCAGCGAGACCTGGACGATCGGGCCGAGGATGCCCATCGAGCCGGCGAGCAGCCGCGCGACGTCGTAGCCGGCGACGTTCTTCATCACCTGGCCGCCGAAGTGCAGCAGCTCGCCGCGGGCGTCCATCAGCACCGCGCCGAGCATGAAGTCGCGGACCGCGCCGGCCGTCGCGCGGCGCGGCCCGGACAGGCCCGCCGCGACCATGCCGCCGACGGTCGCGCCGGCGCCGAAGTGCGGCGGCTCGAAGGGCAGGAACTGGCGGCGCTCGGCGAGCGCGGTCTCGAGCTCGTGCAGCGGCGTGCCGCAGCGCACGGTGACGACGAGCTCGGTCGGCTCGTACGACACGATGCCGCGGACCGCGCGCAGGTCGAGCGGCTCGCCGCCCGAGGGCTCGCCGTAGAAGTCCTTGGTGCCGCCGCCGTGCAGCCGCAGCCTCGCGCGGTCGGCGTCGGCCGCGCGCACGCAGTCGCGCAGCGCGGCGAGCGCCGGATCGGCGGGCGACGGGCCGGACGCGCCCGCCGGCGCGGCGGGCCGGGCGTCGACGGCGGCGGGCCGGGCGTCGACGGCGACGGGCGACGCGCCGTCGGCCGCCGGGTTCGCGGACGGGATAGGGTCGGACACGGTCAGAACCGGGGGATGTCGGGGAACGCGATGCGGCCGGACTGCACGTGCATCTTCCCGTACTCGGCGCAGCGCGCGAGCGTCGGGATGCCCTTGCCGGGATTCAGCAGGCCGGGCGGGTCGAACGCGCGCTTGATCGCGAAGAACGCCGCGCGCTCGGCCGGCGAGAACTGCACGCACATCGAGTTGATCTTCTCGATGCCGACGCCGTGCTCGCCGGTCACGGTGCCGCCGAGCTCGACGCACAGCTCGAGGATGTCGGCGCCGAACCGGTCGGCGCGCTCCCACTCCCCGGGCCGGTTCGCGTCGAACAGGATCAGCGGGTGCAGGTTGCCGTCGCCGGCGTGGAACACGTTCATGCACCGCAGCCCGTGCACGCGCTCCATCTCGGCGATCGCGGCGAGCATGCGGCCGAGGTTCTTCCTCGGGATCGTGCCGTCCATGCAGTAGTAGTCGGGCGAGACGCGCCCGGCGGCCGGGAACGCGTTCTTGCGGCCCGACCAGAAGCGCAGCCGCTCGGCCTCGTCGCGCGAGACCGCGATCGCGGTGGCGCCGGCGCCGCGCAGCACCGCCTCCATCCGCGCGATCTCCTCCTCGACCTCCTCGGGCGTGCCGTCGGACTCGGCGAGCAGGATCGCCTCGGCCTCGAGGTCGTAGCCGGCCTTCACGAACGGCTCGACCGCCTCGGTCGCCTTGCGGTCCATCATCTCGAGGCCCGCCGGGATGATGCCGGCGCCGATGATCGCCGCGACCGCGTCGCCGGCCTTCACGACGTCGTCGAACGACGCCATCACCACGCGCGCGACCTGCGGCTTGGGCACGAGCTTCACGGTGGCCTCGGTGGCCACGAGCAGCATGCCCTCCGAGCCGATCGCGAGCGCGAGCAGGTCGAGGCCCGGCGAGTCGAGCGCGCCCGAGCCGAGCTCGACGATCTCGCCGTCGATCGTCACGCCGCGGATCCGCAGCACGTTGTGCACGGTGAGGCCGTACTTCAGGCAGTGCACGCCGCCCGAGTTCTCGGCGAGGTTGCCGCCGATCGTGCAGGCGATCTGCGACGACGGATCGGGCGCGTAGTAGAGCCCGTGGGGCGCGGCCGCCTCCGAGATCGCGAGGTTGCGCACGCCCGGCTGCACGCGGGCGGTGCGCGCGAGCGGGTCGACCGACAGGATCCGGCCGAAGCGCGCGAGCGACAGCACGACGCCCGCGGCGTGCGGCATCGCGCCGCCCGACAGGCTGGTGCCCGCGCCGCGCGCGACCACCGGCACGTCGAGCGCGCGGCAGGCCTTCAGCACCGCGACGACCTGCTCCTCGGTCTCGGGCAGGCACACCGCCACCGGCAGACGGCGGAACGCCGACAGGCCGTCGCACTCGTACGGGCGCGTCTGCTCGACGCCCGCGAGCACGCAGCGCGCCGGGATCGCCGCCCGCAGCGCGGCGACGATCGCCGCCGAGCGCGCCGCGTCGGGCGCCTCGTCGACGTCGGCCCAGCGGGGCTCGCCCCCGGGCTGCAGTCGCTCGGGCGCGTTCACGCGGCGCGGGCTCCGCGCCCGTCCGACGGAGGACGACTCACTTGATCCAGCCCTTCTCGCGGTAGAAGCGCGCCGCGCCCTCGTGCAGCGGAGCGCTCAGCCCGTCCTTGACCATGTCCTCGGGCTTCAGGTTCGCGAGCGCCGGATGCAGCTTGCGGAACTCCTCGAAGTTGTCGAACACCGCCTTGACGACCTGGTAGACGGTCTCGGGCGGGGCCTTCGCCGAGGCGACGACGGTCGCGAGCACGCCGTAGGTCTGCGCCGGATCGGGATTGTTCGGGTACAGGCCGCCGGGGATCGTGACCTTCGCGTAGTACGGCCGGTCGGCGACCAGCTTGTCGACCGCGGCGCCGGTGATCGACGCGAGCCTCGCGCCGCAGGTGGTGGTCGGATCCTGGATGTTCGCGCTCGGGTGGCCGACGCCGTAGAAGAACGCGTCGATCTTGCCGTCGCACAGCGCCGGGCCGTGCTCGTCGGCCTTCAGCTCGGAGGCGAGCGAGAAGTCCTTCAGCGACCAGTTGCGCGCGGCGAGCAGCTCCTCCATCGAGGCGCGCGTGCCCGAGCCGGGGTTGCCGACGTTCACGCGCTTGCCCTTCAGGTCGTCGAAGGTCTTGATGCCGGCTTCCTTGCGGGTCAGCAGCGTGAACGGCTCCGGGTGCACCGAGAACACCGCGCGCAGGTCGCCGAACGCGCCCGCGTCCTTGAACTGGCCGACGCCCTTCAGCGCGTTGAACTGCACGTCCGACTGGGTGAAGCCCAGGTCGAGCTCGCCGCCCTTGATCGTGTTCACGTTGAACACCGAGCCGCCGGTCGACTCGACCGAGCAGCGGATGCCGTGCTTGGCGCGGTCCTTGTTGACCAGACGGCAGATCGCGCCGCCCGCGGCGTAGTACACGCCGGTGACGCCGCCGGTGCCGATGGTCACGAAGCGCTGCTGCGCCTGGGCCGGCGCGGACCCGAGCGCGGCGAAGGCGGCGGCCGCGGCGAACGCGGCGAGCGCGACCGGACGGCGCGCGACGGACTTGCGGAGAACGTTCATCGTGGGGGGCTCCTCCTGGCGATCGCGGGATTGTACCCGCGGCTCCGCCGGCGGCTGCCGGACCCGGCCGCGAGCTCGGACCTCAGGCCGGCAGCGCGCGCCCGAGCGCGGCCGAGAGCCGGCCGACGATCTCGTCGACGTGCTCGCGCCCGATCGTGTAGGGCGGCGCGAGCAGCACGTGGTCGCCGCGGCGGCCGTCGATCGTGCCGCCCATCGGGTAGACCATCAGCCCGGCGTCGAACGCCTCCCGCTTCACGCGCGCGTTGAGCTTCGCGGCCGGGTCGAAGGGCGCCTTCGTCGCCCGGTCGGCCACGAGCTCGAGCCCGAGGAACAGGCCGCGGCCGCGGACGTCGCCCACGTGCGGATGGTCGGCGAACGCGCGCCGCAGCTCGGCCGCGAGCAGCGCCCCCGTCTCGCGGACGCGCGCGAGCAGGTCCTCCTCGGCGATCACCCGCTGGACCTCGAGCGCGGCCGCGCAGGCGATCGCGTGCCCGAGGTAGGTGTGGCCGTGCTGGAAGAAGCCCGAGCCGTCGGCGAAGGCGTCGAACACGCGGCGCGACAGCAGGCACGCGCCGATCGGCTGGTAGCCGGCGCCCAGGCCCTTGGCGATCGTGACCAGGTCGGGCGTCACGCCCTCCTGCTCGCACGCGTACAGCGTGCCGGTGCGGCCCATGCCGCACATCACCTCGTCGAGGATCAGCAGCACACCGTGGCGGTCGCAGACTTCGCGCACTTTCCTGAAATAGCCGGGCACGGGCGGGATGGCGCCGGAGGTGGCGCCGCCGACCGTCTCGGTGGTGTCCGTCTACACGGGCGCCAACGCGGAGACGGTTGAGACCGCCGTCACTACGCCGCTCGAGCAGGCGATCAATGGCATCGAGGGCATGCGTTACATGTCCTCGAGCAGCACCAACAGCGGCTTCAGCCAGATCATGGTGACGTTCGACGTCACACGCGATCCCGACATCGCGGCGGTCGACGT
>DASPJX010000051.1:0-13800 GCA_035628395.1 Burkholderiaceae bacterium | reverse complement strand
GCCGCGACCCGGCCGCCGAGCGCGAGGCCGCCGAGCGCGCCGAGCGCGAGGCCGAGCGCGCGCGGCTCGACGCCGAGGCGCGCGCCGAGGCGATCGCGCGGGCCGAGGCGCGCGCCGCGCTCGGCGGCCGGCGCGTGCTGGTCGCCGGCCTCGGCGAGTCGGGCCTCGCGATCGCCCGGTGGGCGACGCTGCGCGGCGCGACCGTGACGGTGGCCGACAGCCGCGAGACGCCCCCGCAGCTCGACGCGCTGCGCGCCGCCTGCCCGGACGCGCGCTTCGTCGGCGGCGGATTCGACGCCGCGCTGCTCGCGGACGTCGACCTCGTCGGCTGGAGCCAGGGGCTCTCGCCGCTCGTCGGCGCGGCCGCGCCGCTGCACGACGCCGCCGTCGCCGCCGGCATCCCGGTGTGGGGCGAGCTCGAGTTCTTCGCGCGCGAGTTCGCGCGGCTGCGCGCCACGGGCCACGAAGGCCGACTGGTCGCGATCACCGGCACCAACGGCAAGACGACGACGACCCGGCTGGTCGGCCACCTGTGCCGCCAGGCCGGGCTGCGGGTGGCGGTCGCCGGCAACATCAGCCCGGCGGCGCTCGACGCGCTGCGCGAGGCGATCGAGCACGACGACCTGCCGCAGGTCTGGGTGCTGGAGCTGGCGAGCTACCAGCTCGCGCTGTCCGAGAGCTTCGCCGCCGACGCGGCGACGGTGCTCAACCTGACGCAGGACCACCTCGACTGGCACGGCTCGATGCCGGGCTACCTCGCGGCGAAGCAGCGGATCTACGCGCCCGGCACGGTCTGCGTGTTCAACCGCGACGATCCGCTCACCGTGCCCGGCGCGACGCTGGCCGATCCGTCGGACGCGCCCGCGCAGGCCGATCCGGCCGAGGACGAGCGGCTGTCGAAGGCCGAGCGGCTCGCCGCGCGCCGCGCCGCCGCCCGCGCCGCGAAGGCCGCGGCCGAGGAGAGGGCGGCGATCGAGGCCGCGCGCGCCGTCGCGTCGTTCGGGCTCGACGCGCCGGTCTCGGCGCCGGCCTACGGCGTGGTGCGCGACGGCGGGCTCGCGTGGCTCGTCGAGGCGGTCCGCGACGACGACGCCGCGCCCGCGGGCCGGCGCCGGCGCGACGACGCGCCGGTCCGCCTCAAGCGGCTGATGCCGGCCGACGCGCTGCGCATCCGCGGCGCGCACAACCAGGCGAACGCGCTCGCCGCGCTCGCGCTCGCGCGGGCCGTCGGCGTGCCGATGGCGGCGATGCTGCACGGGCTGCGGACCTTCGAGGGCGAGCCGCACCGCTGCGAGCTCGTCGCGGTGATCCGCGACATCGAGTGGTACGACGACAGCAAGGGCACCAACGTCGGGGCGACCGTCGCCGCGCTGTCGGGCCTGGGCAAGCCGGCGGTGCTGATCGCCGGCGGCGACGGCAAGGGCCAGGACTTCTCGCCGCTCGCGCCCGCGGTGGCGCGCCACGCGGCGGCGGTGATGCTGATCGGCCGCGACGCGCCGGCGATCCGCGCGGCGCTCGAGGCGACCGGCGTGCCGATGCACGACTGCGCGACGCTCGAGGACGCGGTCTCGCTCGCGTCGCGCACCGTGCGGGCGGGGCAGGCGGTGCTGCTGTCGCCGGCCTGCGCGAGCTTCGACATGTTCCGCAACTACGGCCACCGCGCCGAGGTGTTCGTCGGCGCGGTGCGACGCGTCGCCGAGGAGGACGGGCAACCGTGCTGAGCCTGCGCCTGCCCCGTCCCGCCGGCTCCCGCAGCGCCCGCACCGCGGCCGCCGGCGTCGTGCGCGAGTTCGACGTCCCGCTGCTGTGGGTGTCGGTCCTGCTGCTGCTGTTCGGCCTGGTGATGGTGTACTCGGCGTCGATCGCGCTGCCCGACTCGGCCCGCTTCGCGTCGCTGCGCACCACGCACCACCTGTTCCGCCACGGGTTCGCGCTCGCGGTCGGCTTCGGCTGCGCGCTCTTCGCCTTCGCGATCCCGGTGGCGCGCTGGCAGAAGCTCTCCCCCTGGCTGTTCGCCGGCGGGCTGGTGCTGCTCGTGCTCGTGCTGGTGCCGGGCATCGGCAAGGTCGTGCTCGGCGCCCGGCGCTGGATCTCGTTCGGCGTGATCAACCTGCAGCCGTCCGAGCTGATGAAGCTCTTCGTGATCCTGTACGCGGCCGACTACGCGGTGCGCAAGCAGGATTCGATGCACGAGCTGCGCAAGGGCTTCGCGCCGATGGCGGTCGTGATGGCGCTGATCGGCCTGCTGCTGCTGCTCGAGCCCGACCTCGGCGCGTTCATGGTGATCGCCGCGGTCGCGATGGGCCTGCTGTTCCTGGGCGGCGTCAGCGTCAAGCTCTTCGCCGGTCTGTCGCTGACGATGACGATGACCTTCCTCGCGCTGATCTGGGCCTCGCCGTGGCGGCGCGAGCGGATCTTCGCGTACCTCGACCCGTTCGACGAGAAGAACGCGCTCGGCAAGGGCTACCAGCTGTCGCACTCGCTGATCGCGTTCGGGCGCGGCGAGTGGCTGGGCGTCGGGCTCGGCGGCAGCGTCGAGAAGTGGCACTACCTGCCCGAGGCGCACACCGACTTCCTGCTCGCGGTGATCGGCGAGGAGCTCGGGCTGCTCGGCGTGATGACGGTGATCGTGCTGTTCTTCTGGCTCGTGCGCCGCTGCTTCGAGATCGGCCGCCAGGCGATCGCGGTCGACCGCCACTTCGCCGGGCTCGTCTCGCAGGGCGTCGGCCTGTGGATCGGCGTGCAGGGCTTCATCAACATGGGCGTGAACCTCGGCCTGCTGCCGACCAAGGGCCTGACGCTGCCGCTGATGAGCTACGGCGGCTCCGGGATCATGGTCAACTGCGTGGCGATCGCGATCGTGCTGCGGATCGACTTCGAGACGCGGCGGATGATGCGGGGGGCCGCGTGACCCGGACCATCCTGATCATGGCCGGCGGCACCGGCGGGCACGTGTTCCCCGGGCTGGCCGTCGCCGACGCGATGCGCGCGCGCTCCTGGAACGTCGTCTGGCTCGGCAACCCGGGCGGCATGGAGGCGACGCTCGTGCCGCGCCACGGCATCCCGATGCAGTGGGTGCGGATGGGCGGCGTGCGCGGCAAGGGGCTGCTGCGCACGGCGACGCTGCCGCTCGAGCTGCTGCGCGCGTTCTGGCAGAGCCTGCGCGCGCTGCGCGCGACGAGGCCGTCGGTCGTGCTCGGCATGGGCGGCTACGTCGCGTTCCCCGGCGGCATGATGGCCGCGCTCGTCGGCGCGCCGCTGGTCGTGCACGAGCAGAACTCGGTCGCCGGGCTGACCAACCGGGTGCTCGCGCGCCTCGCCGACCGGGTGCTCGTCGCGTTCCCCGACGCGCTCTCCGGCGCGCAGTGGAGCGGCAACCCGGTGCGCGAGGACGTCGCCGCGCTGCCGCCGCCCGAGACGCGCTACGCCGGGCGAGAGGGCCCGCTGCGGCTGCTGGTCGTCGGCGGCAGCCTCGGCGCGCAGGCGCTGAACGCGGTCGTGCCGCAGGCGCTCGCGTGGCTGCCCGAGGCGACCCGCCCGCGGGTCGTCCACCAGAGCGGCCGCCGCCACCTCGCCGACCTGCAGGCCGCCTACCGCGACGCCGGCGTCGACGCGCAGGCGGTCGAGTTCATCGACGACATGGCCGACGCCTACGCGCGCGCCGACCTGGTGATCTGCCGGGCCGGCGCGATGACGGTGGCCGAGGTCGCCGCGGCCGGCGTCGCCAGCCTGATGGTGCCGTTCCCGCACGCGGTCGACGACCACCAGACCACCAACGCGCGGTTCCTGGCCGAGCGCGACGCCGCGCTGCTGGTGCCGCAGTCCGAACTCACCGCGGCGCGCCTCGCGGACACGCTCGCCGGGCTCGATCGCGCCCGGCTGCTCGCGTACGCGATGCGCGCCCGATCGCTCGCCCGCCCCGACGCGACCGCGCAGGTCGCCGACGTCTGCGAGGCGATCGCCCGCCGAACCGCCCCATGAAGCACAAGGTCAAGCACATCCACTTCGTCGGCATCGGCGGCTCGGGCATGAGCGGCATCGCCGAGGTGCTGCTGAACCTCGGATACCGGGTCAGCGGCTCCGACACGGCCGACAACGCCGCGACGCGCCGGCTCGCCGGGCTGGGCGCGGTCGTGCGCCGCGGCCACGACGCCGGCCACGTCGCCGGCGCCGACTGCATCGTCACCTCGACGGCGGTGCGCGGCGACAACCCCGAGGTCACCGCCGCGCGCGCGGCGCGCGTGCCGGTCGTGCCGCGCGCGCTGATGCTCGCCGAGCTGATGAAGCTCAAGCAGGGCATCGCGATCGCCGGCACGCACGGCAAGACGACGACCACGAGCCTGGTCGCCTCGATCCTCGCCGCCGGCGGGCTCGACCCGACCTTCGTGATCGGCGGCCGGCTCGAGAGCGCCGGCGCGAACGCGCGGCTCGGCGGCGGCGACTACATCGTCGTCGAGGCCGACGAGTCGGACGGCTCGTTCCTGAACCTGGTGCCGATGATCGCGGTGATCACGAACATCGACGCCGACCACATGGAGACCTACGGCCACGACTTCGCGCGGCTGCGGCAGGCCTTCGTCGAGTTCACGCAGCGCCTGCCGTTCTACGGCGCCGCGGTGCTGTGCGCCGACGACGTGCACGTGCGCGAGATCATGCCGTTCGTCTCGAAGCCGACGATCACCTACGGCTTCGCGCCCGAGGCGCAGGTCCGCGCGGTCGAGCCGCACGCCGACGGCGGTCGCATGCGCTTCGCGCTGCACCGCGCCGACGGCACGGGCCGCCGCCCGCTCGACGTCGTCGTCAACCTGCCGGGCCTGCACAACGTGCAGAACGCGCTCGCCGCGATCGCGGTGGCCGACGAGCTCGGCGTGCCCGACGACGCGATGCTCGAGGCGCTCGCGGGCTTCCGCGGCGTGGGCCGGCGCTTCCAGCGCTGGGACGACCTGCCGGTGCCCGCCGCCCACGGCGGCGGACGCTTCACGCTGGTCGACGACTACGGCCACCACCCGGCCGAGATGGCGGCCACCATCGCCGCCGCCCGCGGCGCGTTCCCGGGCCGCCGCCTGGTGCTCGCGTTCCAGCCGCACCGCTACACCCGCACGCGCGACCTGTTCGAGGACTTCGTCAAGGTGCTGTCCTCGGCCGACGCGCTGCTGCTCGCCGAGGTCTACTCGGCCGGCGAGGCGCCGATCGTCGCGGCCGACGGCCGCACGCTCGCGCGCGCGGTGCGGGTGGCGGGCAAGGTCGAGCCGGTGTTCGTCGAGGACGTCGGGACGCTGGCCGAGACGATCCTCGACACGGTCCGCGACGGCGACGTCGTGGTGACGATGGGCGCCGGCTCGATCGGGGCGGTGCCCGCCCGCACGCAGGAGCTCGCGAATGGCTGATTTCGGCAAGGTCGCGGTGCTGACCGGCGGGCGCTCCGCGGAGCGCGAGGTGTCGCTGATGTCGGGCGCCGGCGTGCTCGCCGCGCTGCGCGCGCGGCGTCGACGCGCACGCGTTCGATCCGGCGGAGCGGTCGATGGACGAGCTGCGGCGCGAGGGCTTCGCGCGCGCGTTCATCGCGCTGCACGGGCGCTTCGGCGAGGACGGCACGGTGCAGGGCGCGCTCGAGCTGCTCGGCGTCCCGTACACCGGCTCCGGCGTGATGGCGTCCGCGATCGCGATGGACAAGGTCTACACGAAGCGGATCTGGCAGACGCACGGGCTGCCGACGCCCGGCTTCGCGCTCGCGCGCTCGGGCGCCGACGTGCTCGCCGCGGCGCGCAACTTCGGCCTCCCGCTCGCGGTCAAGCCGTCGCGCGAGGGCTCGACGATCGGCTTCACGAAGGTCGTCGACGAGTCGCAGTGCGAGGCCGCCTACCGGATCGCGCGACGGCACGACGACGACGTGCTGTGCGAGCAGTTCGTCGACGGCCGCGAGCTCACGGTGGCGCTGATCGGCACCGGCCAGGGCGCGCGCGCGCTGCCGGTCATCGAGATCGTGGCGCCGGCCGGCAACTACGACTACCAGAACAAGTACTTCCGCGACGACACCCGCTACGAGTGCCCGGCCGACCTGCCGCCCGCGCTCGCCGAGCGGATCCGCTCGATCGCGCTCGCGTCGTTCCACGCGCTCGGCTGCGAGGGCTGGGCGCGCGCCGACGTGATGCTGCGCCGCTCGGACGACGAGCCCTTCCTGCTCGAGATCAACACCTCGCCGGGCATGACCGGGCACTCGCTGGTGCCGATGGCCGCCAAGGCCGAGGGCATCTCGTACGAGGACCTGTGCGTGCGGATCCTCGAGACCGCGCGGCTGAAGGCGGGGGCGCCCAAGTGAACCCCTGGCACGACGTCCGGCTGTTGAACGCGGTCGCCAACGGGCTGACCGCGGTGGCGGCGATCGCGCTGCTCGCGGGCGCGACGTCGTGGACGGTGCATCGCCCGGCGTTCACGCTGCGCGCGGTCGTCGTCGAGCCGGCCTCCGACGAGCGCCCGCTGCAGCACGTGAGCCGCGCGACGCTGCGCGCCTCGGGCGCCGTGCGTCCGGCGGGCACCTTCTTCACGGTGAACCTCGATTCGGTGCGCGAGCAGTTCGAGTCGGTGCCCTGGGTGCGGCGCGCGCAGGTGCGCCGGATCTGGCCGAACACGCTGCGCGTCGCGATCGAGGAGCACCGGCCGCTCGCGGTGTGGGCCGACGGCCGGATCGTCAACCGCCAGGGCGAGCTGTTCGTCGCCAACGTCGCCGAGGCCGAGGCCGACGGCGAGCTGCTCGAGTTCTCCGGCCCGCCCGGCAGCGAGGGCGAGGTCGCGCGCCGCTGGACCGAGCTGCGCGACCTGCTCGCGCCGCTGTCGCTGGTGCCGCAGGCGGTCGCGCTGTCGTCGCGCTGGGCCTGGAGCGCGCGCCTCGACGACGGCACGACGCTGCTGCTCGGACGCGACCAGGGCATGCCGCTCGCCGAACGCGTCGCGCGCTGGGTCGCGATGCACGGCGCGGTACGCTCGCGCCTGAACCGGGAGGTGGTGGCCGTCGACCTGCGCTATCCGAACGGCTTCGCGATCCGCGCCCCCGGCGCGCTCGACAAGGCGGCGCTGACCGCGGCCCGGCCGGGCACGGCGCCGCGTCCGGCCTCCGCGACGCGACCCAATACGACAACAACGACGTCCGCCGCCTCGCGCGGCCATCCGGACCGATCCAAGCGTTCGCAATGACACGAGACAGCAAGGACCTCATCGTCGGCCTCGACATCGGCACCTCGAAGGTGGTGGCCGTGGTCGCCGAGATGCAGCCCGACGGCCGCTACGAGATCGTCGGCCTGGGGCAGCACGAGTCCAAGGGCCTGAAGAAGGGCGTGGTGGTGAACATCGAGACCACGGTCGCCTCGATCCAGCGCGCGCTCGAGGAGGCCGAGCTGATGGCGGACTGCAAGATCCGCACCGTCTACACGGGGATCGCCGGCAGCCACATCCGCAGCTTCAACTCGATCGGCATGGTCGCGATCAAGGACAAGGAAGTCACCGACGCGGACGTCGCGCGGGTGATCGAGACCGCCAAGGCGGTCAACATCCCGACCGACCAGCAGATCCTGCACGTGCTGCCGCAGGAGTTCATCATCGACGGCCAGGAGGACATCCGCGAGCCGATCGGCATGAGCGGCGTGCGCCTCGACGTCAAGGTCCACATCGTGACCGGCGCGGTGTCGGCCGCGCAGAACATCATCAAGTGCGTGCGCCGCTGCGGCCTCGAGGTCCAGGACCTGATCCTGCAGCCGCTCGCCTCGTCGACCGCGGTGCTGACGCAGGACGAGAAGGAGCTCGGCGTCGCGCTCGTCGACATCGGCGGCGGCACGACCGACATCGCGATCTTCACCGGCGGCAGCATCCGCCACACCGCGGTGATCCCGATCGCCGGCGACCAGATCACCAACGACGTCGCGATGGCGCTCCGCACGCCCACGCCCGACGCCGAGGAGATCAAGCTGCGCCACGGCATCGCGAAGCAGGTGCTCGCCGATCCGTCGGACAAGATCGAGGTGCCGGGCATCGGCGACCGCGGGCCGCGCTCGCTGTCGCGCCAGGCGCTCGCCGCGGTCATCGAGCCGCGCGTCGAGGAGCTGTTCTCGCTGGTCCAGCAGGTGATCCGCGAGTCGGGATACGAGGAGCTGCTCTCCTCGGGCGTGGTCATCACCGGCGGCACGAGCCTGCTGCCGGGCATGGCCGAGCTCGGCGAGGACATCTTCCTGAAGCCGGTGCGCCTCGGCGTGCCGGAGTACGCGGGCGGGCTGGCCGACGTGGTCAGGACGCCCAGGTTCGCGACCGCGATCGGCCTCCTCGAGGAGGCGCGGATGCAGCGGTTGCGGGGTCGAAAGGTGGCGGAGCAGTCGGGATCCTTCAAGGAGACCCTGCGCCGCATGAAGGAGTGGTTCCTCGGGAACTTCTGATCCCGGGGAACGCCACGCGTCCGCAGTCAGTCAGTCAGCGCAGCAGCAACCACAACGTTGGAGGCCAGTCAGATGCCCAACTTCGAAATGATCGAGAACGAGTCCGACGGCGCCGTCATCAAGGTGATCGGCGTCGGAGGAGCCGGCGGCAATGCCGTCAACCACATGATCAACCGCGGCGTGCAGGGGGTGGAGTTCATCACCGTCAACACCGACCGGCAGGCGCTCAAGCGCTCGCTCGCGCCGAGCATCATCCAGCTCGGCGACGCCGGCCTCGGCGCCGGCGCGAACCCGAAGGCGGGCCGCGACGCGTGCGAGAAGGCGCGCGAGGACGTGAAGGCGGCGCTCGCCGGCGCCAACATGGTCTTCATCACCGCGGGCATGGGCAAGGGCACCGGCACCGGCGCCTCGCCGGTCGTCGCCCAGGTCGCCAAGGAGATGGGCATCCTGACCGTCGGCGTCGTCACCAAGCCGTTCGACTTCGAGGGCAACCGCAAGATGCGGATCGCCGACGACGGCATCGACCAGCTGGTCGAGCACGTCGACTCGCTGATCGTCGTGCTGAACCAGAAGCTGTTCGACGTGATGGACGAGGACGCGAGCCTCGAGGACGCGTTCCGCCGCGCCGACGACGTGCTGCACAACGCGGTGGCGGGCATCGCCGAGATCATCAACGTGCCGGGCCTGGTCAACGTCGACTTCGCCGACGTCCAGACGATCATGGGCGAGCAGGGCAAGGCGATGATGGGCATCGGCGAGGCCTCGGGCCTCGACCGGGCGCGCCTCGCCGCCGAGCAGGCGGTGGCCTCGCCGCTGCTCGACGGCGTCGACCTGCAGGGCGCGCGCGGCGTGATCGTGAACATCACCGCGAGCCGCTCGCTGAAGCTGCGCGAGACCAACGAGGTGATCAACACGATCAAGCAGTTCTGCGCCGAGGACGCGACGATCATCCACGGCACTGTGTACGAGGAGGACATGGGCGACGCGCTGCGCGTGACCGTGGTCGCCACCGGCATCGGCCGCGCGGCCCGCAAGCCGCAGCTCGTGCCGCAGCCGATGCGCGCCACCGGCACGCACGACCCGGTCTCGCACGAGCCGTCGTACGCCGACTTCGACAAGCCGGCGGTCTGGCGCAACGTCCGCGGCAGCGCGTCGGCGCAGGTCGCGGCGCTCGAGGAGAAGGGCGTCGACCGCCTCGACATCCCGGCGTTCCTGCGCAAGCAGGCGGACTGAGCGATGGTCGGCCGCGCCGCCCGGGCCGCCCGCGCGGACCGGACGGCGAGCGGCCGCGTCGTTCGATCCGACCGCGCCGACTGACGCATCACCCGGCGAACCGTGCGCGGCCTGCACGGATCGCCGGCGACCGCGCCCCGCACGGCCGCGCTGACCGGCCGGACGGGGCGCCCTCGTCGTCGCCGGGGAGTCCCCTCCGCTGACGGGGGATTCCCCGCGCGCCCCGCGTCCGCCTCCGGCATGCCCGCCGGAGCCGCGGGCTACAATCCGTCTCTGCCCAGCCGTGCACCGTCGCACCGGCGCGGCCGTTCATTCCCCCAACGAGAGGAGTCGCGAGCATGACGATCCAGATCGGGCAGCGCCTGCCCGAAGCCACGCTGACCGAGTTCGTCGAGGTCGAGGGCAACGGCTGCAGCATCGGTCCCAACGCGTTCAAGGTGTCGGACCTGGTCAAGGGCAAGACGATCGCGATCTTCGGCCTGCCGGGCGCGTTCACGCCGACCTGCTCGGCCAAGCACGTGCCGAGCTACCTCGAGCACCACGACGCGTTGAAGGCCAAGGGCGTCGACGAGATCTGGTGCGTGTCGGTCAACGACGCGTTCGTGATGGGCGCCTGGGGCCGCGAGCAGAAGTCCGGCGGCAAGGTCCGGATGATGGCCGACGGCGCCGCCGAGTTCACGAAGGCCTGCGGCCTGACGCTCGACCTGACCGCCCGCGGCATGGGCGTGCGCTCGGACCGCTACTCGATGCTCGTCGAGGACGGCGTCGTGAAGCAGCTCAACCGCGAGGCCCCGGGCAAGTTCGAGGTCAGCGACGCGGCCTCGCTGCTGAAGCAGCTCTGAGCCCGCGCACCCCGAGGCGGCCGCCGTGCTGAGGCAGAGAACGGTCAAGGCGCTGGTGCGCACCGAGGGCGTGGGGCTGCATTCCGGCCAGCGCGTCGAGCTGGTGCTGCGTCCGGCCGCGCCCGACACCGGGATCGTGTTCCGGCGGGTCGACCTGCCGCAGCCGGTGGACATCCGCGCCGAGGCGTTCCGGGTCAACGACACCCGGATGGCCTCGACGCTGTCGGCCGCCGACACGGGCGAGGGCGCCGAGGTCCGGGTCGCCACCGTCGAGCACCTGATGTCGGCGCTCGCCGGCCTCGGCATCGACAACCTGTACGTCGACGTGACCGCGCCCGAGATCCCGATCCTCGACGGCTCGGCGGGCTCGTTCGTGTTCCTGATCCAGTCGGTCGGCATCGTCGAGCAGGCCGCCCCCAAGCGCTTCATCCGCGTGACGAAGCCGATCGAGGTCCGCGACGGCGACAAGTGGGCGCGGCTCGATCCGCACTTCGGCTTCAAGCTGCGCTTCTCGATCGACTTCGGCCATCCGGCGATCGACGCGACCGTGCAGGAGGTCGAGGTCGACTTCGCGAGCCACTCGTACGTCGAGCAGATCGCCCGCGCGCGCACCTTCGGATTCATGCACGACGTCGAGGCGCTGCGCGCGCACGGCCTCGCGCAGGGCGGCAGCCTCGGCAACGCGATCGTGATGGACGAGTATCGGGTGCTGAACAGCGACGGGCTGCGTTCCGACGACGAGTTCGTCAAGCACAAGATCCTCGACGCGATCGGCGACCTGTACCTGGTCGGTCATCCGCTGCTCGCCGCCTACAGCGCGCACAAGTCCGGCCACGCGATGAACAACGCGCTGCTGCGCGCGCTGCTCGCCGAGCGCGGCGCCTGGGAGCTCGTCACGTTCGCGCAGCGCCGCGACGCGCCGCGCGTGTTCGCCCGCGACTGGGTCGCGGCCTGAGGCCGCCCGCGTGCTGTTCCTGCGCGCGGTCGCGATCCTGCTCGGTGCCGGCGTGATGGTCTCGGCCGGCCTGTGGGTGCTCACCGGCGAGCGCAAATGGCTCGGCCGCGCGATCCTGCTGCTGAAGATCGGCCTGGCGGTCGGCTTCGTGTTCTTCGGGGTGCTGCTGCTCGAGCGGCTCGCCGACTGAGGCCGGCGCCGCGCGCGCTCAGCCCTCGGCGTCGCCGCGCGGGCCCGTGCCGTGGCGCGCGGCCATCCGGCGCAGCGCGGCGCGCAGCCGACCCTCGCCGACCTGCTCCGACAGCTCCTCGAGCCGCGCGACCGCGTCGGCGCCGGGCGAGTCCTTCACGCGCCGCACCGGCGCGGCGGGCGGCGCCTGCCACTGCGGCTTGAAGCGGATCCGGTCGAGCTTCCAGCCGCGGCGGCGCAGCGCCGCGAGCAGCGTCGGCTCGAGCTGGCGCACCCGCGCCGCGACCGCCGCGTGGCGCGCGCCCACCACCAGCGTGTCCTGCTCGAAGGCGATCACCGTGACCGCCAGGCCGGGCATCGTCTCCAGCAGGTCCGCCTGCACCGCGGCGATCCTCGAGGCCTGCTCGCCGAGCCGCGCGAACACCGGCTCGGTGCGCAGCCAGGCGAGCGCGGGGCGGGAGGCGGAGGGCTTCAGGCGTGAGGGCGGGGGCATCGGGCGATCCTCGATGCGCCCACTGTAGCCGATCGGCGCGGCCCCGCCGCGGCCCCGCCGGACGCCCGCGCGCGGGCGCGCCCGACGGTCGCCCGCCCCGGTGCGCGGCCGGGGTGCGCCGCGGCCGCCCGGGGGCCGCATGCTAGACTCGGCGATTGCCCACGAGTCTCAGCCCCGGGCAGCGTCCGCACGTCCCCGGGGCCCGGTCCAGCCCCCCATGATCCAGAAACTGCTGACCCGCATCTTCGGCAGCCGCAACGAGCGTCTGCTGCGCGAGTACCGCAAGGTCGTCGAGCGCGTGAACGCGCTGGAGCCCTCGGTCGCGGCGCTGACCGACGAGCGGCTGACCGCGAAGACCGCCGAGTTCCGCGAGCGGGTCGCGAAGGGCGAGACCCTCGACGCGATCCTGCCCGAGGCCTTCGCGGTCTGCCGCGAGGCGAGCAAGCGCGCGCTCGGGATGCGCCACTTCGACGTGCAGCTGATCGGCGGCATGTCGCTGCACCAGGGCAAGATCGCCGAGATGCGCACCGGCGAGGGCAAGACGCTGATGGCCACGCTGCCGGCGTACCTGAACGCGCTCGCGGGCGACGGCGTGCACGTCGTGACGGTCAACGACTACCTCGCGCAGCGCGACGCCGAGTGGATGGGCCGGCTCTACCGGTTCCTCGGCCTCACCGTCGGCGTGAACCTGTCGCAGATGGCGCACGGGCTGAAGAAGCAGGCGTACGCGGCCGACATCACCTACGGCACGAACAACGAGTTCGGCTTCGACTATCTCCGTGACAACATGGTCTATCGCCACACGGAGAAAGTGCAGCGCGCTCTCTACTACGCGATCGTCGACGAAGTCGACTCGATCCTGATCGACGAGGCGCGCACGCCGCTCATCATCTCCGGCCAGGCCGAGGACACGACCGAGCTCTACATCCGCATCAACAAGGTCGCGCCGAAGCTCGATCGGCAGAAGGAAGAGAAGGGCGAAGGCGATTACTGGGTCGACGAGAAGCTGCACCAGGTGATCCTCTCGGAACGCGGGCACGAGCACGCGGAGCAGCTCATGGAGGAAGCCGGGCTCCTCGAGCCGGGCACGAGCCTCTACGATCCGGCGAACATCCTGCTCATGCATCACCTGAACGCGGCGCTGCGGGCGCATACGCTCTTTCACCGTGACCAGCAGTACGTCGTGCAGAACGGCGAGATCGTCATCGTCGACGAGTTCACCGGACGTCTCATGCCGGGACGGCGCTGGTCTGAAGGCCTGCACCAGGCGGTCGAGGCGAAGGAAGGCGTCGACATCCAGAAAGAGAATCAGACGCTCGCGACGATCACCTTCCAGAACTACTTCCGCATGTACAAGAAGCTCGCCGGCATGACCGGCACGGCGGATACGGAAGCGTACGAGTTCCAGTCGATCTACGGCCTGGAGACGGTCGTCATCCCGACGCACAAGAAGATGATCCGCGAAGATCGCATGGACCAGGTCTTCCGCACGTCGAAGGAGCGCTACGACGCGGTCATCGCGGACATCCGCGACTGCTACGAGCGCGGGCAGCCGACGCTCGTCGGCACGACGTCGATCGAGAACTCCGAGCTCATTTCCGGCATGCTGAAAAAGCAGGGCCTGCCGCACAACGTGCTCAACGCGAAGCAGCACGCGCGTGAGGCGGA
>DASPJX010000050.1:0-5436 GCA_035628395.1 Burkholderiaceae bacterium | reverse complement strand
ACGCCGGCACCTGGTACGAGGTGGCGCGACTGCCCAACCGGTTCCAGACCGCGTGCGTCGGCGACGTCAGCGCGCAGTACACCCCGCGCGAGGACGGCACGATCGCCGTCGTCAACCGCTGCCGCACCGAATCCGGCTGGGACGTCGTCGACGGCGTGGCGACGCCCACCGACGCGAGCAACGCGAAGCTGCGCGTGTCGTTCCTGCCCTCCGGGCTGCGCTGGCTGCCGTTCGGCCGCGGCGACTACTGGGTGCTCGAGCTCGACCCGGACTACCGCTGGGCGATGGTCGGCGACCCGGGCCGCGAGTACCTGTGGCTGCTGTCGCGCTCGCCGGTGCTGCAGCAGGACGTGCTCGAGGGCCTGCTCGGGCGCGCCCGCGAGATGGGCTTCGCGGTCGACAAGGTCGTGCTGACGCCGCAGAAGCCCGCGGGCGCGGCGCCGGTCCCGGCGCCCCCGTCCTCGGGCGAGGCCTCGTCGCAGGGACGCGTGGCCGCGCGCTGATCGCCGGTTCCACCGCGCCGCGCACCGCGCGCGGGGCCGCCGGCCAGCGCGGTATGCTCGGTCGATGTCCGCACCCGCCGCCACCCTCGAGACCGGCACGGCCGGTCCGGCCGACGCGGGCGAGCGCCGCACGGTCGCCGTCGTCTCGCTCGCCCACGGCTGCTCGCACTTCTTCCACCTGGTGGTGCCGCCGCTCTTCCCGTGGCTGAAGGTCGAGTTCGGGCTCAGCTGGGCCGAGCTCGGCCTGCTGATGACGGTGTTCTTCGCGGTCTCGGGGGTCGGCCAGGCGCTCGCCGGCTTCGTCGTCGACCGCATCGGCGCGGTGCCGGTGATGCTCGCGAGCCTCGCGTGCTTCGTCGTCGCCGCCCTCGCCATCGCGACCGCCCCGGGCCACGCGGCGCTCGTCGCCGGCTGCGCGCTCGCGGGCCTGGGCAACTCGCCGTTCCATCCGGTCGACTACTCGATCCTCAACGCGCGCGTGCCGGCCCCGCGGCTCGCCCGCGCGTACGCGGTCCACGCGATCGCCGGCAACCTCGGCTGGGCGCTCGCGCCGGTCTTCATGGTGGGCATCACCGGCGCGGCCGGCTGGCGCGTCGCCGCCGCGGCCGCGGCGCTGCTCGCCGCGGCGGTGCTCGCGACGGCCTGGGCGCATCGCGAGCGGCTCGCCGGCGTGCCGGTCGGTCGGCTCGGCATCGTCCGCGCCGCGTCGGCGAGCGCCTCGGGCGGCGGGCCTCGCGGCGCCGACTCGACGTTCGCGTTCCTGCGGCTGCCCGCGGTGTGGATGAGCTTCGCCTTCTTCTTCACGATGGCGGTCGCGTTCGGCGGGCTGCAGACCTTCGGGCCCGAGGCCGCGCGCGTGCTGCACGGCGTCGACGCGCAGTGGGTCGCCGCGTGCCTGACGGTCTACATGCTGGCGAGCGCCGCGGGCACCGTGCTCGGCGGCTGGACCGCGGGCGATCCGGCGAAGGCCGAGCGCGTGGTCGCGACCGGCTTCGGGGCGGCCTCGCTGTTCTCGCTCGCGATCGCGCTGACCGACGCGCCCGGCTGGATGGTGCCGATCCTGTTCGGCGCGATGGGCTTCGGCGCCGGCACGGCCGGCCCGGCGCGCGACCTGCTCGTGCGCCGCGCGTCGCCCCCCGGGGCCACCGGACGCGTCTACGGGCTGGTGTACTCGGGCCTCGACGCCGGCATGGCGCTCGCGCCGGCGGGCTTCGGCCGGCTGATGGACCACGGCATGCCGTCGACGGTGTGGCTCGTGATCGCGGGCTTCCAGGCGCTGCTGATCGGCAGCGCGCTGTCGGTGGGCCGCATCGGACGCGCCCGCGCGGCCGTCGCCGCCTGAGCGCGATGGCGCGTCGCCGGCCGGCCCCGCCGCCCGCGGCACGCGCCCGTCCCGCCCGACGCGCCGCGCTGTCCGGGCTCGGCGCCGCGCTCGCCGCCCTCGCCGCGCCGAGCCTCCTCGCGCAGACCCCGCCCTCGGCCGTCGAGGCCGCGGCCTACGCCGGCCTGCACGCGGCCGCGCATCGCGGCGACGCCGCGGAGATCGCGCGTCTCGCCGCGGCCGACCGGGCCGCGCTCGAGCGACGCGACGGCAACGGCCGCACGCCGCTGCACGTCGCCGCGTTCGCGCGCCGCCACGACGCGATCCGCGCGCTCGTCGCCGCCGGGGCCGACACCGGCGCGCTCGACGCGGACCGCTACGACGCGGTGACCATCGCCGCGGTCGCCGACGACGAACCGACGCTCGAGCTGCTGCTGTCGCTCGGCGCGAGCCCGCGGCTCGTCACCAGCCGCTGGCACGGCACCGCGCTGATCGCGGCCGCGCACCTCGGCCACGACGGCGCGGTGCGCCGGCTGATCGCGGCCGGCGCGCCGCTCGACCACGTGAACACGCTCCACTGGACCGCGCTGATCGAGGCGATCGTGCTGGGCGACGGCGGCCCGCGCCACCGGGCCTGCGTGCGGGCACTGCTCGACGCGGGCGCGAGCACGCGCCTCGCCGACCGCGAGGGCCGCACGCCGCTCGCGCTCGCCCGCGCGAACGGCCACGCGGCGATCGCCGCGATGCTGGAGGCGGCCGGCGCGCGCTGACGGGCGCCCGCTGCCGGGCGCGTCAGCCCCGGACCAGTACCGCGCCCTGCGGTACCTGCCACTGCAGCCGCGCACAGTCGCCCGGGGGCGGCTGCTGGCCGGGCGGACGACCGGGGAACCAGATCCGGCACGCGCCGGGCGGCGGCATGTGGCCCGGCGGCACGCGCACGCCGACCGCCGGGCCCGGGGGCGGGGGCCCTCCCCACGGCCCGGGCGGGATCGCGCAGCCGGCGACGAGAGCCGCCGCCGCGAGCGCGACGACCGGAGTGCGGAGCCGGCGCGCCGGCTCCGACGGCGGTCGGTCGCGGCGGGTCACGCCGCGAGCCGCTTCTCGAGCGCCGCCTTCGTGTCGGGCAGCTGCTGCGGCAGCCCGTGCGCGAGCTTCTGGAACAGCTGCTCGTGCAGCTCGAACTCGTGCCGCCACTGCGCCGTGTCGACCGCGATGATCTTGTCGAAGTCGCCGCGCCCGAACTCCAGGCCGCGCCAGTCGAGGTCCTCGTAGCGCGGGCTGTGGCCGACCGCGTGCTCGACCGCGCCGGCGGTGCCCTCGATGCGGCCGATCATCCACTGCAGCACGCGCATGTTCTCGCCGAAGCCCGGCCAGATGAACCGGCCGTTCTCGTCGGTGCGGAACCAGTTGACGCAGAAGATCGCCGGCAGCTTCGCGTTCGCCCCCTCCAGACGCCGGCCGAGGTCGAGCCAGTGCCGGAAGTAGTCGGCCATGTTGTAGCCGCAGAAGGGCAGCATCGCGAACGGGTCGCGGCGCACGACGCCCTGCGCGCCGGCCTGCGCGGCGGTGGTCTCCGAGCCCATCGTCGCGGCCATGTACACGCCCTCGACCCAGTCGCGGGCCTGGGTGACCAGCGGCACGGTCGTCGAGCGGCGCCCGCCGAAGATGAACGCGTCGATCGGCACGCCGGCCGGATCGTTCCACTGCGGGTCGATCACCGGGTTCTGCGAGGCGGCGACGGTGAACCGCGCGTTGGGGTGCGCGGCCTTGCGGCCGGCCTTGCCGTCCTCGGGCGTCCAGTCCTTGCCCTGCCAGTCGATCAGGTGCGCGGGCGGCTGCTTCGTCATGCCCTCCCACCAGACGTCGCCGTCGTCGGTCAGCGCGACGTTGGTGAAGATCACGTTCTCCCGCAGCGACGCCATGCAGTTCGGGTTCGTCGCCTCGTTGGTGCCCGGCGCGACGCCGAAGTAGCCGGCCTCGGGATTGATCGCGTACAGGCGCCCGTCCTCGCGCGGCTTGATCCACGCGATGTCGTCGCCGATCGTCGTGACCTTCCAGCCCTCGAACGAGCGCGGCGGGATCATCATCGCGAAGTTGGTCTTGCCGCAGGCCGACGGGAACGCCGCGGCCACGTGGTACTTGCGGCCCTCGGGCGAGGTCACGCCGAGGATCAGCATGTGCTCGGCCAGCCAGCCGACGCCGCCGGCGGCCGCGTCCTGGCGGCCCATGTTCGAGGCGATCCGCAGCGCGAAGCACTTCTTGCCGAGCAGCGCGTTGCCGCCGTAGCCCGAGCCGAACGACCAGATCTCGCGGGTCTCGGGATAGTGGACGATGTACTTGGTCGGGTTGCACGGCCACGGCACGTCCTTCGCGCCCGGCTCGAGCGGCATGCCGACCGTGTGCACGCAGGGCACGAACTCGCCGTCCTCGCCCAGCACGTCGTAGACCGCGCGGCCCATCCGCGTCATCGTCCGCATGCTGACCACGACGTACGGGCTGTCCGAGATCTCGACGCCGACGTGCGCGATCGGCGAGCCGAGCGGGCCCATCGAGAACGGGATCACGTACATCGTGCGCCCGCGCATGCAGCCGTCGAACAGCCCGCGCAGCGTGGCGCGCATCTCGGTCGGGTCCGTCCAGTTGTTGGTCGGGCCGGCGTCCTCGCGCCGCGAGGTGCAGATGTACGTGCGGTCCTCGACGCGGGCGACGTCGGTCGGGTCGGACCACGCCAGGTACGAGTTCGGCCGCTTCTCCGGATTCAGCCGGCGCAGCGTGCCCGCCTCGACCATCTCCGCGCACAGCCGGTCGTACTCCTCCTCCGAGCCGTCGGCCCAGACGATGCGATCGGGACGGGTCAGCTCGGCGATCGAGACGACCCAGTCGATCAGGCCCTGGTGCCTGACGTGGTCCGGGGCGGCGACGCCCGACCGGATCGCCGGGGCGACGTACGGATGGTTCATGGAAGACTCCGGATCAAGTGGGGAATCCTGGTGCGGCCGGCGGACCGGCGGGCGCACGGGCGGGCAGGGGCGCGGTCGGTCGCGCTCGCGCTGCCCGCGATCGGCCGGCCGACGGGAGTCGGCGCGGCGGCTGGGAGCGCCCGGCAAGGGGCTCCGGCATGTGGTCGTTCACCCGTTCGGCCATGCTTCGGTTTACCCGGGGGAACCCTTGAGTCTACACCCGGCCCGGTCCGGCTCGCCGCCCGGATTCCCGACGCGGAACGCAAAGGTGCCACAACCGCCGGGCCCGTCCCGTGACCTGGATCACGTCGTCGGGCGCCGGCGATCGACGCCCCGCAAGGATGCCCGCAGCGCTTGCGCACCGTGTCGGCGCCCGTCCCTCCTCCCCCTCCGACGGCGCCGTATCCGCGCGTCGCTGTCCCGCTCGCCGCGACCCCTCCGGGACGGGGCGGCGCTGCAGGAGGACAGGAGGCCCGTCCGCGGGGCGCGGTTCGCCGGACGAAACGGGAGGGGGTCGCGATGCGGCGACGAGCCCGCGGAGCGGGCGGAGCGGGCGGGCGGGGCGGGCGAGACACGCGCGTGGGCGCGCCCGTCCACGTCCACGAACGGGTCGAGCGCGGGGCGGGCGTCCGGAGCACGCGCGAGGGGCCGC
>DASPJX010000049.1:0-39010 GCA_035628395.1 Burkholderiaceae bacterium | reverse complement strand
GAGCCGCTCGCCGGCCTCGACCGCCGGGCGCGTCAGCACGATCTTCTTGATCGCGTCGCGCTCGAGCGCGTCGACCGCGCAGGCGACCGCCAGGTACGTCTTGCCGGTGCCGGCCGGGCCGATGCCGAAGGTGATGTCGTGCGACAGGATGTTGCGCAGGTACTCGCGCTGGCGCGGCGTGCGGCCCTGCAGGTCGGAGCGCCGGGTGTGCAGCACCGGCGCGTCGTCGGCCGGCGCGGCGGCGCCGTCGCCGGCCGGGGCCGCGCGCGGCGCCGGAGCGGGCGCGCGCAACTCGACGAGGCCGAGCTGGATGTCCTCGACCGACAGCGGGGCCTCGGCGCGGCGGTAGAAGTGGTCGAGCGCGCGCACCGCCTGCTTCGTCTGCGGGCCGGCGCCCTCGACCGCGAAGGTGTCGGCGCGCCGGGCGATCCGCACGTCGTACGCCTCCTCGAGCTGGCGCAGGTTCTGGTCGACCGCACCGCAGAGGTTCGCGAGACGGCGGTTGTCGGCCTCGGCGGGCTTGTACTGGAGGACGCTGCTCTTCAAGGCGATGGGGACGGCCGGTGTCGTCGTGGAAGGGGTGGAGACGCCGTCTCCAGTCTACCGGGATCGCCGCGGCACCGCCGCGGCGAGGCCGGGCGGGAGCGTCCCCGGTCGCGGCGTAGGCGTCGACGCCGCCTCAGTCCCGGACGACGACCTCGCCGCGCAGCGAGTGCGGCAGCGCGGCCGTGATCCGCAGGTCGACGAGCCCGCCGACGAGCCGGGCCGGGCCGGCGAAGTTGACCACCCGGTTGTTCCCGGTGCGCCCGGCGAGCTCGCCCGGGTCCTTGCGCGACGGGCCCTCGACCAGCACGCGCTGCACGCCGCCGACCATCGCCTCGGAGATCGCGCGCGCCGACGCGTCGGTCGCCGCCTGCAGCCGGCGCAGCCGCTCGAGCTTGGTCGCCTGGGGCGTGTCGTCGGGCAGGTCGGCCGCCGGCGTGCCGGGGCGCGGGCTGTAGACGAACGAGAACGAGCCGTCGAAGCCGACGTCCTCGATCAGCGCCATCGTCCGCTCGAAGTCGTCGGCGGTCTCGCCGGGGAAGCCGACGATGAAGTCGGAGGTGATCGACACGTCGGGACGCGCCGCGCGCAGGCGGCGCACGATCGACTTGTACTCGAGCACGCTGTAGCCGCGCTTCATCGCGGCGAGCACGCGGTCGGAGCCGGACTGCACCGGCAGGTGGACGTGGCCGGCGAGCTTGGCGATCGAGCCGTGCGCGTCGATCAGCCGCTGGCCGAACTCGCGCGGATGGGACGTGGTGTAGCGGATGCGCTCGATGCCCGGGATCTCGGCGACGTACTCGAGCAGCAGCGCGAAGTCGGCGGTCTCGCCGCCCATCGCGCCGAGGTAGGCGTTGACGTTCTGGCCGAGCAGCGTGACCTCGCGCACGCCCTGCTCGGCGAGCTGGGCGACCTCGACCAGCACGTCCTCGAACGGGCGCGAGACCTCCTCGCCGCGCGTGTAGGGCACCACGCAGAAGCTGCAGTACTTGCTGCAGCCCTCCATGATCGACACGAAGGCCGACGCGCCCTCGACGCGCGCCGGCGGCAGGTCGTCGAACTTCTCGACCGCGGGGAAGCTGATGTCGACCTGCGGGCGCCCGGTGCGGCGGCGCGCCTCGATCAGCGCGGGCAGCCGGTGCAGCGTCTGCGGGCCGAACACCACGTCGACGTACGGCGCGCGGCTGACGATGTTCGCGCCTTCCTGGCTCGCGACGCAGCCGCCGACGCCCACGACGAGGTCGGGCCGCTCGCGCTTGAGCGCGCGGATGCGGCCGAGGTCGGAGAACACCTTCTCCTGCGCCTTCTCGCGGACCGAGCAGGTGTTGAAGAGGACGATGTCGGCCTGCGCCGGGTCGTCGGTGGTCTCGATGCCGTCGGGCTGCGACGCGCCGAGCACGTCGGCCATCTTGGCCGAGTCGTACTCGTTCATCTGGCAGCCGAAGGTGCGGATGTACAGCCGGGTGGGCATGGCGGTCTCGGGAAGGGCCGCGCTCAGCGCGCGGCGCCGGCGCGGCGGGCGGCCGCGATCTTCGCCGCGAGCTCGCGGTGCTCGGCCGCGGACAGCAGCCAGGCCTGCAGGATCTCGCCCGAGGCGCCGCGCCGGTAGGCGATCGGGCGGTCGCCGGTCACGCTGGCCGGCGGGACGATCATGTTGCGCTCGTCGTGGATCCGCAGGCCCGGGGCGAGCAGCACCGGCTTGCCGTCGAGCGCGGCCTCGGGGAACACGCCGATCCGCAGCACGCCGACCTCGGCGCCCTCCGGGATGGGGCGCGACGACTGCGCGCGGGCGAGCCCGGCGGCGAGCGCGAGCGCGCCGCCGGCGAGCAGGCGGCGCCGGGCGGCACGGACGGGGAGGGAGGGACGCGGCATCCGCCGATGATAGCAAGCGGGCCGCGCCGACCGCCCCGCCGCCGGGCGGCCGGCGGCGGGCCGTCGGTGCCGCGGCGGGCGCCGGCGGCCGGCGCGTGCCCGGCGATCGGCGCGTGCCCCGGCGACGGGCGCGTGCCTGGGTCAGGCCGCGCGCCGCTGCGAGGCGGTCGGCGACCAGCGGTCGGCGAGTCCGAGCCGGTTCGCCGCCGACAGCAGCGCGCGCAGCGACGCGAGGACGATGCTGCGGTCGATGCCGACGCCGAAGCGCGTGCCGGCGACGCCCTCGGCCTTCGCCTCGATGAAGGCGACCGCGCGCGCGTCGGCGCCCGCGTCGATCGAGCGCTCCTCGTACGCGTCGACCCGCAGCGGCAGCCCGAGCGCGGCGACCGCCGCGTCGATCGGGCCGTTGCCCTCGCCGTGCAGCACGTGCCGCGCGCCGTCGACCGACACCGCGAGCTCGATCGAGTGCCCGGCGTCGCCGCCGGTCATCCGGTGCGACAGCAGCCGGATCCGCGCGTCCTCGTCGAGGTACTCGTCGCGGAACAGCGTCCAGAGCTCGTCGGCGGTCACCTCGGTGCCGTTCGCGTCGGTGTGGCGCTGCACGATCGCGCTGAACTCCACCTGCAGCCGGCGCGGCATCACCAGGCCGTGGTGGCGCTCGAGCAGGAACGCGATGCCGCCCTTGCCGGACTGGCTGTTCACGCGGATCACCGACTCGTAGCTGCGGCCGAGGTCGGCCGGGTCGATCGGCAGGTACGGCACCTCCCAGGGCGCGCCCGGGCGCTGCGCGGCGAAGCCCTTCTTGATCGCGTCCTGGTGCGAGCCGGAGAACGCGGTGAACACGAGGTCGCCGACGTACGGATGGCGCGGGTGGATCGGCAGCTGGTTGCACTGCTCGACGGTGCGCGCGACCGCGTTGATGTCCGAGAAGTCGAGCCCGGGGTCGACGCCCTGCGTGTACAGGTTCAGCGCGAGCGTGACGAGGTCGACGTTGCCGGTGCGCTCGCCGTTGCCGAACAGGCAGCCCTCGACGCGGTCGGCGCCGGCCATCACCGACAGCTCGGCCGCGGCGACCGCGGTGCCGCGGTCGTTGTGCGGATGCACCGAGATCACCGCCGACTCGCGGTTCGGCAGGTGCCGGCCGATCCATTCGATCTGGTCGGCGTAGACGTTCGGCGTCGCGCACTCGACGGTCGCCGGCAGGTTGAGGATCACCGGCCGGGCGGGCGTCGCGCCCCAGGCCTCCATCACCGCGGTGCACACCTCGAGCGCGAACGGCAGCTCGGTGCTCGAGAACACCTCGGGGCTGTACTCGAAGCCCCACTCGGTCCCGGGGCGCGCGTCGAGCTGCTCGCGCACGAAGCGCGTCGAGCGCACCGCGAGCTCGAGCACCTCGTCGGTCGTCATGCCGAAGACCACCCGGCGGAACACCGGCGCGGTCGCGTTGTACAGGTGGACGGTGGCGCGGCGCGCGCCGGCGAGCGACTCGATCGAGCGCGCGATCAGGTCCTCGCGCGCCTGGGTCAGCACGCTGATCGTCACGTCGTCGGGCACGAGGTCGTGCTCGATCACGTGCCGCACGAAGTCGAAGTCGGTCTGCGAGGCGGCCGGGAAGCCGACCTCGATCTCCTTCACGCCGATCCGCAGCAGCGTCTCGAACATCCGCAGCTTGCGCTCGGTGTCCATCGGCTCGAAGAGCGCCTGGTTGCCGTCGCGCAGGTCGGTCGACAGCCAGCGCGGCGCGCGCTCGATGCGGCGCGACGGCCAGCGGCGGTCGGGCAGGTCGACGGTGGGGAAGGGGCGGTACTTGCCGGCGGGCGGGGTCGTCGTCATCGGTCGGGCTCCAGGGATCGGGATCGGTCTCGGGGGACCGCGACGCTGGAGGGGGAGACGATGCCCGGCGGGGCGGCGGCCTCCCGTGCTCCCCGCGTGACGGTCGGGGATCGGGCGGGCCGGGGTCGGCGAGCGCTACGACTCGGCGGTGCAGCCTCGCGCGGGCAGCCGCCGTCCCCGGCCCGGCGCTAGTAGGGCGCTCGGCAGGCGGAACGGGGCGGTCGGGCGATGCATGCCCGCAGGGTAGCCGCGCCGCGCCGCGCGTGTCAAACCGCCGCCGACGGAAGCCGCTATCCTGCGGCCATGCCGCGCATCGGTCCCTTCGAGCACGTCGAGCACGCCGCGGCGCCCCCGCCGCTCGACGGCGGCCGCGATCCGCGGCGCCACCGCGTCGCGATCGCCGGCGGCGGGCCGGTCGGGCTCGCGACCGCGCTCGCGCTCGCCGAATGGGGCGTGCCCTCGGTCGTCGTCGAGGCCGACGCGACGGTGTGCACCGGCAGCCGCGCGATCTGCGTGTCGCGCCGCAGCCTCGAGATCCTGGGCCGGCTCGGCGCGCTCGAGGGCCACCTGCGCAAGGGGCTGCCGTGGACCGGGGGGCGGACCTACCACGGCACCACCGAGATCCTGCGCTTCGCGATGCCGCACGACGCGATGCAGCGGCTGCCGCCGATGATCAACCTGCAGCAGTACTGGATCGAGCATTTCCTGGTGGAGGCGGCCGCGGCGCGATCCGACCTGATCGAGATCCGCTGGGGCAGCGAGCTCGTCGGCGTCGGGCAGGACGAGGCGGGCGTGTCGCTCGAGGTCGCGTGCGCGGGCACCCGGTACGCGATGCGCGCCGCGCGCCTGGTCGCGTGCGACGGCGGCCAGAGCTTCGTGCGGCGCACGCTCGGGCTGAAGCTCGAGGGCACGGCGTTCGAGGGCAAGTACGTGATCGCCGACATCGTGCTGCCGAGCGCCTTCCCGACCGAGCGCCGCGCGTGGTTCGATCCGCCGTCGAACCCCGGCTCGACGGTGCTGATGCACCGGCAGCCCGACGACCTCTGGCGCATCGACTACCAGGTGCCCGACGACGCCGACCTCGACGAGGCGCTGCGCGAGGAGAACGTCGCGGCCTTCGTGCGGCGTCACCTCGCGATGCTCGGCGAGGCGGAGCTGCCGTGGGAGATCGTGTGGATCAGCGCGTACCGCGCGGGCGCGATGACGCTCGGGCGCTATCGCCACGGCCGGATCGCGTTCGCCGGCAACGCCGCGCACGCGATGCCGATCTTCGGCGTGCGCGGGCTGAACTCGGGCTTCGAGGACGCGTTCAACCTCGGCTGGAAGCTCGCGGCGGTCGAGCTCGGGCTCGCCGGCGAGGCGCTGCTCGACACGTACGACGCCGAGCGGCTGCACGCGTACCGCGTCAACGCCGCCGCGGCCGTCAAGAGCACCGAGTTCATGGCGCCGCCCTCGCGCGGCTTCTCGCTGATGCGCGAGGCGGCGGTGACGCTCGCGCACGCGCACCCGCCGATCGCGCGGCTCGCGAACCCGCGCCAGACCACCGCGATCGGCTATCCGGACTCGCCGCTCAACGGTGCGCCCGCGCCCGGACGGGACGGGCCGCGGCCCGGCGATCCGCTGCCCGAGGCGCCGCTGCGCGGGCCGGCGGGCATCGCGTTCGCGAGCGAGCTCGGCGCCGCGTGCTGGACGGTGATCGTCGTGCTGCCGGAGGACGCGGCGGCGCCGTCGCCCGCCGACGACGCGGCGCTGCGCGCGCTGCGGGCGGGCCGATGGCCGCTGCGCACCGCGGTGATCGCCGCGCGCGGCGAGCCGGGCGGCGAAGCGGAGCGGCTCTTCGCCGTCGACGACGCGCGCGTGGACGGCGTCGAGGGCACGCGCCACGCGGCGCGCGTCTGGGGGGCGACGGACGGCGCGGTGCTGCTGCTGCGGCCCGACGGGCACGTCGCCGGCCGCTGGCCGGCGCTCGACGCCGACGCGATCGGCGCGCTGCTGGCGCGCGCGGCCGCCTGACGGAGGACACGGATGGGCACCTGGGACGACGAGGCGCGCGACGCGCTCTACCGCGAGTGCGCGCTCGCGATCACCGAGGCCGGCCGCGAGCGCGAGAGCCTGTTCCTCGCGCGGCTCGCGCTGCTGCTGATGGAGCGGCTCGGCGACGCCGACGCGGCCCGCGAGGCGCTGCGCGAGGCCGCGCGCGACCTGCCGGCGCCGAGCCTGTCGCGCTGAATCCCTCGCGCCGACTCCGTCGCGGCTCCGTCGCGGCTCAGTCGCGGTACGACGGGTCGATGCGATCGACCTGCCGCACCAGCGCGTCGAACACGTCGCGACCGCCTCCGAGGCGCGGGTCGAACTGCAGCGCGTCGGCGCTCGCCTGCCGGCGCACCGCCTCGGGGATCGGCACGGTCGGCCCGAGCGCGGCGCCGGCGACCTGGATCTCGCACGCGCGCTGCAGCGTCCACAGCACCGCGAAGGCCATCGGCACCGTCGCGCCCCAGGCGAGCAGGCCGTGGTTGCGCAGGATCACCGCCGGCCGTCCGGCGATCGAGCGCACGACGCGCGGACCCTCGTCGGCGCGCAGCGTGATGCCCTCGAACGCGTGGTACGCGACGCGCCCCTCGAGCTGCGCGGCGTAGAAGTTGTCGGGCGACAGGCCCGCGGCGCTGCAGGCGACCGCGCTGCCCGCGGTGGTGTGCGTATGCATCACGCAGTGCGCGTCGGGCACGCCCGCGTGGATCGCCGAGTGCAGCGTGAAGCCCGCCGGGTTGACCCGACGGCTCGAGCCGTCGACGACGCGGCCCTCGACGTCGATCGCCACCAGGTTGGACGCGGTGACCTCGTCGTAGCGCAGCCCGAACGGATTGATCAGGAAGCGCGTGTCCGGGCCGGGCACCCGGAGCGTCACGTGGTTGTAGATCAGCTCGGTCCAGCCGAGCATCGCGAAGATCCGGTAGCAGGCGGCGAGCTCGACGCGCAGCGCGCGCTCGTCGGTGCCGGCGGCGGGCGCGGCGCTCACGCGGCGCGGTACCAGGCGACGCCGTCGGCGTCGACCTCGGCGCGCGCGCGGCCCTGGGCGATCAGCCGGTTCAGGTGCGCGAGCGTCTCGCCGGTGGCCATGCTGCGCAGCCCGGGGGAGTCGATCGGCCGGGCGAACAGCGAGCCGAACACGTCGATCGCGCGCCGCGGCTCGGAGAGCGTCTCGTGCAGCCGGGCGAGGCCCTCGTCGTGGCCGGCGGCGAGGTCGTCGAGGCGCGCATGCAGCCCGCGGAACGGCAGGTTGTGGGCCGGCAGCACCAGCACGTCGTCGGGCACCTGGGCCTTGAGCTTCGCGAGCGAGGCCATCCAGTCGCCGAGCGGGTCGGCGTCCGGCTCGGTCGGGAACACCGAGACGTTCGACGAGATCCGCGGCAGCACCTGGTCGCCGGAGATCAGCAGCTTCAGCGACGCGCTGTACAGGCACGCGTGCTCGGGCGAGTGGCCGTTGCCGGTGATCACGCGCCAGTCGTGATCCCCGATGCGGATCGTCTCGCCGTCGACGATGCGCCGGTAGCTGTCGGGCAGCGCGTACACCGCCTTGCCGAACTCGCCGAAGCGCGCGCGGTAGTGCTCGATCGCGTCCTCGTCCCAGCCGGCGGCGCGGTAGAAGCGCACGCCGTCCTCCGGGGCGTCGCGCCCGGTGTCGGCGACCAGCACGCGGCAGGTCAGGTACTCGAGGCGCGTCATCCACAGCCGGCAGCCCGCGCGGCGCGCGAGCCAGCCGGCCATGCCGACGTGGTCGGGGTGCATGTGCGTGACGATCACCCGCGACAGCCCCCGTCCGCCGAGCGCGCCGTCGCGCAGCTGCTTCCAGGCGGTGGCGGTCTCGGGCGAGCGCAGCCCGCTGTCGATCGCGGCCCAGCGATCGCCGTCGGCGATCGCCCACAGGTTGATGTGCGACAGCGTGAACGGCAGCGGCATCCGGATCCAGAGCACGCCGGGCGCGACCTCGATCGCCTCGCCGGGCGGCGGCGGCGTCTCGAACGGATACTCGAGCGTGGGCCGGATGCGGGCGGAGCGGGCGGGGGCGTCGGCGGTCGTCATGCACCGATTGTCGCGCAGCCGGCCGCCGGGACGCGAGCGGGCAAGGGCGGGCTTGGATCCGCGGCGCCGGCCCGGCGCGCGGCGGGAGGCCCGCCGCGGCTCAGGCGTCCGCCCAGCGGCGCAGCAGGTTGTGGTACACGCCGGTCAGCCGGATCGCGGCGTCGGTCTCGCCGTGGGCCGCCCGCAGCGACAGCAGCGCCATGTCCATCTCGTGCAGCAGCCGGCGCTCCCCGGCGTCGCGCACCATGCTCTCGAGCCAGAAGAACGACGCGAGCCGGGCGCCGCGGGTCACCGGGCGCACCCGGTGGATCGAGCTCGACGGATAGAGCACCAGGCCGCCCGCGGCGAGCTTGACCGAGTGGGTGCCGAAGGTGTCCTCGATCTCGAGCTCGCCGCCGTCGTACTCGTCGGGGGCGGACAGGAACAGCGTGCCCGAGACGTCGGTGCGCAGCCATCCGCCGGCGTCGGGCAGCCGCCGGACCGCGCCGTCGACGTGCCAGTCGAACGCGTTCGCCTCGCCCTGGTAGCGGTTGAAGAGGACCGGATGGACGCGCCGCGGCAGCGTCGCCGAGAAGAAGGCCGGGTTGCGGGCGAGCGCGGCGTCGACGATCGCGCGCAGCGCGGGCAGCTGCGGGCAGGCTTCGGCGAGCTGCAGGTTGCGCTTCGCGCGGGCGGCCTGGTCGCCCGCCGTGAGGCGGCCGTCGGTCCACGGGGCCGCCGCCAGCAGCGCGCGGATCCGGCCGAGCTCGTCCGCGTCGAGCACGCCTTCGAGGGTGGTCATCATCGCGCCGCCTCCTCAGAACTTCAGCTCGCCGGTGACCAGCAGCGTGCGGCGCGCGCCCGGCACCGCGAAGCCGCCGCTGTCGTAGATCGCGTCGTAGTACACCCGGTTCGTCAGGTTGCGCAGCGTCGCCCGCAGCGCCCAGGCGCGCTCCTCGTACGAGACCGACGCGTCCCAGCGCCGGTACGCGGGCGCGACCGCGGCCACCGGCGCGGCCGCGCCGTTCGGCCCGTACGCGAGCCGGTCGCCCTTGATCTCGACGCCGCCGCCCGCGCGCCAGCGCCCGGGCAGCCGATAGGTCGTCCACAGGTTCGCCGCGTACGGCGGCGTGTTGCGCGGCCGCAGCCCCTCGTACGCCGCGTTGGCCGGGGCGCCCGCGCCGGTGAGCCCCGGCACGTCGATCGTCGCGTCCATCAGGGCGAGACCGGCGAACACGTCCCAGGCCGGCGTGATGCGGCCGGCGAGCTCGAGCTCGATGCCGTCGGTGTGGCGCTCGCGGGTCAGGATCGCCGCGGTCGACTCGAGGTCGGTGTTGCGCTCCCAGCGCTTGGTCGCGCGGTAGATCGCCGCGCGCGCGGCGAGCGCGCCGTCGAACCAGAGCCGCTTGGTGCCGAGCTCGACGACGTCGCTGCGCTCGGCCGGGTACGCGACCGAGGAGAGCTGGTAGAGGTCGGCGGTCGGGCTGAACGAGTCGCTCCACGCGAGGTAGTGATGGGTGCCGGCGTCGGGCTGCCACGACAGCGCCGCGCGCACGCTGTTCTGCGCGTACCGCAGGTTCCACGCGGTGACCGACGCGGGCGACGCGCCCGCGGCGTCGGTCGTGCTCGAATAGTCGGCGTCGAGGCGGTCGCGGCGCACGCCGGCGACGATCGACCAGCCGGGCGCGAACTCGATCGCGTCCTGCGCGTACGCGGCCACCGTCGTGCCCCGGTAGGCGAACGGATTGCGCACGACGCGGTTCGCGTAGCCGAAGGCGGCGATCTCGGCGGGCGAGAACGCCAGGCTCCAGCGCGTCGAGTCCTCGCGCAGCACCTCCACGCCGGCGAGCACCCGGTGACGCAGCGGCCCGGTCGCGAAGCGCAGCGCGAGGTCCGACTGCAGCGCGAGGTTCTCGGTGTCGAAGCGACGGGTCTTGTACGCGGTCGACGCCACGCCTTCGCCGGCGGCGTTCACGCCGGGCGCGGTCGCCCAGTACTCGCGCTCCCAGCGCGAGCGGCGTACCCGGGTGGTCAGCTCGGCCGCGGGCGAGAGCCGCCACGCGTGCGCGAGCGTCGTCATGGTCGTCGTGCCGTCGTCGAAGTCGCGCGCGTCGCCGTAGAAGCGCCGCGGATCGCCCGCGGGGCGCTGGGTTCCGCCGGCCCTGCGGTCGAACGGCACGCCGTAGTCCGGCCGGTCGCGGTTGCGCGTCACGAGGTGGTTGAACGACAGCTGCTGGCCGGGGGCGAGCTGCGTGAGCGCGGCGAGCGCGAGGCCGTCGCGGTGCAGCTCGGGGGTGCTGCCGTCGGGGGCCCGGCGCCGGCTGCCCTCGTCGCGGGTCATCGCATTCAGCCGGACCGCGGTCTCCTCGCCGACGCGACGCTGCAGGTCGGCGGTCAGCTGCCGCCGGCCGTCGCCGCCGACGGTCGCGGTCACCCGGTTCGTGCCGCCGACGAGCGCGGGCACCTTGCTCTGCTGGTTGATCACGCCGCCGGCCTGGCCGCGCCCGAACAGCATCGCCGCCGCGCCGCGCAGCACGTCGACCTGCTCGATGGCGAACACCTCGCGGTCGTACTGCGCGGTGTCGCGGATGCCGTCGAGGTACATGTCCCCGAACGTGTAGAAGCCGCGCAGGTTCGCGTTGTCGCCCGAGCGTCCGCCCTCGGCCGCGTTGAAGGTGATGCCGGCGACGTTGCGCAGCGCCTCGCGCAGCGTCGCGGCGTCCTGGTCGTCGAGCAGCGAGCGGGTGACGGTGGTCACGCCCTGGGGGATGTCGTGCGGCGACTGCAGCGTGCGCCCCACTCGTGTGGTCGACGCGGCGTAGCCGTCGGCGGGCGCGGGGTCGGCGCCGCCCTGGACGCGAACCGCGGGCAGCACCGGCGCCTCGGCCTGGGCCCGGGCGGGAGACGCCGGCGCGACCAGCGCGGGCACGGTCATGAAGATCGCCGCGGCGAGCGGCAGCGGCGAGGCGGGCGAGGCGGATCGGGTCATCGTCGGTTCGTCGTTCGGTCGTTCGGCCGGCCGCCGCGGAGCGGTCGAGGTGCACTCGAATGTAAACGAGAATCGATATCATTCGCAAATGAGAGAAAAGCGTGACGGACGCCGCCACGCTTCGGGGCGGTTTCGCGTGGAAACCGCTACGGAGATCCTCGTAAACCGTCCGGCAGCGCCGGATCCGGGGGCTTCTTCACGGGTTCCGCCCGGCCGCTCCCCGGGACGATCGGAACCGTGCGAGCCGACGTCCGGCTCGCGATCACGGGAGCCACGCAATGAAGAAGAACCTGCCGGTCACGGATCACGAGCGCGTCCTCGGCGAGGGCGACACGCTGGTGTCGACGACGGACCTGAAGGGCCGGATCACCTACTGCAACCCGGCGTTCATCGAGGTGTCGGGATTCGCCGAGTCGGAGCTGATCGGCAAGGCCCACAACGTCGTCCGCCATCCGGACATGCCGGAGGCCGCGTTCGCCGACATGTGGACCACGATCCAGGCCGGCAAGCCGTGGACGGCGCTCGTGAAGAACCGCTGCAGGAACGGCGACTTCTACTGGGTCCGCGCGAACGCGACGCCGATGCTCGAGCAGGGACGCACGGTCGGCTACATGTCGGTGCGCACGCGACCCGGGCGCGACGAGGTCGCCGCCGCCGAGGCGCTCTACCGCGAGATCCGCGAGGGGCGGGCGCGCTACCGGATCGAGGGCGGGATCCTGCGGCGCACCGGCCCGCTCGGCGCGATCGCGCGCCTCGGCTCGATGCCGCTGCGGGTGCGGCTGGCGTGCGCGGTGGCGCTGCCGGGCATCGCGACGACCCTCGCCGCGCTCGCGATGTTCGGCGTCACGACGGAGGTCGGCGCGAAGGCGGCCGTGGCGCTCGCCACCGGCGCGATCGCCGCCGGCTGGCTCTGGAGGGGCGTCGCCGCGCCTCTCGAGACGGTGTCGCAGGCCTCGCGCCGGATCGCCGGCGGAATGATGGGCGCGTCGATCTCGAGCTCGCGCTCG
This sequence comes from Burkholderiaceae bacterium, assembly GCA_035628395.1. Taxonomy (GTDB): domain Bacteria; phylum Pseudomonadota; class Gammaproteobacteria; order Burkholderiales; family Burkholderiaceae_E; genus UBA4615. The sequence continues at coordinate 26,707 of DASPJX010000049.1, read as the reverse complement.
GACGCGATCGGCGAGCTGGTGCGCGACGTCAACCAGGTCGGCGTCAACGTGCAGGCGCTGGTCGCCGACGTGCGCTCGCAGGTCGGCAGCATGGAGCACGCGACCCGCGAGATCGCGCAGGGCAACCTCGACCTGTCGTCGCGAACCGAGCAGTCGGCCGCCGCGCTGCAGCGCACCGCGGCGAGCATGGAGCAGATCTCGGGCACGGTGCGCACCACCGCGTCGGCCGCGCAGGACGCGAACCGGCTGGCCGCGAGCGCGCTGCAGGTGGCGCGCGAGGGCGAGACCGCGACCGCGCAGGTCGACTCGACGATGCAGCAGATCGCCGACAGCGCGCGCCGCATCGCCGACATCACCGCGCTGATCGACGCGATCGCGTTCCAGACGAACATCCTCGCGCTGAACGCGGCGGTGGAGGCCGCGCGCGCCGGCGAGCAGGGCCGCGGCTTCGCGGTGGTGGCCAGCGAGGTGCGCTCGCTCGCGCAGCGCAGCGCGGAGGCGGCGCGCGAGATCAAGTCGCTGACCGGCGAGAGCGCGAGCAAGGTCGAGGCGGGCGTCGAGGGCGTGCAGCAGGCCGCCCGCACGATGGGCGCGATCATGGAGTCCGTGCAGCGGGTGACGACGCTGATCGACGAGATCGCGGCGGGCTCGGCGGAGCAGACGCGCGGCATCGACGAGGTGGGCGAGGCGGTGGCCGACCTCGACCGCTCGACGACGCAGAACGCGGCGCTCGTCGAGGAGGGCGCGGCGGCGGCCGGCAGCCTGACCGAGCAGGCGCAGCGCCTGTCCCAGGCGATCGCGGTGTTCAGGGTCTGACGCCGCGTCGGTTCCGGGACGTCCTGCCGGGACCGCGTCGCGCGGGGAGCGCTCACCGCCGGGAACGGACGCGCGGGCGAGGTCCCCGCGCCGGCGGCCCGCGCCGCGCGGGCGGGCGCGCCCCGGGCCGGACACGTGCGCCCGTCAGCGCGATCCGTCGGGCGACGCGTCGAGCCCGGTGCGGCGCGCGAGCCACCAGCCGTACTGCGCCGGCCAGCGCGACCAGTCGAGGTCGACGCCGAGCGTGCGGGCCGCGAGCAGCGGCCAGTTCGGCTCGACGAGCGCCTGGCGGCCGATCGCGACGAGGTCGGCCCGCCCCTCGGCGACGATCGACTCGGCGAGCCGCGGCTCGGCGATCAGGCCGACGGCGATCGTCGCGATGCCGGCCTCGCGGCGGATGCGCTCGGCGAACGGCACCTGGAAGCCCGGGTAGCGACGTACCGCGAAGCGGTCGGTGGCCGCGGTCGCCGAGCCCGAGATGCCGCCCGACGAGCAGTCGACGGCGTCGACGCCGAGCGCCTTCAGCTCGCGCGCGAACGCGACGCTGTCCTCGATCGACCAGCCGCCCTCGGCCGCGTCGACGCTGGAGATCCGCACCGACAGCGGCACGGCGTCGCCGAGACCCTCGCGCACCGCGCGCACGACCGCGAGCGGCAGCCGCATCCGGTCGGCGAGCCGGGCGCCGCCCCACGCGTCGTCGCGCACGTTCGACAGCGGCGACAGGAACGAGTGCAGCAGGTAGCCGTGCGCCGCGTGCAGCTCGACGACGCGGAAGCCCGCGGCCACCGCGCGCCGGGCGGCCTGCCGGAACGCGTCGACGATGCCCTCGAGCTCGTCGGCGGCGAGCGGCCGCGGTGCGGGCCAGGCCGCGCTCACCGGCAGCGCCGAGGGCCCGACCGCGGTCCACGGCGCCTCGCCGCGGGCGCGCTCGTCGTCGGGGCCGAGCGGCCCGAAGCCCTCCCAGGGCCGCTGCGCGCTCGCCTTGCGGCCCGCGTGGCCGATCTGGATCGCCGGCACCGCGCCCGCCGCCTCGATGCGGGTCGCGAGCGCGCGCAGCCCGGGGACCTGCGCGTCGCTCCAGATGCCGAGGTCGCCGTGGCTCGCGCGGCCCCGGCGCTCGACCGCCGCGACCTCGAGCATCACGAGGCCGGCGCCGCCGTCGGCGAGCTTGCCCACGTGCTGCGCGTGCCAGTCGGAGGCGACGCCGTCGTGGGCGGAGTACATCGACATCGGCGAGATCGCGATGCGGTTGGGCAGGCGCACGCCGCGCAGCTGCAGCGGCTCGAACAACGCGGACACGGATGCTCCTCGGTACGGATTCAGTAGGACTTGGGCAGGCCGAGCGCCTTCTCGGCGACGAAGCTGAGGATCATCTGCGGCGAGACCGGCGCGATCCGGGTCAGCATCGCCTCGCGCAGCCAGCGCTCGACGTGGTACTCGCGGGAGTAGCCCATGCCGCCGTGGGTCAGCACCGCGGTCTCGCAGGCGCGCCAGCCGGCCTCGGCCGCCAGGTACTTCGCCGCGTTCGCCTCGGCCCCGCACGGATCGCCGCGATCGTACAGCCACGCCGCGCGCATCGTCATCAGGTCGGCGGCCTCGAGCTCGATCCAGCGCTCGGCGAGCGGATGCTGGACGCCCTGGTTCCGCCCGATCGGACGGCCGAAGACCACGCGCTCGCCGGCGTAGCGCGCCGCGCGCCCCAGCGCGACGCGCCCGAGCCCGACCGCCTCGGCGGCGATCAGGATCCGTTCGGGATTGAGCCCGTGCAGGATGTACTCGAAGCCGCGACCCTCCTCGCCGATGCGGTCCTCGACCGGGATCTCGAGCCCGTCGATGAAGAGCGCGTTCGAGTCGACCGCCTTGCGCCCGAGCTTGTCGATCTCGCGGACCTCGACCTTCGTGCGGTCGAGCGCCGTGTAGAACAGCGACAGCCCGCGCGAGGGCGCCGCCGGATCGCGATCGGCGGTGCGCGCGAGCAGCAGGATCCGGTCGGCGACCTGCGCGGTCGAGATCCAGACCTTGCGGCCGTCGACGACGTAGCGGTCGCCGCGGCGCACCGCGCGCGTCTTCAGCCCGAGCGTGTCGAGGCCGCTGTCGGGCTCGGTCACGCCGAAGCACGCCTTCTCGCGCCCGGCGATCAGCGGCGGCAGCCAGCGCGCGCGCTGCTCGGGCGTGCCGTGCACGACGACCGGATGCAGCCCGAAGATGTTCATGTGGATCGCCGAGGCGCCGGACATGCCGGCGCCGGACGCGGCGACGGTGCGCATCACGATCGCGGCCTCGGCGATGCCGAGCCCCGCGCCGCCGACCTCGACGGGCATCGCGACGCCGAGCCAGCCGGCCTGCGCGAACGCGGCGTGGAAGTCGTGCGGGAAGCCCCCGTCGCGGTCGCGGGTGCGCCAGTAGTCGAGGTCGAAGCGCTCGCACAGCGCGGCGACCGCGCGCTCGATGGCCTGCTGCTCGTCGGTGTAGGCGAAGTCCATGGCGACCGAGACGATGCCAGCCGCGGCGGCGTCCGGCCAGCGCCGCGGGCGGCGGGGCGGGGCGGGCGTTTCGATTTCCGTCGCGCGCCCGGGTCCGTCGGGGCCGGGTTACGATCGCCGCGGGCCGGCGTCCGCTCGCCCGGCACGACCGCAGCGCAGCTCCGATGACCGACCGCCTCGACACCCCCGTCTTCGCCCTGGAGCGCGGCACCCGGCCGCTGCTCGTCTCGATGCCCCACGTCGGCACCGCGCTGCCGCCGGAGGTCGCCGCGCGGCTGGGCGACGCCGGACCGGTGCTGCAGGACACCGACTGGCACCTCGACCGGCTCTACGACTTCGCCGCCGCGCTCGGCGCGAGCGTGCTGCGCGCGAAGGTCTCGCGCTACGCGATCGACCTGAACCGGCCGCCGACCGGCGAGAGCCTGTACCCGGGCCGCACGACCACCGGGCTGTGCCCGACCGAGACCTTCCGCGGCGTGCCGCTGTACCGCGACGGCCGACCGCCCGACGCCGCCGAGGTCGCGCGCCGGCTCGACGCGTACTGGCGGCCGTACCACGAGGCGCTCGCCGCGGAGCTCGAGCGGCTGCGCACGGCCCACGGCGACGTGCTGCTGTGGGAGGCGCACTCGATCGCGAGCGAGCTGCCGCGCCTCTTCGAGGGCCGGCTGCCGGACCTGAACTTCGGCACCGCCGACGGCGCGTCCTGCGACGCGGCGCTGGCCGACGCGGTGATCGGCGTCGCGCGCGGCTCGCCGTTCTCCGTGGTGCGCGACGGCCGCTTCAAGGGCGGCTGGATCACCCGCCGCCACGGCGCGCCCGGGCGCGGCGTGCACGCGATCCAGCTCGAGATGGTGCAGGCGCTCTACATGGACGAGGCCGCGCCCTTCGACTGGCTGCCCGCGACGGCCGCGCGCGTGCAGCCGTGGCTGCGCCGGATGCTGGAGACCGGGCTCGGGCACGTGGAGGCCGCGGGTGCCGCGCGCCGGGCGCGGTGACGGCGGCGGGGCCGGTGACGGCCGCGTGGCGCGGTGACGGCCGCGGGTCGCGGTGACGGCCGCGTGACGCGGTGACGGCCGCGGGGCGCGGCTACACTGCGCGTCCATGAGGACACACGTCGCCCTCGAGCATGCGAGCCGCCTGATCAACCACGGTCCCACGGTGCTGGTGGGCAGCGCCGCGGGCGGGCGGCGCGACGTGATGGCCGCCGCCTGGTCGATGCCGGTGGAGTTCGTGCCGCCCCGCATCGCCGTGGTGATCGACAAGAGCACCTTCAGCCGCGAGCTGGTGCTCGCCGGCGGCGCGTTCTCGCTCAGCGTGCCCTGCCGCGCGCTCGCCGACCTCGCGTTCACCGTCGGCAGCGTCTCGGGGCGCGAGCTCGCCGAGGGACCGGCGCCGACGGACAAGTTCGAGCGCTACGGCATCGCCGCCTTCGACGGCCCGGCGCTCGGGCTGCCGCTCGTCGAGGGCTGCGTCGCGTGGCTCGAGTGCCGGCTGATCGCCGAGCCGCACGCGCAGCAGGCCTACGACACCTTCTTCGGCGAGGTGGTGTCCGCGCAGGCCGACGACCGCGTGTTCGCGAACGGCCGCTGGTCGCTGCGCGACGACAACGCCGAGCTGCACACGCTGCATCACCTGGGCGCCGGCCGCTTCGCGGTGGCGGGCCCGCCGGTCGCCGCGCGGCTGCTCGATCCGGTGCCGGACCGGGAGGCGCCGTGATCGAGGCCGACCGGCTCGCGATCGGCTTTCCCGGCACCGTGCTGCGCACGGCGACGTTCCGGATCGGGCCGGGGCTCGCGCTGGTGCGCGGCGGCGACGGCCGCGGCAAGACCACGCTGCTGCGCACGCTCGCCGGCGCGCACCCGGCGCAGGGCGGCACGCTGAGACGCGACGCGCGCACGCTCTGGTGGGCCGATCCCGTCGATCCGGCCGACGACGAGCTGACCGGGCGCGAGCGGCTCGCGCGCTGGCGCGCCGCGTACCCGGACTGGGACGCGGCCGACGAGGCGGCGCTCGTCGAGGGCTTCGCGCTCGGCGAGCACCTCGGCAAGGAGCTGTTCCGGCTGTCGGCGGGCACCCGGCGCAAGCTCGCGCTCGCCGCCGCGTTCGCGAGCCGCGCCGATCTCGTGCTGCTCGACCTGCCGTTCGCCGCGCTCGACGCGCGCTCGCGCGCGCTGCTCGGCGAGCGGCTCGCGCGCGCCGCCGCGGCGCGCGACCGCACGGTCGTCGTCGCCGAGCACGAGGTGCCCGAGGCGCTCGCCGGGCTGCCGCTCGCCGCGACGATCGACCTCGGCGACTGAGGCGCGGCGGCGCTCGCGCCGATGGGGTGGCGGCGCGCCGCGGAGCCCGTTTCGTTCCCGGCGCGGCGCCTCAGAGCCCGCGCATCGCGACCGCCATCGCCTCGCGCAGCACCTCGCGGTCGCCGACGTGGTTGGCGAGCACCAGCAGCAGCTTCGCCTGGAAGCGCTCGGCGCGCGCGTCGTCGAGCTCGCGCACGCAGTCGATCAGCTCCTCGTAGAAGCCGTCGGGATCGGGGATGTTGGGCTCGAGCCTGAGCGTCATGCCGCGCTCCGTGGGCGCCCGCAGGCGCGATCGATCGCCGCCGCGACGGCCGCCGCGTCGAACGCGCGCCAGCGCGCGGCGACGTGCTGGTCGGGGCGGATCAGGTAGGTGGTGCCGGGCCGGCCGTCGTAGCGGCGCGCGAGCAGGCCCTCGACGTCGGCGACGTCGTCGCCGACCGAGAGCACCGGCGCGGCGATCGCGCCCGAGCGGACCTCGGCCACCGGTCGCGGCCCGAAGGTCAGCACCGCGAAGCCGCGTCCCAGCCGGTTCAGCAGCCAGCCCCGCCGGCCGTCGTGCGCGAGCGGCGCGTCGGCGCAGGGCGTGCCCGGGCGCATCGCGCCCTCGAAGGGCTCGGCGTCCGGCGTGACCAGCGGCGAGTCGGGGCAGGGCGTGGGCATCGACAGCCGCCCGCTGTTGACGAGCCGGCGCGCGAAGGGCTCGTGCTCGGCCAGCTCGAGCACCGCGTCGCGCAGCACGCGGCTCGCGCGGCTCTTCGGCGTGATGAAGTCGGTCGAGCGCGTCGAGTTCGCGATGTTGTCGTCGGCCGCGAGCGAGCGCTCGTCGTGGTAGCTGTCGAGCAGCGACTCGGGCGCCGCGCCGTCGAGCACCAGCGCGAGCTTCCAGCCGAGGTTGTCGACGTCCTGCACGCCGGAGTTCGCGCCGCGCGCGCCGAACGGCGAGACCTGGTGCGCGGCGTCGCCGGCGAACAGCACGCGGCCGTGCCGGAAGCGGTCGATGCGCCGGCACGCGAACTGGTAGACCGACACCCACTCGAGGTCGAACTCGACCTCCGGCCCGAGCATCGCGCGGATCCGCGGGATCACGCGCTCGGGCTTGCGCTCCTCCTCGGGGTCGGCGTCCCAGCCGAGCTGGAAGTCGATCCGCCACACGTTGTCGGCCTCGCGGTGCAGCAGCACGCTCTGGCCGCGGTGGAACGGCGGGTCGAACCAGAACCAGCGCTCGGTCGGGAACTCGGCCTTCATCAGCACGTCGGCGATCAGGAAGCGGTCCTGGAAGGCCTGGCCGGCGAAGTCGGCGCCCACCATCCGGCGCAGCCCGCTGTTGGCGCCGTCGCAGGCGATCGTCCACGCCGCGTGGAGGCGGAACGCGCCGTCGGGCGTCTCGACGTCGAGCGCGACGCCGTCGGCCGCGCGCTCGAGCCCGGTCACGCGATGCTTCCAGCGCAGGTCGACCCCGGCCGCGACGCAGGCCTCGACCAGGTACTCCTCGAGGTAGTACTGCTGCAGGTTGATCATCGCCGGCATCCGGTGCCCGTCCTCGGGCAGCAGGTCGAAGCCGTAGACGAGGTCCTCGTCGCGGAAGACCTTGCCGATCTTCCACTGCACGCCCTTGCCGACCATCCGGTCGGCGACGCCGAGCCGGTCCCAGATCTCGAGGGTGCGCTTCGCGTAGCACAGCGCGCGCGAGCCGACGCTGACGGTGTCGTTGTCGTCGAGCACCACCACCGGCACGCCGCGCCGGGCGAGGTCGAGCGCCGCGCTGAGCCCGACCGGTCCCGCGCCGACGACCACGACCGGGTGGCGCTCGACGGTGCCCGAACGCAGCCCCGGCGACGGCCGGTACTCGAACCTCGGGAACGCGTAGGTCTTCAGCATGGCGCGGCGGGGACGATCGTGCCCGAGCATTCGCCGAAGCCGATGCGACGGGCACCCGGACGCTCGCACCGGCCGCGCAGCGTCAGCACGTCGCCGTCGGCGAGGAACGTGCGCGTCTCGCCGCCGGGCAGCGCGATCGGGCGCTTGCCGCCGTCGGTGAGCTCGAGCAGCGAGCCGGCCTGCGAGGGGTCCGGTCCGGACAGCGTGCCCGAGCCGAGCAGGTCGCCCGGGCGCAGGTTGCAGCCGTTCGAGGCGTGGTGCGCGACGAGCTGCGCGGGCGTCCAGTAGGCCGCCTCGCGCGCGTCGCTGCCCGACAGCCGGACCGGCGCGTGCCCGGCCGCGCGCATCGCCGCGGTCTGCAGCAGGATCTCGAGCCGGATGTCGAGCGCGCCGCGCGCGCGGTCGTCGGGCGCGTCGAGGTAGGGCAGCGGCGACGGGTCGCCCGCGGGGCGCACCAACGGCGCGCGGAACGGCGCGAGCGCCTCCATCGTCACCACCCACGGCGACAGCGTGCTCGCGAAGCTCTTGGCGAGGAACGGGCCGAGCGGCTGGTACTCCCAGGGCTGGATGTCGCGCGCCGACCAGTCGTTGAGCAGCGTCACGCCGAACAGGTGCGCCTCGGCGCGCGCGATCGGGATCGGCTCGCCGAGCGCGTTGCCCGGCCCGATCAGGAAGCCGAGCTCGAGCTCGCAGTCGAGGCGGCGGCTCGGTCCGAACACCGGCACCTCGGCGTCGGGCGCCTTGGTCTGCCCGTTGGGGCGGCGCACCGGGTGGCCGCTCGGCACGATCGACGAGGCGCGACCGTGGTAGCCGATCGGCACCCAGCGGTAGTTGGGCAGCAGCGGATTGTCCGGGCGGAACAGCCGGCCGATCGCGGTCGCGTGGTGGATGCCGGTGTAGAAGTCGGTGTAGTCGCCGATCGCGCACGGCAGGCCCAGCTCGACGTCGGCCTGCGCGACGAGGCAGGACGCGAGCTCGCCGCGGCGCGGGCTGCCGACCTCGAGCGCGTCCGACAGCGCGCGGCGCACGAGCCGCCGCGCGTCGGGTCCGAGCGCCATGAAGGCGTTGAGGTCGCCGGCGGCGAGCGGCTCGAGCGGCGCGGCCAGCGCGGCGGGCCAGCCGCCGGCCGCCCGCGCGGCCGCGAGGTCGAGCACGCGGTCGCCGATCGCGACGCCGATCCGCCAGGGCCCGCCGCCGCCGGCGCGCCGGAAGCGGCCGAACGGCAGGTTCTGGATCGGGAAGTCGGTGGCCGGATCCTCGGCCGAGTCGACCCAGCTGCGCCGGGCCGGGTCGTGGGTGATGTCGATCTCGCTCATGGTCGTCTCCGTCGGTCCGCCCGCGATCGTACGCCCGCGGCCACGGTCAGGCCCCGCGCGGCGCGCCGCAGGCCGGCGCGAGCTCGTCGATCGGCCGGGTCGTGCGGAGCCGCGCGGAGGGCGCCCGGCGGCCGATCGGCGTCGATCCCGGCGGGCGACGGAAGCGGACGACGGGAACGGACGACGGGAGGACGACGGGAGGGGACGGGAAGGGAACCGCGGGGTACCGCGGGCCCGCGCGCGACGCGTCCGGGCACCCGACGCGTCGCGCGCGGGCCCGTCGTCGTCACTCCAGCGCCATCAGGCTCGCGTTGCCGCCCGCGGCCGCGGTGTTCACGCTGACCGAGCGCTCGACGACGAGGCGCTCGAGCGGCACCGCGTCCTCGCCGGGCGCGAGCGCCGCGAGCGCGACGATCGGCCCGGGGCGACGGGCCAGCGCGTCGGCCGCGGCGAGCCGCGACGCCGCGTCGCCGTGATGGATCGCCGCGTCGATCGGCGCGTCGGCGGCGAGCGGATCGGCGACGAGCGCGACGCGCGCGCGCGCCTCGGGCGGCAGCGCCGCGTGCAGCGCGCCGGCCGCCGTCGGCCACACCGCGCGCGAGCCGGTCGCGAGCACCGCGGCGAGCTGCACCAGCCGGTCCTCGTCGTCGTCCGCGACGCAGGCGATCGCGCGACGCGGCCGGACCGCGTAGAGGTCGGCCTGTCCGGTCGGGCCCGGCAGCGCGCGCCACCCGCAGACGGGGGTGCACGCCGCGAAGCGCTCGGCGGCCCCGGCGATCCGGGCGAGACCCCGGCCGGCGGCCCATCGGGCGAGCGCGTCGAGCGCCGTCCGCGCGTCGCGCTCGTCCGCGTCCGGCAGCGCGGGCAGGCCGCGCAGCAGGGCCGGCGCCGCGGCGGGGCCGGCGCGCAGCACCGCGCGCCGCGGTGCGTCGGCGGGCCGCTCGGCGAGCAGCCTCGCGAGGTACAGCGGCCCGCCCGCCTTCGGGCCGGTGCCCGACAGCCCCTCGCCGCCGAAGGGCTGGACGGCGACCACCGCGCCGACCACGTTGCGGTTCACGTACGCGTTGCCCGCCGTCGAGCCGCGCAGCACGCGCTCGATCGTGCCGTCGATCCGCGACTGCACGCCGAAGGTGAGGCCGTAGCCGGTGTCGCGTATCGCGCGCATCAGCGCGTCGAGCCCGTCGCGGCGCCAGCGCAGCACGTGCAGCACCGGGCCGAACACCTCGTGCGTCAGGACCCGCGGGTCCTCGATCTCGACGAGCGTCGGCGCGACGAAGCAGCCGCCGCGCGCCGGGGCGTCCGATGCGCCTGTCGCGTCCGGCGGGTTCGTCGCGCTCGTCGGGTCCGCCGCGCCCGCCACGTGCGTCGCGTGCGCCGCGTCCGTCCCGTCCGTCCCGTGCGCCGCGTTCGCCGCGTTCGCCGCGTTCGCCGCGTTCGCCGGGTCCCGCGCGTGCGTCGCGTCCCCGGGCCGGCTCGTGCGCCGCCCGGCGGCGCGCATCGCCTCGACGTGGCGCTCGATCGCGTCCCGGGCCGCCTCGTCGACCACCGGTCCGACGTCGGTCGCGAGCGCGCGCGGGTCGCCGGTGCGCAGCTCGCGCATCGCGCCCTCGAGCATCGCGACGACGCGGTCGGCGATCTCCTCCTGCACGCAGAGCACGCGCAGCGCCGAGCAGCGCTGTCCGGCGCTGTCGAAGGCCGAGACCAGCACGTCGGCGACGACCTGCTCCGGCAGCGCCGACGAATCGACGACCATCGCGTTCTGCCCGCCGGTCTCGGCCACGAGCGGCACCGGGCGCCCGTCGGTGCCGAGCCGCCCGGCGAGCGTGCGCTGCAGCAGGCGGGCGACGTCGGTCGAGCCGGTGAACAGCACGCCGCGCACGCGCGCGTCGGCGACGAGCGCGGCGCCGACGGTCGCGCCGTCGCCCGGCAGCAGCTGCAGCGCGTCGCGCGGCACGCCCGCCGCGTGCAGCGCGCGCACCGCCTCGGCCGCGACCAGCGGCGTCTGCTCGGCGGGCTTCGCGAGCACCGGGTCGCCGGCGGCGAGCGCGGCGGCGACCTGGCCGACGAAGATCGCGAGCGGGAAGTTCCACGGGCTGATGCAGGCGACCGGGCCGAGCGGCCGGTGCCCGGCCGGATCGAGCGCCTCGGCCTCGCTCGCGTAGTAGCGCAGGAAGTCGACCGCCTCGCGGACCTCGGCGACCCCGTTCGAGCGGGTCTTGCCGGCCTCGCGCACGAGCAGCGCGACGAGCGGCGGCATCTGCGCCTCGAGCCGGTCGGCGGCGGCGCGCAGCATCGCCGCGCGCCGGGCGGGCGGCACCGCGGCCCACGCCGGCGCGGCGTCGGCCGCCGCGCGCAGCGCGGCCTCGACGTCCTCCGGCGAAGCCTCGCGCACGGTGCCGACCGCGTCGGCGCGGTCGGCGGGGTTGCGCACGGTCCTCGGCGCGGCGGGTCGGGCCGGCGCGGCAAGGATCGGCGAGGCCTCGTGCGGCGTGCGCACCGACGCCTCGAGCGCGCGGTCGAGCCGCGCGAGCGTCGCCTCGTCGGCGAGGTCGAGCCCGCGCGCGTTGCGCCGCGCCGCCCCGTAGAGCGCGACGGGCGCCGGGATCGCGGGGTGCGGCGCGCCCGGCGCGCCGTCGCGCGCCGCGGCGGCCTCGACCGCGCGCACCGGGTCCTCGACGAGCGCCTCGAGCGGCAGCCGCTCGTCGGCGATCCGGTGCACGAAGGACGAGTTCGCGCCGTTCTCGAGCAGCCGGCGCACCAGGTACGCGAGCAGCGTCTCGTGGGTGCCCACCGGCGCGTAGATCCGGCACGGCCGGCCGAGGCCGCCGGCCTCGCGGGGCGCCACCACGCGCTCGTGCAGCGCCTCGCCCATGCCGTGCAGGCACTGGAACTCGTAGCGGTCGCGCGGGGCGTCCGGGCCCGCCATCTCGTGGACCGCGGCGAGCGTGCGCGCGTTGTGCGTCGCGAACTGCGGCCAGATCGCGTCGGGCGCGGCGAGCAGGCGACGCGCGCAGGCGAGGTACGCGACGTCGGTGTGCGCCTTGCGGGTGTACACCGGGTAGTCCTCGAGCCCGTCGAGCTGCGCGCGCTTGATCTCGGCGTCCCAGTACGCGCCCTTGACGAGCCGCACCATCAGCCGGCGCCCGGTGCGGCGCGCGAGCGCGACGAGCAGGTCGCAGACCGCCGGCGCGCGCTTCTGGTACGCCTGCACGACCACGCCGATCCCGTTCCAGCCGGCGAGCGCCGGCTCCTCGCACAGGCGCTCGACGAGCTCGAGCGAGAGCTCGAGCCGGTCGGCCTCCTCGGCGTCGACGTTGACGCCGACGTCGAGCTCGCGCGCGCGACGCACCACCGCCAGCAGGCGCGGATAGAGCTCGGCGTGCACGCGGTCGCGCTGCGCGCGCACGTAGCGCGCGTGCAGCGCCGACAGCTTGATCGACAGGCCCGGTCCGTCGACGACGCCGCGGCCGGCGGACGCCGCGCCGATCGCCTCGACCGCCCCGAGGTAGGCGTCGAGGTAGCGGCGCGCGTCGGCGTCGGTCGCCGCCGCCTCGCCGAGCATGTCGTACGAGTGCCGGAAGCCCTGCGCCTCGCGCTCGACGGCGCGCGCGAGGGCCTCGTCGATCGTGCGACCGATCACGAAGCGCTCGCCCATCAGCCGCATCGCGAGGTCGACGCCGCGGCGCACCAGCGGCTCGCCGCCGCGCGCGACCGCGCGGCGCAGCGCGCCCGACAGGCCGGGCTCGTCGTGGGTCGCGACGAGCCGCCCGGTGATCAGCAGCCCCCAGGCCGCCGCGTCGACGAACGGCGAGCCGCTGCGCCCGAGGTGCGATCGCCAGTCGCCGCCGGCGATCTTGTCGGCGATCAGCGCGTCGCGCGTCGCCGTGTCCGGGATCCGCAGCAGCGCCTCGGCGACGCACATCAGCGCCACGCCCTCCTGCGAGTCGAGCGAGAACTCCTGCAGCAGCGCCTGCACGAGCGCGGCGCCGCCGCCCTCGCGCACCCGCTCGCGCAGCCCGGCCGCGAGCCGCAGCGCGAGCGCGTGCGCGGCCGCGTCGGCCCGCGGATCGAGCCGCGCCTCGGCGAGCAGCGCGGGCAGCAGCTCGGGCTCCGGCCGGCGCGCGAGCGCGGCGAGCGCGGCCCGCCCGGGCGGCTCGGGCGGGTCCGGGTCGGGCGCTGCGGTGCGCGTCTCGGTGGCGTCCATCGTCGCGATCCAGCGTGGCGAAGCGGGCGCCCGGCGTCCATCGGACGCCGCCCCGGCGGGGATCGGGACGCGACGTCCGCCGCAGGGGCGCCAGAAAATATTACGAACGTCATATTCCGTGCTATCCTGCGGTCCATGTCGTCCACCAAGCACGAGTCGACCCATCGCCGCATCGTCGAGACCGCCGCCCGCCGGCTGCGGGAGGTCGGCTACGCGGCGCTCGGCGTCGCGTCGGTCATGCGCGACGCGGGGCTGACCCACGGCGGCTTCTACGCGCACTTCGCCTCGAAGGACGCGCTGCTCGCCGAGGCGATCGCCGAGGCCGGGCGCGACGGCCTCGAGTCGCTTCGCCGGGCCGTCGAGGACGCGCCGCCGGACGACCGGCTGGCCCTGCTGGTCGACGCCTACCTGTCGCGCCTGCACCAGCTGCATCCGGAGCTCGGCTGCCCGCTCGCCGCGCTCGGCACCGAGACCGCGCGGCAGGACGCGTCGGTGCGGGAGGCGGCCACCGGCCGGCTGCGCGAGCTGCTCGGCTGGATCCGCGGCCTGCGCGGCGCCGACCGGACGGGCCCGTCGGCCGAGATGGTCCTCAGCGCGGCGGTGGGCGCGATGGTGCTCGCGCGGGTCAGCACCGACCGCGCGCTCGGCGACGCGCTGCGCAGGCAGGTCCGCGACGAGCTCAAGGGTTCCCGGCGATAGCCGGACGCACGGCGGCGGGTCCGTCGCCTTCCGCACGCGCTTTTTTATGACGAACATCATATTCTGGGAGGGAACGATGACCGAAGCCGTATCGAACCGCAGCCGCCTCGACGAGGCCCTGGAGGCCTTCCTGACGCCGATGGGCCCCGTGCGCCCGACGCCGCTGCGGGCGCTGACCGGCGGCGCCGTGCCGCCGCGCCTCGACACCGCCGTCGGCGAGGTCGCGATCGTGCGCCGCGGCGAGGGACCGCCGGTGCTCCTCGTGCACGGCTGGCAGGGCCGCTCGAGCGACCTGCTGCCGATCGCCGAGGCGCTCGGGCGCGCCGGACGCGCCGTCGCGCTGATCGACCTCCCCGCGCACGGCGACTCGGCGGGCCTGCGCACCGACCTCGCCGCGAGCGCGGTCGCGCTGCGCGACGTGATCCGGCGGATCGGCGCGCAGGCGGTCGTCGCGCACTCGGTCGGCGCTGCCGCGACCGCCGAGGCGATGCGCCTCGGCGCGCGGCCCGCCCGGGTGGTGCTGATCGGCGCGCCCGCCGCGTACCGCGACTACGTCGAGCGCGCGATGCGGGCCGCGGGGCTCGACGCCGGCGAGCGCCGGGCGTTCGAGGCGGCGCTCGCCGCGCGCGGCATCGACGTCGACGCGCTGCAGGTGCCGCTCGCCGCCGCCGGGCTCGAGGCGCCCGCGCTCTTCGTGCACTCCGACGACGACCGCGTCGTGCCGATCGGCGACGCGCGACGCTCGTCCGCGGCGTGGCGGGGCAGCCGGCTCGAGGTGGTGACCGGCCTCGGGCACCGGCGCCTGCTCGCCGACCCGGGGGTCGTCGCGACGGCGGTCGCGCACGTCGGTCCCGCCGGGGGCGAGCCGCGCTGAGCGGGCGGCCCGGCGGCGCGACGCGTCGCCGGGCCGCGCACGGGCGGCCGCCGCGCGGGTCGCGTCGCCGCGCGCCGCCTCCCGCGCTCGCCCGGTACGGACGACCGCGGCCGCGCATGCGGGCTCTCATTGCGGCCGCACGTATACAGTGCCGGGGATCCGCCTCGAGGCGACGACACGAGACCGATGGACCCCGCGACCCTCGCCGATCCCGGCACCGTCCTGGTGTGGCTCGGGCTGCTCGCCGCCGGCACTGGCGCCGGCGTGCTCGGCGGCGTCGTCGGCTTCGGCTCGTCGGTCGTGATGATGCCGCTGCTCGCGCTCGCCTTCGGGCCGAAGGCGGCGGTGCCGATGATGGCGGTCGCGAGCCTGATGGCGAACCTCTCGCGCGTGGCCGTCTGGTGGCGCGAGGTCGACCTCCGGGCGGTCGCCGCCTACGTCGTGCCCGCGGTGCCGGCCGCGGCGCTCGGCGCGCGCACGATGCTCGCGCTCGACGCGCGCTGGGTCGAGCTCGCGCTCGGCGCGTTCCTGATCGCGATGGTGCCCGCGCGCCGCGCGCTGCAGCACCGGCACCGTCGGATCGGGCGCGCGCAGCTCGCCGCGGTCGGCGCGGCGGTGGGCTTCCTGACCGGCATCGTCGCCTCCACCGGGCCGGTCAACGCGCCGTTCTTCCTCGCGCACGGGCTGGTGAAGGGTGCCTACCTCGGCACCGAGGCGCTCGCGTCGGCGGCGGTCTACCTCGCGAAGGCGCTGGTGTTCCGCGACGGCGGCGCGCTGCCGGTCGACGCGATGATCGCCGGCGCGATCGTCGGGTCCTCGCTGATGCTCGGCTCGTGGCTCGCGAAGCGTCTCGTCGAGCGGATGGAGCCCGGCGACTTCCGGACCGCGATGGACGTGCTGCTCGCGGTCGCCGGGCTGACGATGCTGGTGCAGGCGCTGCGGATGTAGCGCGGATCGGCGCCCGCGGCGGCGCGGACCCTCAGGACTCGGCGCGGGGCGACGCCGGTCGCCGGCGCGTGCGCGACCAGGCCGCCGCGAGGACGACCCCGAGCGCGATGCCTCCGAGGGCGAGCAGGGCGCCGAGCGCGGTGATCTCCAAGCCGTTCATCGAGGGTCCGGACGGGCGCACGGTCGTGCTGGACCCCCGATGGTCCGCCCGATCGGCGTCCGTCGGCGCGCGACGGTGCGCGGGCGCAACGCGTTCCCGTCCACGGCCTAGCCGGAACGGGCGAGTGCGCCCGATCGCCCGGATCGGCCGGCCGGCGGGAGCGTCGGGGTGCCGGGGCGGGCCGTCACCGGCCGGGAGCGCGCGAGGTCGCCGGTCGCTCCGGCGGCGCGGCACGCCGCTTCGTGCAGGACGCGCAGCCCGGGAGCGCGGCCCCCGCGCGGCCGAGGTCCCGCAGCGGGCAGTCGCCGGGCGGGGACGTCGACATCAGGGAGCGGTGGATCACGAACGCGCCCGAGACGCCGGTGGCGAGGAACGCCGCGGTGCTCAGGATGCCTTCGACGAATCCCATGTCCGATCTCCCCTGCGTCGATGCGCGTCTCGGTGACGTCCGGCGGCTCGGCGGCCGCTCGGATCACTGTAGTCGAGCCGATGCGCGTGGGGGCCGCCGGCCGTCCGCCCGGTCAATCGGAGCGCGGCGTGCGGCGACGGACGGCACGGGGGGCGGGGTCCTGCGGTGCGTCGGGGCGCGCGTTCCGAAGGACGATTCGTGGAATACGCGACGGTCGGGGCCCCGGGGGTCGCTCACGTACGATGCCGGCTCGTTCCCGACACCCGGAGCCCGAATGACCGCGACCCACGTCCTGCGCACGCTCGCGTGCGCCACCGTCCTGTGCGCCTTCGCCGCCGGCGCCGCCGCGCAGAAGGCCGACGCGCCGGCCGTCGCCGCCCCGCCCGCGCCGTCGGTGGGGCAGGCCGGCAAGGACGTCGTGTGGGTGCCGACGCCCCAGGCGCTCGTCGACCGGATGCTCGACCTCGCCAAGGTGACCTCGCGCGACACCGTGATCGACCTCGGCTCCGGCGACGGGCGCACGGTCGTCACCGCCGCCAAGCGCGGCGCGCGGGCGCTCGGCATCGAGTACAACCCGGACATGGTGACGCTCGCCCGCGAGCGGGCGCGGCGCGAGGGCGTCGCCGAGCGGGCCCGGTTCGAGAAGCAGGACCTGTTCACCACCGACCTGTCGCCGGCGACGGTGATCACGATGTTCCTGCTCACCGACATCAACCTGAAGCTCCGGCCGAAGCTGCTCGAGCTGAAGCCCGGCACGCGCGTCGTGTCCAACACGTTCACGATGGGCGAGTGGGAGCCCGACGCGACCGCGACGCTGACGCCGGCCCAGTGCGCCGACGCCTGGTGCACGGCACTGCTGTGGATCGTGCCCGCGCGCGTCGCCGGCACGCATGCGACGCCCCGCGGCGAGCTGACGCTCGAGCAGACCTTCCAGAAGGTGTCGGGCACGCTGAAGACCGAGAGCGGGACCGTGCCGGTGACGGGCACGGTGCGGGGCGAGGAGGTGGTGCTCCAGGCGGGCGGACGCACGCTGCGGGGCACGGCCGGCGGCAGGGGGCTGGAGCTGAAGTAGCCGACGGCCGAGGCGCGGCCGCGGCGCGCACCGGACGCCGCGGCGTCCGACGAAGGAGGATCGACGATGGACCTCGACACGCTGTTCGCACTGGGCTCGCGGGTCGGCGAGCGGCTCGCCGCGCGGGGCGAGACGGTCGCCGTCGCCGAATCCTCGGCGGGCGGGCTGATCTCGGCCGCGCTGCTGTCGCGCGCCGGCGCGTCGGCCTACTACCTCGGCGGCGCGGTGCTCTACACCCGCCGCTCGCGACGGCTGCTGACCACGCTGACGTCCGACGACACGGCGGGCATGCGCTCGTCCAGCCCGCCGTACGCGATGCTCGTCGCCGGCCACCAGCGCGCGCGGTTCGAGGCGACCTGGGGGCTCGCCGAATCGGGCGCGGCCGGCCCGACCGGCAATTCGTACGGCGATCCGGCGGGGCACGCCTGCCTGGCCGTCGCGGGCCCGGTCACGCGCGAGCGCACGCTGCGCACCGGCCGGGACGACCGCGCGGCGAACATGCTGGCGTTCGCGGCCGCCGCGCTCGAGCTGCTGGACGAGGCGCTCGCGGCCGCGCCGGCGGGCGCGGGCGCGGCGTCCTGAGACGTGAGCGACGCGTCCTGAGGCGTGAGCGACGCGTCCTGAGGCGTGAGCGACGCGTCCTGAGGCGTGAGCGAGGCGCACGGAGGCTCGGGCGAGGCGCACCGAGGCGCGGGCGAAGCGCGCCCGGGCGCCGGCGACGCCCGCCGTCGCCCCGCGCGGCCGCCTAGTCGATCAGACCCGGCAGCCAGAGCGACAGCGCCGGGAACGCGCACAGGATCACCAGCCGCAGCACGTCCACCGCGATGAACGGCATCGTGCCCCGGTAGATGCGCCCCAGCGTGATGTCGCGCGCGATCGAGTTGATCACGAACACGTTGATCCCCACCGGCGGGCAGATCATGCCGAAGGTCACCGCCATGACGACGATCACGCCGAACCACACCGGATCGAACCCCAGCTGCATCATCGCCGGGAACACGATCGGCACCGTCAGCAGGATCATCGCCAGCTCGTCCATCACGGCGCCGAGGATGAAGTAGCCGACCATCACGAGCGCCAGCACGCCGTAC
Source organism: Burkholderiaceae bacterium (assembly GCA_035628395.1). Taxonomy (GTDB): domain Bacteria; phylum Pseudomonadota; class Gammaproteobacteria; order Burkholderiales; family Burkholderiaceae_E; genus UBA4615. The sequence goes on along the minus strand of DASPJX010000049.1, from coordinate 8,460 downwards.
GCGCCGACCGGCAGGTGCACGAGGACGTCGACCGCCTTCTGCGTGAACTGCGTGATGGTCAGGAAGTAGCCGAACAGGAACGCGCCGATCACGATCGTCATGATCGCGGACGACACGCGCAGCGTGTCGATCAGCGCGGCGCGGATCTCGGCCGCGCCGAGGCGGCGGCGCAGGACGCCGATCAGCAGCGTGCCGGTGGCGCCGACGCCCGCGCCTTCCTCGACGGTGAACAGCCCGCCGTAGATGCCGCCCAGCACGGACAGGAAGAGCACGACCACGGCCCACAGGTTGCGCAGCGCGGCGAAGCGCTCGCCCCAGGAGTGCGCCTCGCCGCGCGGCATCGCGTCGGGCCGCATCCGGGCGATCGCCTGCACCACGACGAAGTAGAGCGCGACGGCCATCAGGCCGGGGATCACGCCGGCCGCGAACAGCTTCCGGATGTCGGTCTCGGTCATCAGCCCGTACAGCACGAAGATCACCGACGGCGGGATCATGATGCCCAACGTGCCGCCCGCGGCGATCAGGCCCGCGGACAGGCCCGGGTGGTAGCCCGCGCGCCGCATCTCGGGCAGCGCCACCTGCGACATCGTGGCCGCGGTCGCCACCGACGAGCCGTTGATCGCGGCGAACCCGCCGCAGGCCGCGACCGACGCCATCGCGAGGCCGCCGCGCAGGTGCCCCAGCCACGCGCGGCCGGCCGAGAACAGCTCCCGGCTCATGCCGCCGCGCGACGCGAACGCGCCCATCAGGATGAACATCGGGATGACGCTGAGGTTGTAGTCCGTCACCACCGACAGCGGCACGTTCGCCAGCAGGTTGAGCCCGGCCTTCCAGCCGGCCAGCGCGCCGAAGCCGATCACGCCCGCCGCGCCCATCGCGATGCCGATCGGCACCCGGATCGCCATCAGGGCGAACATGCCGACGAAGCCCAGCAGGGCCATCAGGTCGCGGTCCATCGGATCCCGCCCTACAGGAGCGCGAGCGGCTCGGGCTCGAGCTTCTCGTTCCGGCGGCGCCAGAGGAAGACGACGCGCACCGCCGCCAGCAGCGCCGCGACCGTGGTGCCGACGGACGCGATCGAATAGAACACCCACAGCGGCATGCGCAGGTCCATCGTGCCCTGGCTGCCGGTGCCCGCCACCTTCACCCAGACCATCCAGGCGAGCGGCGCGAGGAAGGCGAGGGTGACCAGGGTGGCCGCGATGTCGAGCAGGCGCCGGCCCGGCGGGCGCAGGTGCTCCCAGAGCGCGTCGACGCAGATGTGGCTGCCGTAGTACGTCGCCAGCGCCACGCCCCAGAACAGCGCGATGCCCATCAGCATGCGCGCGCCGTCGAACCAGTCGGGAATCTGGACGGCGAAGAGATCGCGCAGCAGCACGTTGGCCGCGGTGAGCAGGGAGATCGCCAGCAGGAAGAAGGCGGCCACCAGCTCGGTGGCCGAGAGCAGCCGCTTCATCGCGTCAGTCGGCCTTGCGGTCGGCGAGCTCCCTGCGCAGGTCGTCCAGCGCCTGCTTCCCGTTCACGCCGGCCTTGTCCGCGGCCTGCACCCACTGCAGGTACAGCGGCTCGGCGGCCTTCTTCCACTGCTCGAGCTGGGCGGGGGCGAGCTTGACGATCGTGTGGCCGGCGGCCTTCTCGAGCTTCGCCTGACCGCCGTCCTCGTGGTCGCCCCACGCGGCGCCGACCTTCGAGGCCCACTCGTTGTTGCAGTGATCGTCGATCACCTTCTTCTGGCCGGCCGAGAGCTTGCCGTACCAGCCGGGGTTGATCAGCCAGACGAAGTCGGACGCGTACAGGCGCATGTCGGTGTGGAACTTGACGGCCTTGTCGATGCCGAAGCTGACGATCGAGTCCCACGGGAAGGAGATCGCGTCCGCCACGCCCTTTTCGAGCGCGTCGCGCGCCTCGGGGGCCGACACCTGCACGTTCGTCGCGCCGAGCAGCGACATGAACGCCGCGTTGGTGCCGTTCGACGAGCGGATCTTCATGCCGCGCAGCTGCGCCGGCTCGGTGATCGGCTTCTTCGAATGGAAGGTGCCGATGTGGAGGTGGGCGAAGCAGAACTTCACGTCCTTCATCTCCGCCGAGGCGTACTTGCGGTACCAGGCGTCGAGCGCCGCCGAGCCCGGCCCCGGCTTGCCCACGAGGAACGGCAGCTCGCCGGCCGCGAAGATCGGGAAGCGCCCGGCCTGGTAGCCGGGGTTCACCCAGGTCATGTCGGCGATGCCGTCGCGCGCCATGTCGTAGTGGTCGGCGGCCTTGCCCAGCTGCTGGGCCGGGAACAGCATGACCTTGATGCTGCCCTTGGACGCCGCCTCCACCGACTTCGCCCAGGGCTCGAACCCGGTCTTCGACAACGAGTGCGTCGGCGGCAGCCAGTGGCCGAAGCGCAGCTCGACGGGCTTGTCCTGGGCCTGGGCGGTGCCGAGCGCCACGAGCAGCGCGACCGGGAGCGACCTGGAGAGGGAACGGATGCGGCGGGCGTTCTTCATGGTGTCGGACCTGTGGGCCGGGAGTGGAAGCCGGTCGGGTGGCCGCGGCGGCGCGGGACCGGGCGTGCACGGGACGGGGCCGCGGACCGGACGATGCGTCTCCGGGCCCGGCCGACCGCTGCGCCCCCGGCGACGGGCCGGCCGTTCCCGGCCGCCGTCGCGCATCGCCGCGGGGCGCATCGGACGCCATTGTGCAGCCTCCGCGGCGACGCGAGGCGCTTTCGTTCCGGCGGGCGGCCCGAGGCCGACCGGCGCGCGCCCCGGGGCGCGCGCGGACCTCAGGCGGATCGGGGCGCGCGTCCGCGGACCGCCCACGCGCGGGCCGTCAGCGCGATCGATCCGTCCGCGCCGCGCGGCAGGCTCGCCTCGAGCGAGCCGCGCAGGCGCTCGCGCGCGTCCGGCGCGAGGCTCGCGCAGTAGCCGGGCGCCGGGCCCGCGCCCAGCGTGAACGGCCGCCAGTAGTCGTCGAAGTCGCGGAAGACGGTCGGCACCTCGATCGCCGTGACCTCCACCGACGCGAAGCCGGCCCGCTCGGCCATCGCGCGCAGCTCGGGCGGCGTGCAGAACGGGAAGCGGCGGCCCTCGGTCAGCTCGCCCGCGCCCGGATCCAGGGCGGCCGCCGCGTTCCAGAACGCGCGCATGAACCCGATGCCGCCGCCCGGATAGTCCCAGACGTAGAAGCCGACGGTTCCGCCGGGGCGCAGCACGCGCCGCATCTCCGAGAGCGCGGCGTCGCGATCGGGCACGAAGTTCAGCACCAGCCCCGAGACCGCGACGTCCCGGCCGGCCGCCTCCAGCGGCAGCCGGCCGGCGTCGCCCTCGCGGAACTCGACCCGCGGATCGACGACCGTCGCACGGGCACGCGCGAGGAACCCGGCCGACGGCTCGACGCCGATCAGGCCGCGCGGCGCGCGGTCGGACAGCACGGCGGCCGACAGCGCGCCGGTGCCGCAGCCGACGTCGAGCCAGTCCGATCCCGCGGGCGGATCCAGCCACTCGAGGAAGCGGGGCGCGATCCGGCGGCTCCATCGGCCCATGTACGCCTCGTAGGCGTCGCCGGCCTGCCAGGCGTCGTGGCGTGCGGTGTCGGACACGAGGGCCTCGTCGAGGGAGGAGGAGCGGGTCACGGTACGCCGAGGCGGCGCGGGGCTCAAGACGTCCGTCGGCGCGTCGCCGCGCGTCGGGCACGCCCGAGGGCAGGAGGCCGCCGCGGCCGCGGCGGGCGGCACGCGGCGGCGCGGCCGGCTTGCTACCCTGCGACGGGGAACCTCCGGCACCATGCCGCCGGATCACGAGAATCGTCGAAACCGGATGACCGAGCGCGAACCCGAGATCGTGGTGGGCGGCCGCGAGCAGCTGCTGCAGCTGCTCGCCGAAGCCGCCGAGATCGAGCACACGCTGATGTGCAGCTACCTGTACGCCGCGTTCAGCCTGAAGGACGGCTCGGAGCCGGGCCTGTCGGCCGCGCAGGGCGAGGCGGTGCGCCGCTGGCGCGCGGTCATCATGGACGTGGCGGTGCAGGAGATGGCGCACCTGCTGATGGTGGGCAACCTCGCGATCGCGCTCGGCGGGCGCCCGCACCTCGCGCGGCCGAACTTCCCGGTGACGCCGGGCTACTTCCCGTCGGGCGTGGTGGTGCGCCTGGCGCCGTTCGACCGGGACACGCTCGACCACTTCGTGTTCCTCGAGCGGCCCACGGGCCACGCCCTGCCCGACGGCCGGGGCTACGACGACGAGCCCGACTACGTGCGCGAGCAGGCCTACCGGGGCCTGACCCCGAGCCTGCAGGACTACGCCACGGTCGGGCACCTGTACGAGGCCGTCCGCACCAACCTGGTCGAGGCGTCGCGGCAGCTGGGCGAGGCGCGGCTCTTCGTCGGATCCGCGGCCGCGCAGATCGGGCCGCCGACCGTCGACCTGCCCGGGGTCGCGGTCGTCGACGGCCTGGCCGCGGCGCTGCGGGCGATCGACACGATCGTCGAGCAGGGCGAGGGCTCGCCCGGCGACCGCGACGATTCCCACTATCTGGCGTTCCTCTCGATCCGGGACGAGTACGAGCGCCTGCGGGCGGACGACCCCGGCTTCGAGCCGGCGTGGCCGGCGGCGGAGAACCCGGTGATGCGGCGGCCCCCGGAGCCCGAGGGCAAGGTCTACGTCGACGAGCCGGCGGCCGCCCGCGTGCTGGACTTCTCCAACGCCGTCTACGCGATGCTGCTGCGGCTGCTCGTGCAGGCGTGGGGCACGCGCCCGGCCGAGGGCACGGGCGCCGCGCTGATGTCGGCGGCGATCGACCTGATGCACGTGCTGGGCCGGTCGGCGACCGCCCTGACGCGCATGCCGGCCAGCCGCGCCGCGCCCGGTGTCCGCGCGGGCATGAGCTTCACGAGCCTGCGCGGCGCCGATGCGCCCTTCGAGCAGGCGGCGGAAGCCGCGCTGATCGACGAACGTCTCGCCGAGCTGCACGGCGCCGCACGGACGGCCGAGCGGGCGAACGCCGCGCTGGCCGGACTGGCGGACGAGCTCGCCGGGGTGCGGACGAGGCTCGCGGAGCAACTCGGACACCGGGACTAAGCGCCGGGCTGACCGGTTGGGGCGAGCCGGGCAGGCGCACGCGCGCACAGGGCAACGGGACGCGAGAACGCAGGGCGCGCACGGGGCGCAAGAACGAAGGGGCGCAGGGAGCGCAGGGGACGCACGGGCGCGCCGGACGCGTCGGATGATGCGTCGGACGCGCGAGCCGTCGAGCCGGGCGCGGTGCCCCGTCAGGCGGCCGGCGGCGCGACCGTCAGGCCCTGCACCGCGTGTCGCGCGATCGCCCGGGCCACCGTGCCGTCGGCCTTCACCTCCTCGACGAACGCGCGCAGCAGCGCGAACGCGTCCGGCCGCCCGGCGGGCGTCGCGATCGCCTGCCGGACGGCGGTGAACCGTCCGGGCAGCAGCCGCGCGCCGGGCAGCCGCTCGAGGTCCTGCAGCAGCCGCGGCTTCAGGCCGGCCAGAACCTCGAGGCCCCGCTCGCCGAACAGCCGGAGCGAGCCGTCCAGACCCTCGGCCTCCACCAGCTCGCCATGCTCGAGGCTGCGGCGCAGGTACAGCGTGTAGGCCGCGCGCGCCGCGGTGGCGATGCGCACGCCGGCCCGGTCCACGTCGTCGATCGTGCGGATCGGCGAGCCGGCCGGCACCAGGCAGGTCGCCTCGATCTCGACGTAGGGCTCGGTGAACGCGATGAACTCGGCCCGTGCCGGCTCCACGCCCATGAAGGCGACGTCCCACGCGTCCCGCCCGGGATCGCCCCGCGCGGCGGCCGACAGCACGCCGGCATCCGGATAGCGGATCCATTCGATGCCGAGGCCCAGGCGTGCCGCGATCGCCGTCGCCAGGTCGGGGACGATCCCGGTGGGCGGGCCGCCCGGGGGACCGTCGGCGACCAGCAGGAAGTTGCTCATGTTGAGGCCGACGCGCAGCACGCCGCGCGGGGCCAGCTCCGCCGTCGTCGCGTTCACGTCGTCCGGCCTTCGGTTCCGCGTGTCCGGTCGGCCCGCCCGTTCGCGAATGCGCGCGCGACCGCGACGATCGCGGGCGCGAGACCGGTCACGAGGCCGGTGACGAGGCCCGTCGCGACTCCGGTCGCGAGCCCGGTCGCGAACGGCGCCGCTCGGCTCGCGCCGCGCCCGACACCGCTCATGGATGCGGCGGCAGCGCGCGCTTGTGCGCCGTGTTCCGCCACGCGGTCTCGACGATGGCCGCGGCGCGCGCGTCGATCGGCCGGCCTTCCAGGTAGTCGTCGATCTGCTCGTAGGTGACGCCGTAGGCCACCTCGTCGGGCTTGAGCGGCGACAGCGACTCGAGGTCGGCCGTCGGCACCTTGTTCACGAGCTCGTCGAGCGCGCCGAGCGTGCGCGCGATCGCGCGCACGCGCCGCTTGTTCAGGCCGGCGAGCGGCACCAGGTCGCAGGCGCCGTCGCCGTGCTTGGTGAAGAAGCCCATCAGCGCCTCGGCCGCCTGGTCGGTGCCGATGACCAGGCCGCGGCGCGCGCCCGCGACCGCGTACTGCGCGATCATCCGCTGGCGCGCCTTGACGTTGCCCAGCACGAAGTCCTCGTGGGCGGGGTCGTCGAACGCGAGCCCCGCGTCGCGCAGCGCGGCCAGCATCGCGTCGGAGGCGGGCCGGACGTCGACCGTCAGCACCTCGTCGGGGCGGATGAAGGCGAGCGCGCGCTGCGCGTCCGCCTCGTCGCGCTGCATGCCGTAGGGCAGCCGCATCGCGACGAAGCGCGCGGGCCGGCCTTCGGCGCGCAGCCGTTCGACCGCGAGCTGCGCCAGACGTCCGGCGCACGTCGAGTCGATGCCGCCGCTGATGCCGAGCACGTAGCAGCGCTGGCCGGCGTCGCGCAGGTAGCGCGCGAGGAAATCGATCCGACGCTCGGCCTCGGCGGCCGCGTCGAACGTCGCCGCGACGCCGAGCTCGGCGGCGATCTGGGCCTGCAGGGTCATCTCGGGTCCTCCGGTCCCGTCGGGGAAGGGGGATTGTGGGCGAAAACCGGGCCGCGCGCGCTCGTCCGCGGCCCGCGTGCCGATCGGTGCACGGCGGAGATCGGGGAGCGGGCGCGTGGGACTAGACTGCGAGCGCACCCTTCCGCTCCCCATGTTCATCGGACATTTCGGCGCCGCGCTCGGCGCCAAGCGCCTCGCGCCCGAGCTGTCGCTCGGCACGCTGATGCTCGCCGCGCAGCTCGTCGACCTGCTGTGGCCGACCTTCCTGCTGCTGGGCTGGGAGCGCGTCGAGATCCGGCCGGGCGCGAGCGGCGCCGTGCCGCTGGCGTTCGAGCACTACCCGTGGTCGCACAGCCTGCTCGCGGTGCTGGGGTGGGGCGCGCTGGTGGGCGTCGGCCTGCGCGCCGCGGGCGCGTCGACGCGCGCCTGCGCCGTCGCCGCCGTGCTCGTGCTCAGCCACTGGATCCTCGACGCGCTCGTGCACGTGCCCGACCTGCCGCTCGCGCCGGGCGGCGCCGCGCGCATCGGCCTCGGACTGTGGAACCAGCCGCTGGTCGTGCTGGTGCTGGAGCTCGCCCTGTTCGCGGGCGGACTGGCGTCGTACCGACGCTCGACCGCCGCCCGCGACCGCATCGGCACCCGGGCGCTCGTCGGGCTCGCCGCGCTGCTCGTGGCGATCCACGTCGGCAACGTCTTCGGCCCGCCGCCGCCCGACGTCGCCGCGATCGCCTGGGTCGGGCAGGCGCAGTGGCTGCTGGTGATGCTCGCCTTCTGGGTCGACCGTCACCGTACGCCGGCGCGCTGACCGCGCCCGATCGGGCGCGGCCTCGCCGGCCGGCGACGCGGACGGGGCGCCTCGCGCGACGCATCCGGCCCGATCGCCGCACGCTCCGGATGCACCCGGCGCGACGTCCCGTCGGTACCATGCCGGGATGACCTCCATCGACTCGACGGTTCGGCAGCGGACCGCGTTCGCCGAGCGCCTCGCGCGGCCCGGCCTGATCGTCGCGCCCGGCGTGCACGACATGGTGTCGCTGCGGCTGGCCGACTCCTTCGGATTCGACGCCCTCTACATGACGGGCTTCGGCACGGTGGCCAGCCACCTCGGGCTGCCGGACGCCGGCATCGCCACCTACACCGACATGGCGGGCCGCGTGCGGGCCATGGCCTCGATGGCGCGCGCGCCGCTGGTGGCCGACGGCGACACCGGCTACGGCGGGCTGCTCAACGTGCACCACACGGTGCGCGGCTACGAGGCGGCCGGGGCGGCGGCGATCCAGCTCGAGGACCAGGAGTTCCCGAAGAAGTGCGGGCACACGCCGGGGCGCCGCGTCATCGCCACCGAGGACATGGTGCGCAAGATCCGTGTGGCGGCGGAGGCGCGCTCGAGCCGCGACTTCCTGGTCATCGCGCGGACGGACGCGCGCACCTCGCTCGGCCTCGACGAGGCGCTGCGGCGCGCCGAGGCCTACGCGAA
>DASPJX010000048.1:0-6116 GCA_035628395.1 Burkholderiaceae bacterium | reverse complement strand
TCAGCGAGCCGCTGGTCCAGATCGAGACGCAGTCCGAGCGTCGCGAGGGCTGACGCCGGGGCCGTCCCCCGGGCGGTTCGCCGAGGGCGCCGACGGTCACGTCGGCGCCCTTCTTCTTTTCGGCGAGCGCGGTCGCACCTCGCCGGCCGGTCCGCGACGGCGGGCTCGCCGCGCCGACCGTTCCGCGAGCGATGGCGCCTCATCGGCCCCGCCGACGCCGTTTGCGCCGAAGCCGGCTGCGCGGACACGGTCTGGGCCGACACGGTCTGGGCCGACGACACGGTCTGCGCCGACACCGTCCGCACCGACACCGTCCGGGCCGCGGCCGGGACGTCGCTCCGGGCCCGACGCGCCCGGCCGGTCGGTCCGTCCGAACGCCCGCGGCTCACCCCGCCAGCGTGGCGGCGTCGATCACGAATCGGTACTTGACGTCGCCGGAGAGCATCCGCGCGTAGGCGGTCTCGATGTCCGCAGCCCGCACCAGCTCGACGTCCGAGACGATGTCGTGCTCGGCGCAGAAGTCCAGCATCTCCTGCGTCTCGCGGATGCCGCCGATCATCGAGCCCGCGAGCGATCGCCGCCTCGTGATCAGGCCGAACACGCCGGGCGACGGATGGGGCGTCGCGGGCGCGCCGACCAGCACCATCGTGCCGTCGCGATCGAGCATCGCGAGGTACGGGTCGAGGTCGTGCGGCGCGGCCACCGTGTCGACGATGAGGTCGAGGCTCCCGGCGTGCTTCGCCATCGCCTCGGCACGGCTCGACACGACGACCTCGCTCGCGCCGAGCGCGGTCGCGGCCTCGCGCTTCGACTCCGAGCTCGTGAACGCGACGACGTGCGCCCCCAGCGCGCGGGCCAGCTTGATCCCCATGTGGCCGAGCCCGCCGATGCCGACCACGCCCACCCGGCGGCCCGGCCCGGCGTGCCAGCGGCGCAGCGGCGACCACGTCGTGATGCCGGCGCACAGCAGCGGCGCGACGGCCGCGAGCCGCGCCTCGGGATGGCGGATGCGCAGCACGTAGCGCTCGTGCACGACGATCGCCTGCGAGTAGCCGCCGAGCGTCCAGCCGGGCGCGTCGGGGGTCGGCGAGTTGTAGGTGCCGACCATGCCGTCGCAGTAGTTCTCGAGGCCGGCCTCGCACTCGCGGCAGCGCCCGCAGCTGTCGACGATGCATCCGACGCCCACGAGATCGCCGACCGCGAATCCCGAGACCCGCGGCCCGACCGCCGACACCCGGCCGACGATCTCGTGACCCGGCACGCAGGGAAACCGCGTCCCGGCCCACTCGGCACGGACCTGGTGCAGGTCGGAGTGGCAGATGCCGCAGTAGGCGATGTCGATCCGGACGTCGCGATCGCCCGGCTCCCGGCGGGTGATCCGCAGCGGCCCGAGGGGGACGTCGCCGGCGTGCGCGCCGTAAGCGTGAACGAGCATCGGAAGTTCCTTCCCGTGGAGTGGCGGACGCGCCAGTCTGCGGGCGCGGGCGCGGCCACGCCTCGCGCATTCGGAGCGTCCCCGCCTCCGAGACCGGAGGGCCCGACGCGGACCGTCTCGTCGCGGGCTCGTGCACGACCGGCCGTCGGGCATGCCGAACTGCCGAGCCGGCGTCGGCGCCGAAAAGGAAAAAGGCCGCCCCGGACGGTGGTCCGGAGCGGCCTCGCCGTCGAGCCGGATGCGGCGCGCTCGCGCGCCGCCCGGCCGGCGGATCAGGGCTTCGCGTGCGGCGCCTTGGAGGCCGCGGCCGACGCCTCGGGCGAGGCGAGCGGCGCCGGCTGCGTGGCGGGCTTGGCGCCCTGCGCCGCGACGGAGGACGCCGGCACGCCCGGCGCCGCCGGGGCGGCGACCGGGGTCGGCTTGAACGGCTTGCCCTCGGCCTTCATGCGGGCGCCGTAGGCCTCGGCGACGCGGTCCTGCGACTTCGACAGGAGCTCGGCCTCCTTCTTGTTCGCCTCGGCCGCCTTCGCGGCGGCTTCGGCGGCCCTCGCCTTCTGCTCCTCGGTCGGCGGCGGCAGCTTGGCTGCGGCCGGCGCCGCGAGGCCGCCGGTCAGCGCGGCGGCGAGCAGGATCGAAACGATGCGCGACATGCTGGACTCCGGAAAGTGAGGTCGTTCGCGTCAGACGGCCTGGGGGCGTCCGGTCGACGGCGCCGACGGGGCGGACGACGTGCCGCTGCGCCGGGCCGGGATCCGGCCCGCCGCGATGTCGTCGTACCACAGCTGGTGATGCTCCTTGGCCCACGTCTCGTCGACGTAGCCGGTGCGCATCGCGCGGTACGAGCCCTGCATGCCGATCGTGCCCATGTAGATGTGCCCGACGGACATCAGCATGAACAGCAGCGCGCCGATCGCGTGCACGGTCCACGCGAGCTGCATCGTCGCCCGGGTCTGCTCGAAGTTCGGGAAGTCGAGCACGAAGCCGCTCGCGCTGACCGCGATGCCGAGCGCGAACACGCCGACCCAGAACCAGGTCTTCTCGCCCGCGTTGAAGCGGTGGCTCGGCACGTGCTCGCCGGTGAACATCCCGCCGCCCTTGCGGACCCATTCGAGGTCCCGCCGGTTCGGGATGTTGTCGCGCAGGAAGACCAGCAGCGTCGCCACGACGGTGACGGCGAACAGCGGACCGACGTAGTTGTGGACCACCTTCGAGACGATGGCGATCCACGAGAACGCGGTCGCGCCGATCACCGGCAGCACCACGTGCTTGCCGAAGAGCAGCAGGATGCCGGTGACCGCCAGCAGCACGAACGAGATCGCCAGCGCCCAGTGGACCGTGCGTTCGAGCAGCGTGAACCGCTCGATCCGCCGGCCGGTCTCCGCGCCGTGGAGCTTCATCTGCCCCTTCAGCGCGAAGAACAGCGCCACGCCGACGACCGCGGCGACCAGCGCCCAGCCGCCGATCACCGTGACCGGGCCGTTCCGCAGCTGACGCCACGACTCGCCGCCGGTCTGGATCAGCCGGCCGCCCTCCCAGCGCGGCAGCGTGGTCACGTGCTCGGCCTCGGAGTTGACCGCGCGCCAGGCCGGCGCGTTGTTGCCGGGCTGGACGCGCTGGCGCTGCGCCTGCGCCTCGGCGCCGACGACCGGCGCCGCGGTGCCCGCCGCCGGAGCGGCGGGAGCGGCCGGCGCGCCCTGGGCCGACGCCGCGGGGGCGACGAGCGCGAGCGCCGCGGCGCACACCGCGGCCCGACACGCGTTGCGGAAGCTTCGCATCGGGATCTCCTTCAGCGCGAACGCGTGTACTCGTTCTGGGTCGTCGCGGCGCGGTCGCGCAGCGACTTCTCCCAGGCGGCACGGTCGCCCTGCGCGTACTGGCCGACCGAATGCGGCCCGCGCGCCGCGTCCCAGGGCTTGGTGTCGGCGCGACCGCCGCTGCCCACGCCCCCCGGACCCGCGAGCTGCGGCCGCTCGGCGCAGCCCGCGAGCAGCGCCGCACCGAGCGCCGCCGCGACCGCGACGCTCCCCATCCCGCGCATCGGCTTCATCGCTTGGCTCCCTGGGTGTCGGCCGCCGCGGACTGCTTCGGCGCGGCGCCCGGCGCGGGCGGCTGCCCGTATGCGGTGCCCCAGCCCCAGACCTCCGCGCCCTTGCCGCGGCGGACGACCCGCTCGCGGAAGATCTCGGCGAGCACGTCGCCGTCGCCGCCCAGCAGCGCCTTCGTCGAGCACATCTCGGCGCAGGCCGGCAGCTTGCCCTCGGCGAGGCGGTTGCGGCCGTACTTCTCGAACTCGGCCTTCGAGCCGTCGGCCTCGGGACCGCCCGCGCAGAACGTGCACTTGTCCATCTTCCCGCGCGCGCCGAACGCGCCGGCCTGCGGGAACTGGGGCGCGCCGAACGGGCACGCGTAGAAGCAGTAGCCGCAGCCGATGCACTGGTCCTTGTTGTGCAGGACCACGCCCTCGTCGGTGCGGTAGAAGCAGTCGACCGGGCACACCGCCATGCAGGGCGCGTCCGAGCAGTGCATGCAGGCGACCGAGATCGACTTCTCGGCGCCCACCACGCCGTCATTGATCGTGACGACGCGGCGGCGGTTCACGCCCCACGGCACTTCGTTCTCGTTCTTGCAGGCGGTGACGCAGCCGTTGCACTCGATGCAGCGCTCGGCGTCGCACAGGAATTTCATTCTGGCCATGGTTCCCTCCTTAAGCCTTCGCCACTTGGCAAAGCGTGGTCTTGGTTTCCTGCATCATGGTGACGCGGTCGTAGCCGTAGGTCGTGGCCGTGTTGACCGCCTCGCCGCGCACGATGGGCGCCGCACCCTCCGGGTAGTAGGGCAGCATGTCTTCGCCCTGCCACCAGCCCGAGAAGTGGAACGGGATGAAGCAGGTGTCCGGCCCCACGCGCTCGGTCACGAGCGCCTTGACCTTCAGGCGCACGTTGCCGCCGCCGGGGTTCTTGCCGGGCGTCGACACCCAGACGTACTCGCCGTTGCGGATGCCGCGGTCGGCCGCCGCTTTCGGGTTGATCTCCACGAAGTTGTCCTGCATGAGCTCGGCGAGCCACGGATTGGAGCGCGTCTCCTCGCCGCCGCCTTCGTACTCGACCAGGCGGCCGCTCGTGAGGACCAGCGGGAACTTCTTGTGCACCTCCTCCTTGACCGCCGCCTGCTGCACCGACTTGAAGAGCGTCGGCAGGCGCCAGAAGACCTTCACGTCGTCGTGCGTGGGGTACTTCTCGACCATCTCCGGCCGCGGGCTGAACAGCGGCTCGCGGTGGATCGGAACCGGGTCGGGGAAGTTCCACACCACGGCGCGCGCCTTGGCGTTGCCGAAAGCCGTGCAGCCGTGTTTCATCGCCACGCGGATGATGCCGCCCGACATGTCGTTCGCCCAGGTCTTGCCCTCGGCGAGCTTCTTCTCCTCCTCCGTCAGCTCTTCCCACCAGCCCAGCTTCTTCAGGAGCACGTGGTCGAATTGCGGGTAGCCGGTCGTGATGTCGCTGCCCTTGTTGTGCACGCCGTCCTCGGCAAGCAGGTTGACGCCGTCCCTCTCCATGCCGAATAAGGCGCGGAACGTCATGCCGCCGTCCATCGGGTGCTTGGAGGTGTCGTACAGATTGGGCGAGCCCGGGTGCTTCAACTGCGGCGTGCCGTAGCAGGGCCAAGGCATGCCGAAGTAGTCGCCGGTCAGGTCGTAGCCCGTCTTCGCGTCCTTGCCGCCGCGCGCGCGCAGCGTCTTTACGTCGAACACGTGCATGTTTCGCATATGCGCCTGCATGCGCTCGGGCGACTGGCCGGTGTAGCCGATGGTCCACGCGCCGCGGTTGGTCTCCATGCGCGTCACATCCTCGATCGCGGGCTCCTCGCCGCCGGGCGCCTTCACCAGGCGCAGCTGCTGTTTTCCGTCCTTCTTGCCGAGGAACTGGTCGCCGAAGCCGAGCTTCACCGCGAGCTGGTACATGATCATCTGGTCCGAGCGGCTCTCGAAGAGCGGATCGATGACCTTCTCGCGCCACTGGATGGAGCGGTTGGACGCCGTGACCGAGCCCTCGGTCTCGAACTGCGTGCACGCCGGCAGCAGATAGGCGCCGTCCTTGCGCACCTTGGCGAACATCGCCGCGCTCGCCGACGGATACGGGTCGATCACGACCATGAGGTCGAGCTTCTTCATCGCCTCGAGCATCTCGGAGCCGCGCGTCTGCGAGTTCGGCGCATGACCCCAGAAGAAGATCGCGCGCAGGTTCGGGTCCTGGTCGATGGCCTCGTTCTTCTCCATCACGCCGTCGATCCAGCGCGACACCGTCATGCCGGGCTTCGCCATCATCGCTTCGGAGGCGTAGCGCTTCTTCAGCCACTCGAGGTCCACGTTCCACACGTTCGCCCAGTGCGTCCACGAGCCGGGCACCGCCACCGGGTAGTAGCCGGGCAGCGTGTCCGGGTTGGGCCCGATATCGGTCGCGCCCTGGACATTGTCATGGCCGCGGTAGATGTTGCAGCCGCCGCCCGAGCGTCCCACGTTGCCGAGCGCGAGCATCAGGATGTTCGACGCGCGCACGATGCCGTTGGCGTTGTTGTGCTGCGTCTGGCCCATCGCCCAGATGATGAAGCCGGGGCGGTTCTCGGCGAGGGTCTTCGCGACGTACTCGATGTCCTCGACCGGCGTGCCGGTCACCGCGGAGGC
>DASPJX010000047.1:0-5154 GCA_035628395.1 Burkholderiaceae bacterium | reverse complement strand
GCGCCCATCTCGGGGTCGCGGCCATCGCGGAGTCGCGCCCGTCGCGGAGTCGCGCCCATCGCGGGATCGCGCCCGTCGCGGGGTCGCTGCCGTCGCGGGCCCTCCCCCGCCACGGGGTCGCGCACGTCGTGCGGGCCCCGCCCGCCTCGGCCGGCGCGCGACGCTACTGCTGGAAGATCACGCCCGCGGCCACGCGCGCGTGCGTGTGCAGCTCCTCCTCGCCCCCGCCCAGTCGCACGCCCCGCACCGGGCAGGCGTCGAGGTAGTCGAGCCCGACCGCGAGCTTCAGGTGGGCCTCGCCCGCCTGCGTCGCGTTGCTGACGTCGAAGCTGATCCACCGGTTCGCGACCCAGGCCTCGGCCCACGCGTGGCTCGCGACGTGGTCGCGGTCGGACGTGTAGACGTAGCCGCTCACGTAGCGCGCCGGGATGCCGAGCTCGCGGCAGCAGGCGACGTAGACGTGCGCGTGGTCCTGGCACACGCCGCGCGACGCCGCGAAGCTCTGCGCGGCGGTCGACTCGACCGAGGTGTGGCCCGACTCGTAGGGCATGCGCTCGAGCAGCGCGTGCATCAGGTCGGTCAGGCCCATCATCGGCCGCGTGCGCACCATCGCGCGCAGCGGCGCGAGGAACGCGCGGATCGCGTCGTCGGCGCCGGTCAGCGGCGTCGAGCGCAGGAACACCCGCGGGTTGATCCGCCCGGCCGGCTCGCCGTCGTCGGTGTCGTCGACCTCGACCCGGCCGCGCGCGACGATACGGATCTCCTGGTGCGGCGCGTCGAGCGTCAGCACGTGGGTCAGGTTGTCGTACGCGTCGGTCAGCGTGCGGGCCGGCTGGGGCAGCTCGACCGTCCACTCGAGCGTGCGCTGGCGCGCGCCGGTCGCGGGGGTCAGGCGGATGACCTGGGTGCTGCGCGCGACCTCGGCCGCGTACCGGTAGACGGTGGAGTGCCAGACGGTCAGCAGCATCTCACTTCACCTCCATGTACGCCGCGTGGACCGCCGCGCCGAGGCGCACGTTGTTGCGCAGGAAGCGCTCGAGGAACGCGTCGAGCCCGACCGCCATCACCTCGTCGAGCGAGCCGTGCTCGAGCAGCGCGAGCATGTGCGCGGCGAGCCGGCGCGCGGTGCGCGCCGGGCCCTGCGGCAGGTCGGCGAGGATGCGCGAGACCTCGTCGAAGCAGAAGCGCAGCGACCGCGGCAGCGTCGGGTCGAAGATCAGCAGCTCGGCGACGCGCCGCGCCTCGATCGCGTCGCGGTAGGTGTCGCGGTACGCCTCGAGCGCGCTCACCGAGCGCAGCACCGCCGACAGCCGGTAGTGGTCGTCCAGGCCGTCGCCGGGGGCGTCGTCGGGGCGGCGTCCCTGCTTGACCGAGAGGATCCGCGCGGTGTTGTCGGCCCGCTCGAGGAAGGTGCCGAGGCGGATGAACCGGTACGGCTGGTCGCGGCGGATCGTCGCGAAGGTGATGCCGCGGAACAGGTGGGAGCGCTCCTTGACCCAGTCGAAGAACGCCGCGTCGATGGCGTCGCCGCCGCCGCGACGCCGGGCCTGCACCTGCAGCCAGGTGTCGTTGACGTTCTCCCACATCTCGGAGGTGATCGAGCCGCGGACCGCGCGCGCGTTCTCGCGCGCCGACTGCAGGCAGTTGACGATCGACGACGGATGGTCGGGATCCCAGGCGAGGAAGCGCGCGACGTTCTCGGGCGTCGACGCGCGCCCGGTCGCGACGAACGCCTCGAGCGTCTCGGTGATGACGAGCGGCTCGGTCGCCGTGCGCTCGTCGCCCTGCCCGGACAGCAGCGCGAGCGACGCGCCGACGTCCAGGATCCGGGCCATGTTCTCGGCGCGCTCGAAGTAGCGCGACAGCCAGTACAGGTGGGAGGCGACTCGCGACAGCACGGCGTTCCCCGTTCAGGCGGGCTCGGGGCGCGCGGCGTCGGCGGCCTCGGCGGCGTCGACCACCCAGGTGTCCTTGGTGCCCCCGCCCTGCGACGAGTTCACCACCAGCGAGCCGCGGCGCAGCGCGACCCGCGTGAGCCCGCCCGGCACGATCCGCACGTCGCGCCCGACCAGCACGAACGGCCGCAGGTCGATGTGCCGGGGCGCGACGCCCTCCTCGACGAAGGTGGGGCACGACGACAGCGACAGCGTCGGCTGCGCGATGTAGTTGCCCGGCTTCGCCTCGAGCACCGCGCGGAACGCCTCGATCTCGGCCTCGCTGCTGGTCGGCCCGACCAGCATCCCGTAGCCGCCGGCGCCGTGCACCTCCTTCACCACCAGCTCGCGCAGGTTCGCGAGCACGTGCGCGAGGTCGTCCGGGCGGCGGCACTGCCAGGTCGGCACGTTCTTCAGGATCGGCTCCTCGCCGAGATAGAAGCGGATCATCTCCGGCACGTACGGGTAGATCGACTTGTCGTCGGCCACGCCGGTGCCGACCGCGTTGCAGATCGCGACGTTGCCGAGCCGGTACGCGGCGAGCAGCCCCGGCACGCCGAGCATCGAGTCGGGCCGGAACGCGAGCGGATCCAAGAACACGTCGTCGATGCGGCGGTAGATCACGTCGACGCGCTTCGGGCCCTCGGTCGTGCGCATGTACACGCAGGCGTCCTGCACGAACAGGTCCTGGCCCTCGACGAGCTCGACGCCCATCTGCTGGGCGAGGAACGCGTGCTCGAAGTAGGCGCTGTTGAAGCGCCCGGGCGTCAGCAGCACCACCGTCGGCGAGTCGGTCTCGGCGGCGGCGCGCAGCGTCTGCAGCAGCAGCGCCGGATAGTGCTCGACCGGGCGCACCTGGTAGCGCCTGAAGAGGTCGGGGAACAGCCGCATCATCATCTTGCGGTTGCTCAGCATGTACGACACGCCCGAGGGCACCCGCAGGTTGTCCTCGAGCACGTAGTAGGTGCCGTCGCCGTGGCGGACGATGTCGACGCCGACGATGTGCGCGTAGACGTCGCGCGGCACCCGCGTGCCGATCATCGCGACGCTGAACTGGTCGTTCGCGAGGATCTGGTCCTCGGGGATCAGGCCGGCCTTCAGGATCTCCTGGCCGTGGTAGATGTCGGCGAGGAAGCGGTTGATCGCCGTCACCCGCTGCACGAGGCCGCGCTCGAGCCGCTCCCATTCGTCGCCCGAGATGATCCGCGGCACCACGTCGGACGGGATCAGCCGCTCGGTGCCGCCCTCGTCGCCGTACACCGAGAAGGTGATGCCGGTGCGCCGGAAGATCAGGTCGGCCTCGGCCCGCTTGGCCGCCATCTGCTCGGGCGACATCGACGCGAGCCACCGGGCGTAGGCCGCGTAGTGCGGGCGGGGGTCCGCGCCGTCGAGCATCTCGTCGAAGACGCCCGGCGGCGGGGGCAGCGGAGACAGGGGCGCGGTGTCCATACCCCCACCTTAGCAATAACCGTGCCGCCGTCCGCTCGTCCGATCCGGTCGGGCGCGGCGTCCGATGCGGATCAGGGGCGGCGGTGCGGGCAGTCGGTCTTCGTGCAGTTCGCGTACAGCGCGAGCGCGTGGTCGCGCAGCGCGAAGCCGCGCTCCTCGGCGACGACCTGCTGGCGTCGCTCGATCTCGGGGTCGTAGAACTCCTCGACCCGGCCGCACTGCAGGCAGACGAGGTGGTCGTGGTGCTGGCCCTCGTCGAGCTCGTAGACCGACTTGCCGGACTCGAAATTGCTGCGCTTGAGGATGCCCGCCTGCTCGAACTGCAGCAGCACGCGGTAGACCGTGGCGAGGCCGATGTCGTGGTGCTCGGCGAGCAGCTCGCGGTAGACGTCCTCGGCGCTCATGTGGCGGTGCCGGCGGACCTGGAACAGCTCGAGGATCTTGAGCCGGGGCAGCGTGGCCTTCAGCCCCATGCTCTTCAGTTCGTTCGGAGTGGGCACCGCGTGCCTCCGGCTGCGATTCGGGAGCGACGCGCCCGACGGGCGGCCGGTCGACTGCGAGTGGGTATCATAGCGGCTTTGCACGCCCCGCCGCTCCCTACGGCCATGACTCCGATGCGGCCATCGCGCCTCGCCCTGCTCGCCGCCGCCGCCCTCGTCCTCGGGGGATGCGCATCGTCCGACCGGAGCCGCAGCGGTCCGTTCACCCCCTACCGGATCGACATCCCGCAGGGCAACTACGTCGACCAGTCGATGCTGTCGCAGGTCCGGACCGGCATGACGCGCGAGCAGGTGCGCTTCGCGCTGGGCACGCCGCTGCTGGTCGATCCGTTCCGCACCGACCGCTGGGACTACGTCTTCCGCTTCCAGCATCCGAACGGCACGGCCGACCTGCGCCGGGCGACCGTGCACTTCGCCGAGGGCCGGGTCGCCCGGGTCGAGGCCGACGCGCTTCCGGCGAGCGACGACGGCACCGATCCCGCGCTGCCGGGCTTCCGGCGCCGCCAGGGGCGGTTCCGATGAGCCTGCGGATCGCGATCGCCGGCGCGTCCGGCCGGATGGGCCGCACGCTCGTCGAGACGGTGCTCGACGCGCCCGACGCGACGCTGGCCGGCGCGCTCGACGTCGCCGGCGCCCCGGCGATCGGCCGCGACGCGGGCGAGTTCGCCGGCCGCGCGACCGGGGTGATCGTGACCGCCGACCCGGCGGTCGCGCTCGCCGGCGCCGACGTGCTGATCGACTTCACGCGCCCGGAGGGCACGCTCGCGCACCTGCGCGCCTGCGTCGAGCGCGGCGTGCGGATGGTGATCGGCACGACCGGCTTCGACGAGGCCGGCCGGCGCGAGATCGCGCGGGCGGCCGAGCGCATCGGCGTGGTGTTCGCGCCGAACATGAGCGTGGGCGTCAACGTCACGCTGCGGCTGCTCGAGGTCGCGGCGCGGCTGCTGTCCGAGGACTACGACGTCGAGATCGTCGAGGCGCACCACCGGCACAAGGTCGACGCCCCGTCGGGCACCGCGCTGCGGATGGGCGAGACGATCGCGGGCGCCCTCGGCAAGGACCTCGACGCGGTCGCGACCTGGGCTCGCGAGGGCGTCACCGGCGAGCGCGAGCGCGGCACGATCGGCTTCTCGGTGGTCCGCGGCGGCGACGTCGTCGGCGACCACACGGTGATGTTCTGCGGCACCGGCGAGCGCATCGAGATCTCGCACCGCTCGTCGAGCCGCGCGACCTACGCGCAGGGCGGCCTGCGCGCCTGCCGCTTCCTCGCC
>DASPJX010000046.1:0-2879 GCA_035628395.1 Burkholderiaceae bacterium | reverse complement strand
CCCCGGCCTCCCCGGCCCCCGACCCGGCCGCCGCCGCGCCGGCGCCGCGCGCCGAGCCCGCTCCCCGGCCGCCGCAGCGGCGCACCGAGCCGCGCCGGCCGTCGCTGCTGCCGCTCGCCCAGCCGCTGTGGTCCGAGCTCGCCCCCACCCAGCAGCAGGTCCTCGAGCCCTTCTCCAGGCAGTGGAACGCGCTGCCGGTGGCCGAGAAGCTCGCCTGGGCCGACCTCGCGAAGCGCTTCCCGTCGATGCAGCCCGACGAGCAGGCCCGGGTCCAGCGCCGGATCGCCGAATGGGCGGCGCTCACGCCCGAGGACCGGCGGCTCGCGCGTGCCAACTACCGGCTCGCGCAGCAGGCCGCGCGCGAGCACGTGATCGCGGAGTGGGAGAACTACCAGTCGCTGACCGCCGACCAGCGCACCGTCCTGAACGCGGTCGGCAGTACCAGCAACACCGCCGCCCGCCACGTCGCCGCCCGCAACGGCCTGGCCCGGATCGCGGCGCAGCCGCTGCCGCGGTTCGCGCCGCAGCCGCCCACGCTCGGCGGCGCGAGCGCGATCGTCCCCGCCCGCGACCCGGCCGGCGGCGGCGCTCGCTGAGCGCGGTGGCGGTCGACGCGCCGGACCTTCCCGGCCCGGTCCCGGCCGGGCTGTGGCGCCGCTGCATGAGCGCCGTCTACGAGTCGATCGTGCTGTTCGGCGTGGTGGTCTTCTTCGGCTACGGCTTCTCGGCGCTCGTCCGCTTCCAGGGCGTGCCCGGCCCGATGCGCTGGGCGTTCCAGGGCTTCCTGCTCGCGGTGCTCGGGGCGTACTTCGTCTGGTTCTGGAGCCTCGGCCGGCGCACGCTGCCGATGAAGACGGTCGGGCTGCGGCTGGTCGACGCCCGCGGCGGTCCGGTCGGACGCGGTCGCGCGGCGGTCCGGTTCGCGGTCGCCGCGGCCGGGCTGATCCTGCCCTTCGCCGCGTGGAAGCACGTCGGCCCGGCGGGCCTGCTGCTCTTCCCGGTGCCGATCGCCTGGGCGGCGTTCGACCCGCAGCGGCGCGCGCTCTACGACGTGGTCGCCGGCACGCGGCTGGTCGTCGACCCGGGACCGCCGCGGCGCTGAGGGCCTGCGCGCGGCGCCCCCGGCGGGGGCGGCCACGCCCGGAGGCGGCTCAGAGGCTGACGCAGTCGACGAAGTAGTCGCTGCGGCCGCGCCCGTCGCTCTCGACGACGAGGCCGTGGACGTCGGTCGAGAAGCCGGGGAAGCGCTCGTTGAAGGACCGCGCGAACTTCAGGTACGCGACGATCGTCCGGTTGAAGCGTTCGCCCGGGATCAGCAGCGGGATGCCCGGCGGGTACGGCGTGACCAGCATCGTCGTGATCCGGCCCTCGAGCTCGTCGATCGGCACGCGGTCGACGCGCCGGTGCGCGAGGCACTCGTAGGCGTCCGACGGCTTCATCGCCGGCTCGATGTCCGACAGGTACATGTCGGTCGTCACGCGCGCGACGTCGTGCCGGCGGTACTCCTCGTGGATCTGCTGCGCGAGGTCGCGCAGGCCGGTGCGCTCGTACTGCGGGAACTTCGCGACGAACTCCGGCATCACCCGCCACAGCGGCTGGTTGCCGTCGTAGTCCATCTTGAACTGCTGCAGCTCGGTGACCAGCGTGTTCCAGCGGCCCTTGGTGATGCCGATCGTGAACATCACGAAGAACGAGTACAGGCCGGTCTTCTCGACGACGACCCCGTGCTCGGCGAGGTACTTCGTGACGAGCGAGGCGGGGATGCCCCACTGCGAGAAGCTGCCGTCGAGGCCGAGACCCGGGGTGACGATCGTCGCCTTGATCGGGTCGAGCATGTTGAAGCCCGGCGCCACGTCGCCGAAGCCGTGCCAGGCGTCGCTCGAGTGCAGGAACCACTCCTCGCGGTCGCCCGAGCCGACGTGGTTGAACACCTTCGGGCCCCAGAGCCGGAACCACCACGACTCGCCGTACTCGTCGTCGACCTTCTT
This sequence comes from Burkholderiaceae bacterium, assembly GCA_035628395.1. Lineage (GTDB taxonomy): Bacteria > Pseudomonadota > Gammaproteobacteria > Burkholderiales > Burkholderiaceae_E > UBA4615. Next base: position 891 of record DASPJX010000046.1, on the reverse strand, counting down.
CATCGCGCGGCGGAAGTCGAGCGCCTCGGAGATCGACTCCTCGACGAGCGCGCGTCCGCCCGGCTGCTCCATCATCGCCGCCGCCACGTCGCACGACGCGATGATCGAGTACTGCGGCGAGGTCGACGTGTGCATCAGGTACGCCTCGTTGAAGCGGTAGCGATCGAGCTTGCGCCCCACCGGCTCCTGCACGAGGATCTGCGAGGCCTGCGACAGGCCGGCGAGCAGCTTGTGCACCGACTGCGTGGAGAAGACCATCGCGGTCTGCGAGCGCGGCCGGTTCTCGCCGATCGCGTGCATCTCGTGATAGAACGGATGGAACGTGGCGTGCGGCAGCCACGTCTCGTCGAAGTGCAGGTTCTCGATGTAGTCGCCGACCACCGACTTGATGGTCTCGACGTTGTAGACGATGCCGTCGTACGTCGACTGGGTGATCGTCATCACCTGCGGCCGCACGCTCTTGTCCTTGACCAGCGGGTTCGCCTCGATCTTGCGGCGGATGCTCTCGGGCGAGAACTCCTCCTTCGGGATCGGGCCGATGATGCCGAGGTGGTTGCGCGTGGGCTGCAGGAAGATCGGCACCGTGCCGGTCATCATGATCGCGTGCAGCACGCTCTTGTGGCAGTTGCGGTCGACGAGCACGACGTCGTCGGTGGCGACCGCCGAGTGCCAGACGATCTTGTTCGCGGTGCTGGTGCCGTTCGTGACGAAGAACAGGTGGTCGCTGCTGAAGATCCGCGCGGCGTTGTGCTCGCTCTTCGCCACCGGCCCGGTGTGGTCGAGCAGCTGGCCGAGCTCCTCGACCGCGTTGCAGACGTCGGCGCGCAGCATGTTCTCGCCGGAGAACTGGTGGAACATCTGGCCCACCGGGCTCTTCAGGAACGCCACGCC
>DASPJX010000045.1:0-2519 GCA_035628395.1 Burkholderiaceae bacterium | reverse complement strand
CTCGTCGACGAACAGCCCGATCGCCGACACCCACGACGGCAGCCGGCGCCGCAGCGCCGCGGCCTCGTCGGGCGACAGCGCGCGCGGGCTCTTCGGGTAGAACACGAGGCCGATCGCGTCGACCCCGAGCGCCACCGCGGTGTCGACGTCCTCGGGGCGGACCAGGCCGCAGAACTTGATGCGCGTTCTCATCGGGGGGTGGGCTCGTCGGTCGGCGCGGCCGCCGCCGGCGCGAACGGATCGAGCGGCTCGGACGGCAGGGCGAGCCCCGGATCGTACTCGACCCCCGCCAGGTACAGCCCTGCCGCCGAGAAGGTCGGAGCGCCGAGCGCGCGCCGCCGCGCCGCCAGCAGCTCGCCCATCCAGCCCGGCGGCCGGCGGCCGGTGCCGACCCACACCAGCGCGCCGACGACGTTGCGCACCATGTGGTGCAGGAACGCGTTGGCGACGAGCTCGAGGACGACGAAGTCGCCCCGTCGCTCGATCGCGAGCCGGCTCAGCGTGCGCACCGGCGTCGCCGCCTGGCACTGCGCGGAGCGGAAGCTCGTGAAGTCGTGCTCGCCGAGCAGCGCCGCGGCCGCCTCGCGCATCGCGTCGACGTCGAGCGCGCGGAACACCCAGCCGGCGCGCTCGCGCCACAGCGGGTGCGGCGCCTCGGCGCAGCGGATCAGGTAGCGGTAGGTGCGCGAGCGCGCGTGGAAGCGCGCGTGGAAGTCGTCGGGCACCGCCCTCGCCCACTGGACCGACACCGTGCCCGGCAGGCGGGCGTTGACGCCGCGCACCCAGGCGTTGTGCGGACGGCTCGCGTCGGTGTCGAGGTGGACGACCTGGTTCAGCGCGTGGACGCCGGCGTCGGTGCGTCCGGCGCAGACCGTGGCGACCGGATGCCCGGCGAGCGCCGACAGCGAGCGCTCGACGTGGTCCTGGACCGCGTCGCCGGCGGGCTGCGTCTGCCATCCCGGGAAGGCCGAGCCGTCGTAGGCCAGGCCGAGCGCGAGCCTCACGGCCGGCGCGGCACGCGTCGCGGCCGGCGCGCGCCGGCCGCGACGCGGTGTGGATCAGCCAATCTTCGCGAGCATCGCGCGGGCCTTCTGCTGCTGCCCGCCGTCGCCGCCCCGGATCACCTCCTGCAGCAGCTCGCGCGCCCCTTCCTTGTCGCCGATCTCCTCGTACGCCGAGGCGAGGTCGAGCTTGGTCGCCATCTCCTGCCAGCGGCCCGAGGCGCCCAGCGCCGCCTCCGACTCGTCGTCGGCGAGCGCGGTGGCCGGCTCGAGGTCGAGGCTGATCGGCGAGAGGTCGAGCCCCGGCGCGTTGGCCGGGATCGGGCCGCCGGACAGCGGCGTGGGCGCGCCCAGCCCCTCGAGCGACGGCAGGTCCAGGTCGAGCTCGGAGACCGGCTCCTCCCGGTGCGACATCGGCGCCGCGGCGGCGGGCGCCGCGTCGAGGTCGAGGTCGAGCGAGGGCAGGTCGAACTTCGCGGCCGCATCGTCGCCCGCGGCGCCGCCGGCCAGGGTGTCGGCGATCTCGGCGCCCTCGACCGAGGCCGCCCGGTCGATCCGGGTGTCGAGGTCGAGATCGAAGTCGAGGCTCGGCATGTCGTCGTACGACTCGGCGCTCGCGCTCGGCGCCGGCGACGGCACGGCGGGCGCCGAGGCGGCCGGCAGGTCGAGCGACGGCAGCTCGGGCGCGCCGGCCTCGAGGTTCATGTCGGGGAAGTCGAGGTCGTGACCCGACGCCGCGAACGCGGCGCCCGCGGCGACCGCGCCCGCCGCACCGGCCGCGCCGAGGCCCGGCGCCGCCGACCCGACGCCGCCGCCGTACAGCGGGTTCTCGGGATCGAGCGACAGGCCCATCGTGACCACCTTCGGCCACTCCTCGTTCTGGCCGCCGGTCATCTCGTGCATCTCGCGCGCGACCGCCTCGAAGGCCTTCGCGTCCTTGCGGCCCGAGTGGATCTCGAGCAGCTTCGCGCGGATCGCCTGGCGCTCCGGCTGGCGCTTGAGCGCCTCCTTCAGGATGTCCTCGGCCTGCGACTCGCGGCCGTAGGCGATGTAGACGTCGGCCTCGGCGATCGGGTCGACCTCGGTCGCGTGCACGTCGACCGCCGAGGCGGCCGGCGTGGCGAACACGCTGTTGCTCGTGTCGACGCTCTGGCCGCCGGTCGAGCCGAACAGCGAGTTGGCGGTGAACGCGTCGGCCGCGATCAGGCTGTCCTCGAACTTCTCGACCTTGCGGCGACGCCGCATCGCGTACCAGCCGTAGCCGGCGCCGAGCAGCGCGATGCCGCCCAGGCCGGGCAGCAGGAACGGGTTCTCGAGCAGGTCGTCGAACATGCTCGCCTCGGCGACCGGCGCGGGCGCCGTCGAGGCGGCCGGGGTCGGGGGCGCGGCGTCCGACGGCGCGGCGGCCTTCGGCGGCTCGACCGGCGCGGACTCGGCCTTAGGAGGCTGGGCCGGGGCCATCGGAGTCGGGGTCGGGGTCGGCGCGGGCGTCGCGGCGGCGGCCGGCGCCGGCGTCGC
>DASPJX010000044.1:0-15686 GCA_035628395.1 Burkholderiaceae bacterium | reverse complement strand
GACCGCAAGTACCAGGCGATCCTGCCGCTGCGCGGCAAGGTGCTGAACGTCGAGCGCGCGCGCTTCGACAAGATGATCAGCTCCGAGCAGGTGGCGACGCTCATCACCGCGCTCGGCACCGGCATCGGCGCGGCGCCGGTGGGCGGCGCCGGGAACGTGACCGGGCACTTCAACATCGAGAAGCTGCGCTATCACCGGATCATCCTGATGGCCGACGCCGACGTCGACGGCGCGCACATCCGGACGCTGCTGCTGACGTTCTTCTATCGCCAGATGCCCGAGCTGATCGAGCGCGGGCACATCTACATCGCCCAGCCGCCGCTCTACAAGGTCAAGCACGGCAAGGACGAGCGCTACCTGAAGGACGACCACGAGCTGAACCAGTGGATGCTGCGGCTCGCGCTCGACGGCGCGACGCTGCTGCCGAACGCGATCGCGAAGATCGAGTACGACGCGCGCGTGCAGGCGGCGGGCCCGGGCGCCAACGCCGCGGCGATCGGCGCGGCCACCGCCGGCTCGCCCGGCGCGATCTCGGGCGACGCGCTCGGCGAGCTCGCGCGCAAGTACCTGCTCGCCGAGGCGGTGATCGACCGGCTCGCGCGGATCATCGACCAGGACGCGCTGCGCGCGATCCTCGACGGCTGCGAGCTCGACCTCGCGGGCGAGGCGGTCGCCGGTCTGTCGGCCGCGCGGCTCGAGACCTCGATGGCGCGCTACCAGTCCGAGGCCCAGAAGGCCGACGGCAGCGCGCGCGCCACGGTGCGCGCGACGTTCGACGACAAGGACGAGGCCTGGCAGCTGCGGATCGAGCGCAAGCACCACGGCAACGTGCGGGTCAGCGTGATCGACGCGCACTTCCTCGTGTCGGCCGACTACCGGACGCTCGTCGAGTGCGCGCTGACGGTGGGCGGGCTGATCGGGGAGGGCGCCGAGATCCGGCGCGGCGAGGGCGAGCGCCAGCGCGCGCACACGGTCGTCGACTTCCGCGACGCGATGCGCTGGCTGCTGACCGACGCCGAGCGCGGCGTCGGACGGCAGCGCTACAAGGGCCTCGGCGAGATGAACGCCGAGCAGCTGTGGGAGACGACGATGGACGCGTCGGCCCGCCGCCTGCTCAAGGTGCAGATCGAGGACGCGATCGCCGCGGACCGGATCTTCACGACGCTGATGGGCGACGAGGTCGAGCCGCGCCGGGCGTTCATCGAGCAGAACGCGCTGGGGGCGAGGAACATCGACGTGTGAGCGGACGTCCGTCCGGCGACCGGATTCCGCGGGCTCGACCGCGGGACGCCCGACCGGACGCCGGCGCGTCGCGCGACGAAGGGGAGGGCGGTGATGAAGGCGGTTCGCTCGAGCTCGCTCGCCTCGATCGACGACTACGCGATCGAGACCGTCGACGCGCCCGAGCCGTCGGCGGGCGAGGTGGTGGTGCGCGTCGCCGCGTGCGGCATCGGCTACGTCGACGCGCTGATCGCCTCGGGCCGCTACCAGGTCAGGCCGCCGCTGCCGCACGTGCCCGGCCAGGAGGTCGGCGGTCGGGTGCACGCCGTCGGTGCCGGCGTCGAGGGGCTCGCGCCCGGCGACCGGGTGCTCGCCGTGGTCGCCGGCGGGTTCGCCGAGTTCGCGAAGGCCGCGGCCGGCGACGTCTGCCGGATCCCCGACCGCATGACGCTCGCCCAGGCGGCGGGCTTCCGGGTCAACTACCTCACCGCGCTGCACGGCCTGCAGGACCGCGCCCGGCTCGCGCCCGGCGAGCGACTGCTGGTGTTCGGCGCGGCGGGCGGCGTCGGGCTCGCCACGGTGCAGGTCGGCCGGGCGCTCGGGGCGACGGTGCTCGCCGCGGCGTCGACGCCCGAGCGGCGCGAGCACGCGCTCGCCCACGGGGCGCACGCGGCGATCGACACCGACCCCGACGGCTGGCGCGACCGGCTGAAGGCGGCGCTCGGCGGGGCCGGCCCGGACGTGGTGTTCGATCCGGTGTGCGGGCCGCTGTTCGAGCCCGCGTTCCGCTCGCTCGCGTGGGGCGGCCGCCACTGCGTCGTGGGCTTCGTCGGCGGGCCGATCCCGGCGCTGAAGGCGAACCTGCCGCTGCTCAAGGGCGCGTCGCTGGTCGGCGTGGACGTGCGCCAGTTCCAGCTCCTCGAGCCGCAGCGCGCGCTGGCGCACCTGCAGGCGCTGCTGCGCGGCGTCGACGAGGGCGCGCTCGATCCGCCGGTCGGGCGCGAGTTCGCGTTCGAGGACCACCGCGCGGCGCTCGCGTTCGCGTTCGAGGGACGCGGCGTGGGCAAGACGGTGCTGCGGGTCGCGGATCTCGACTGAACGAGCGCCCGCGGCGCGGCGGAGGCTCGCCCCGGCGGCGAACCCCGGGCCGCGGCGCTCACGCCTGCCACACGCCGTACCCCGCCTCGCGCAGCGCGATCGCGAGCTCGACCTCCATCTCGCGCGCCGCCTCGTAGGGCATCGGGTTGTAGACCTCGTACAGCGCCGGCAGCAGCCGCAGCCCGTACTCGAGCACGAAGCGGTTCGCGCGCACGCCCGCCTTGTGGCGGTCGAAGCGCCGATCCGGATCGAGCCCCGTCATGCCGACGTAGACGAACGGGCGGCCGGGGCGCCAGTCCGGATTGGCGCGGCGGAAGCGCGGCTCGTTCCACACGCGGTCGTCGAGCTCGACGACGTACACGTGGTGGCGGCAGCGCGGCGCGCGACGCGGACGGGACGGGGGATCGGCGGACGGCACGACGCCGATGATGCCCCGGCGCGGCGCGGCCGACCCGCTCCGACCGTGGGCCGCACGCGTCGTCCGCCCCGGCGCCGGGGCCGCCCGTCGGTCCGCCGACGGTGTCCATCGCGCCCGCCCCGGCCCGTCGCCGTCCGGCGGCCCGAGCCCTGACACACTGTCCGGCCGACCGGCCCTCGCGTGAACGACCGATGCCCGCCGCCCCCCTGCCCGACAACGAGCGCGAGCGCCTCGACGCGCTGCGCCGCCTGCTGATCCTCGACACGCCGCCCGAGGAGCGCTTCGACCGGATCGTGCGCTTCGCCGTCGACGAGTTCGACGTGCCGATCGCGCTGCTGTCGCTGGTCGACGCCGAGCGCCAGTGGTTCAAGTCGAAGCTCGACCCCGCGGGGCTGGTCTGCGGCCTCCAGACGCCGCGCGGCGTGGCGTTCTGCGCGCACGCGATCCTGCGCGCCGAGCCGCTCGTCGTCGAGGACGCGCGGCTCGATCCGCGCTTCGCGGACAACCCGCTGGTGACGGGCGCGCCCGGCATCCGCTTCTACGCGGGCGCGCCGCTCGAGACGGCGCCGGGGCTGCGGCTGGGCACGCTGTGCGTGATCGACACGGTCGCGCGCGGCTTCGATGCCGTCGACGCCGCGATCCTGCGGGCGCTGCGCGATCTTGCCGTCGAGCAGCTGCGCGCGGGCGAGACGGTCGTCGTCGCGGACGCCGACGCGCTGCGGGGCGCCGCATGAGCGGCCCCCGCCTGCTGCTCGTCGAACCGCAGGCCGTGATGCGCAGCGCGGTCGCGTCGGTCGCCACCGAGGTCTACCGGACGGACCACGGGCTGGAGGTGCATCCGGTCTCGAGCGCCGTGCGCGCCGCGGAGCTGCTCGCCACCCGCTCGTGCGAGCTGCTGTTCGTCGCGCTCGACGACGCCGGTCACGCGCTCGCGCTGCTCGAGGCGCTGCGCGCCGGGACGCTGAAGGCCGCGATCGACACCCCGGTGGTGGTCTCGACGCCGCAGTGCGACGCGAGGCTCGCCGCGCGACTGAAGGCGCTCGACGTGGTGCGCGTGCTGCTGACGCCCTACAAGGCGAGGACGGTGATCGAGGCGGTCGGCCAGGCGCTGGGCCGTCACCAGTCGGCGCTGCAGCGGCAGCTGCGCGAGCTCGGCGAGCCGGGCTGACGGCGGGCGCGGCGCGGCCGGCACGCCCCGGGCGCGCCCCTCGAACGACGCGCCGCATCGAGGCGCGCCGGATCCGGCCCGGCCGCGTCGCTCCGCTTCCGTGACGGCGGAGGCCCCGCGTGTCGCTGCGCGACCCGGTGCCCGAGGGGCTGCGCGGGCGCCGTGCGGCGACGGCCGACGGGGTCGGGGAGACCGCGGCCGGCCGAGCCGGTCGCCCAAGGGGTCCGACCCCGCGGGCGGGCCTCACTTCACACGGATCGCCGCCTCGCCGTACGGCACCGCGGTCAGGCTGTTCATCGGGCTGCCCTCGATCAGCCGGTCGGAGTAGGTCAGGTAGACGAGCGAGCGGCGCTTGGCGTCGACGATCCGCACGATCCGCAGCCGCTTGAACAGCAGCGACATCCGCTCGTTGAACACCTCCTCCTGCCTCGGCAGCGCCTCCCGGAAGGTGATCGGGCCGATCTGGCGGCAGGCGATCGACGCCTCGGCCTTGTCCTCGGCGAGCCCGACCGCGCCCGAGATCCCGCCGGTCTTCGCGCGCGACACGAAGCAGGTCACGCCCTCGACCTTCGGATCGTCGTAGGCCTCGACGACGACCTTGTGGTTCGGCCCGATCAGCTTGAAGGCGGTGTCGACCTCGCCGATCGGCTCGGCGCGGGCGAGGGTCGCGGCGCCCAGGCAGGCGACGATCGCGAGGCGGGAGACGGGGCGGTGCATGGCTGGACCTCGGCGGTGGGGCGGCCGGACCCGGACGGGCCCGAGGCTCGCAGCATCGGCGAGCGCGGCCCGCGGCGCCATCGGCGGGGCGGAGGTCCGCGGTTCAGCGCCGCCGCGCCGCGCGGCGCTCGGACCAGACGTTGAGCCCGTTGCCCGCGAGGATGAACGCGACGCCGGCGAGCACCATCGCGCGCAGCGGCTCGTCGTAGAGCGCGACGCCGACCAGCGCGATCAGCGGCACCCGCAGGAAGTCCATCGGCGCGACGACGATCGCGTCGGCGAGCTTCGACGCCCGCGACAGCGCGTAGTGCGCGGCGAGGCCGGCGACGCCGCACAGCGCGGCCCAGCCGAACGTGCGCGCGTCCGACAGCGCGAGCCCGGGCCCGCCGATCGCCAGCGCGGCCGCGAGCGGCAGCTGCAGCGCGTGCATCCAGACGAGCAGCACGAACGGGCGGTCGGTGCGGACGAGCCGGCGCACCGCCATCACGTTCATCGCGAAGCCGAGCGCCGAGGCGAGCGCGAGCAGCGAGCCCGCGTTCAACGAGAATCCGGCGGCGGGCGAGGGTCCGCTCCCGTCCGGCCACACCACGACGAGCGCGCCGGCGAAGCCCAGCACCGCCGCGACCGCGCGCAGCGCGGTCAGCCGCTCGCCGAGCAGGAAGGGCGCGAGGATCGCCACCCACAGCGGCGCCGTGAACTCGAGCGCGAACACCTCGACCAGCGGGATCAGCATCAGCGCCGCGAGCCACGAGTACTGCGCGCCGAAGTGGATCACCGCGCGTCCGGCCTGCAGCGCGGGCTGGCCGCTCGCCAGGCTCGCGGTCGTGCCGCGCATCGCGACGTGGATCCCGGCGAGCACCGCGAGCCCGACGCCCGCCCGCCAGAACAGCAGCTCGAGCGCGCCGATCGAGCGCATCGCCTCGCGACCGGCGATCGCGATCACCGAGAACGCGACCAGCGCGACCGCCATCCACGAGACCGCGCGGCGGACGTCGCCGACGCCCTGGACGGGCGGTCGCGTCATCGCTGCGGGATCCGGACGCTGCACCGTGGACCGGGGAGGGCGGGAGAAGGCATGGGGGCGGGGCGGACCGCGGCGATCTTCGCACGACGGCACCCTCGACGCCCGCGCGCGGACCATGCGCGGACCACGCGCCGGGGCGTGGCCGCGCGGGCCCGGGCCGGCGCCGCCGGCGCCGGCCACCGCGCTCAGCTCGCCCGCGATCCGGACTTCGACGCGCCCGAGCGACCGCCCTTCGAGCCGGAGCGGGACGACCCCGACGAGGCCGACGGGCGGGACGAGCCGCCCGACTTCGAGGCCGATCTCGACGGGCCGCCCGACTTCGAGGCCGATCTCGAGGCCGACGTCGACCGGGACGTCGACGCGCCGCCGGGCTTCGAGGCCGACGGTCGGGACGAACCCCGGGACGTCGAGGCCGACTTCGAGGCCGCCCTCGGCCGGGACGTCGACGCGCTCCCCGACCTGGAGGCCGACGAGCGGGATGAACGTCCGGTCTTCGACGCCGACTTCGATGCCGACGTCGACCGGGACTTCGACGCGCCTCCCGACTTCGAGGCCGACGGGCGAGACGACGCCCCGGACTTCGCGGCCGACTTCGACGCAGACGTCGACCGGGACTTCGACGCGCCTCCCGACTTCGACGCCGACGGGCGAGACGACGCCCCGGACTTCGAGGCCGGTTTCGACGCCGCCGTCGACCGGGACTTCGACGCGCTCCCCGACTTCGACGCCGACGGGCGAGACGATGCCCCGGACTTCGAGGCCGACTTCGACGCCGACGTCGAGCGGGACTTCGACGCGCCCCCCGACTTCGACGCCGCCGGACGGGTCGAGCCTCCGGTCTTCGACGCCGACTTCGAGGCTGCCGAGCGGGACGTCGACGCGCCCCCCGACTTCGAGGCCGACGCGCGCGACGCGGTCTTCGTGCCCGAGCCGGACGACCCCGACTTCGACGCCGACGACTTCGACGCCGACGACTTCGAGCCGCCGCTCGACGCGGCCTCGCCGTGCTGCGCACGCTGCTTGTTGACGACGCGCGCGGCGACCTCCTCCTCGCGGCCCTTGTAGCGGCCTTCCTTCTTGAACTCGGCCTCGAGCTTCTTGAACTCGCGTTCGCGCTTGGGACTGGAGCCTGCGGGCATGACGATCTCCCGATCGACGAATGGTGCACCGCGTCGCTGCAACGGCCGTGCCCGCGGCCCGCTCCGCTCAGCCGTGGGTGGCCGCGAGCCACGCGTCGAGCGCGTGCAGGTCCTCGAACGGCCCCGGGTGATCGGGCCCGCAGGCGTCGGCCGGATGGCGGTGCGCGAACGACGGCCGCCGCAGCCAGGCCGCGCGGAGCCCCGCGCGGTGCGCGCCGAGCACGTCGAGCTCCGGCTCGTCGCCGACGTGCAGCGCCTCGGCGGGCGCGACGCCGGCGATCCGGCACGCCGCGACGAACATCCGCGGATCGGGCTTCGCGCAGCCGATCTCGTGCGCGCCGACCGAGCCCGAGAAGTACCGGCCGAGCACCGTGCGGGCGACGTCGGCGTTGCCGTTCGTGACCGCGACCAGCCGGTAGCGCGCCGCCCAGCGCTCGAGCACCGGCTCGACGTCGTCGAAGGGCATCACCCGCTGGCGGGCCTCGAGGAACACCTCGAACGCCGGATCGGCGAGCGCCGGATCGTCGCCGGCCGCGGCCATCGCGATCCGCAGGCCCTCGCGGCGCAGGAAGCTCATGTCGTGGGCGCGGTCCGGATGGCGCTCGACGAGCCGCGCGCGGATCGCCGCGCGCGAGGCCGCGTCGCTCGCCGCCGCGGTGCGCGGGGCGTGCGCGTCCAGCCACTCGCCGAGCACCCGCTCGGCGGCGATCAGCGTCGGGCCGACCGGCCAGAGCGTGTCGTCGAGGTCGAGCGTGATCGCGCGCAGCGTCGTCATCGCTGGGGCATGTCCTTCGTCGAGTACCCGGGCGACACCGTCGCGTCGTCGGGGATCGGCGGCATCGTCGCGTTCCAGCGCTCCCAGGCGTCGCGCATCGCCGCGAGCCGCTCCGGCTCGCGCGCGGCGCGGTTCGCGCGCTCGCGCTCGTCGGCCTCGACGTCGAACAGGTAGTCGTGCCCGTCCACGCGCAGGTACTTCCAGCGCCCGTCGCGCAGCGCGCGCTGGCCGCGATGGTTCATCCGCCAGTGCATCGGCCGCGCGAAGGTCGCCGCCGGATCGCGCAGCACCGGCAGCATCGACCGGCCGTCGAGCGGGAAGGCCGGGTCCGCGGCCACGCCGGCGGCGTCGAGGATCGTCGCCGTCCAGTCCATCGTCAGGCAGTGCTGCGCGCACACCCCGCCCGGCGCGATCGCGGCCGGCCAGCGCGCGATCCACGGCACGCGGATGCCGCCCTCGGTGAGATCCATCTTGCCGCCGACCAGCGGCCAGTTGTCCGAGAAGCGCTCGCCGCCGTTGTCGCTGGTGAAGACCACGAGCGTGTCGCGATCGAGCCCGCGCGCGCGCAGCGCGGCCATCAGCCGGCCGATCCCCTCGTCCATGTGGTGGATCATCCGGCGGTAGGTGTCGACGCTGCCGCCGTCGAGGTGGAACAGGTTGCCGGCGGTGGTCGGCACGACCGCCGCGTCGTCGCGCGTCTCCCACGGCCAGTGCGGCGCCGTGTAGTGCAGGCTGAGGAAGAACGGCTCGCCGGCGTCGGCCGCGCGCTCCACGACGCCGATCGCGCGCTCGGTGAGCAGGTCGGTCAGGTAGCCCGGGTCGTCGCAGGCGGCGTCGCCGTCCCACAGGTCGTGGTTGCCGCGCGAGTCGCGGTGCGAGAAGTAGTCGAGCCCGCCGGCCAGCGCGCCGTAGAACTCGCGGTAGCCCGACTTCAGCGGGCCGAACTCCGGCGGGAAGCCGAGGTGCCACTTGCCGACGAGCGCGGTGCGCCAGCCCGCCGCCGCCAGCAGCGAGGGCAGCGTCGGATGCGACGGCGGCAGCCCGAGCGACTTCGTGCCGCGGTCGGCGGTGCGGATCGGCTCCTCGGCCGCCCCGCGCAGCCGGTACTGCCAGCGCCCGGTCATCAGCGCGAAGCGCGTCGGCGAGCAGACCGGCGAGTTCGCGTAGCCGCGCGTGAAGCGCACGCCCTCGGCGGCGAGCCGGTCGATCTCGGGCGACACCTCGCCGAACGACGCGCGCCGGCCGCCGTAGCAGCCGAGGTCGGCGTGGCCGAGGTCGTCGGCGACGATGAAGACGAAGCTCGGGCGGGTCATCGCGCGCCCCTCAGTCGAGCGCCTTGAAGCCCGAGGCGCGCACGACGCGGCCCCAGCGCTGCAGGTCCGACTCGATCGTGCGCGAGAGCTCCGCCGCGGTGCCGCCGATCGGATACATGCCGGCCACGAGCAGGCGCTGGCGCATCTCGCGGGTCGCGAGCGCCTTCGCGAACTCCGTCTCGAGCCGCTCGACGACCGGGCGCGGCGTCGCGGCGGGCGCCACGAACGAGAACCACGCGCCGGCGACGATGTCGGCGAAGCCCTGCTCGACGAAGGTCGGCACGTCGGGCAGGAACGGCGAGCGCTTCGCGGCCGAGGTGGCGAGGACCTTCGCCCGGCCCGAGTGCGCGTGCGGCAGCGTGCCGCCGACGGTGTCGAAGTAGATCGGCACCTGCCCGCCGAGGAAGTCCTGGCGCGCGGGCGGCGAGCCCGGATAGGGCACGTGGACCATCCGCAGGCCGGCCGCCTGGTTCAGCATCTCGCCGACGAAGTGCGAGGGCGTGCCCAGGCCGTAGGACGCGAAGTTCAGCCGGCTCCCGGCCTCGCCCTGCGTGCGGGCCCAGGCCACGAACGAGCGCACGTCGCTCGCCGGCACCGACGGCGCGACGTTGAACGCCAGCTCGAAGCTCGCGCCGTTGACGATCGGCGCGAAGTCGCGGACCGGGTCGTACTTGAGGCCGGCGTAGACGTGCGGGTAGAGCGACATCATCGCGCCGGTGGCGAGCAGCAGCACGTGGCCGTCGGGCGGCGCGTTCCTCACCGTCTCGACCGCGATCCGGCCGGCCGCGCCGGGGCGGTGCTCGACGACGATCGGCTGGCCGAGCGCGCGGCCGGCGATCTCGGCGACCCCGCGCGCGAGCACGTCCTGCGTGCCGCCCGCCGGAAAGCCGATCAGCACGCGGATCGGACGCGACGGGAACGACTGCGCCCGCACGACGGCGGGCGACAGCGCGGCGGCCGCGGCGCCGAGCAGCGCGCTGCGGCGACCGGGACGGACGGGACGGGGCATGGCGGTCTCCTCGGGCGCGGCACGGCGCGGCGTCGGCGGGGCGGGCGTCGATTGTCGCAGACCGCGCGGCGGGTCCGTGCGCGCGGATCCGCCGCGCTTCGTCGAGACCGGTGCAGCCGCGCGTCGGCCGCCGGCGCCGGGGGCGACGGGTGCCGGTCGTTCCTCGCGGCCGCGAACGCCCGCCGCCGCGGTGCTAGACGTGCTGCCCGCCGTTGATGTGGATCTCGGCGCCGTTGATGTACGACGACGGCGATCCGCACAGGAAGAAGATCGTCGCGGCCACCTCCTCGGGCCGACCGAGCCGGCGCATCGGGATCTGGGTGCGCGCGAGCTCCTCGGTGCCGGGCGACAGGATCGCCGTGTCGATCTCGCCGGGCGCGATCGCGTTGCAGCGCACCCCGTGCGGCGCGAACTCGTGCGCCATCTCGCGCGTCAGCGCGGCGAGCGCCGCCTTCGAGGCCGCGTAGGCCGGACCGGCGAACGGATGCACGCGGGTGCCGGCGATCGAGGTCACGTTGACGATCGAGCCGCGCGCGGCCTTCAGCTCCGGGAACAGCAGCCGCGCGAGCAGCGCGGTCGAGAACAGGTTGACGTCGAACACCCGGACCCACGAGCGGTAGTCGGTGTCGAGGATGCCCATCCGCCCGCCGCCGGGCGCCTTCGGCGAGATGCCCGCGTTGTTGACCATCGCGTCGAGCCGACCGCCGGGCAGCTTCGCCCGGATCCGCTCGACCCCCGCTTCGAGCGAATCGATGTCGCCGAGGTCGAGCTCGACGTGGTTCTCGGCGCCGTCGGCCCACGGGCAGGCGAGCGAGAACGCGTCGCGCGAGACCGTCAGCACCCGCCATCCGGCGGCGCTGAAGTGCTTGACCGTCGCGTGGCCGATGCCCCGGCTCGCGCCGGTCAGCAGCAGCGTCTTCCTGTCGGGCATGCCGATCTCCCCAAGGCGCGCACGTCGCGCATCCGCGAGCGTAGGGCCGGCGCCCCCGATCCGGCAGCGGAGCACCGCGGATCGTGGGGCTTATCGGCGGATGCGATCCGGTCGGACGCGGCCGAGCCGGACCCTCGCATCGGCCCGGCGGCGGCGCCGACGGTCAATGCCCGTCCTCGGTCGGGCCCGGGTCGTCCATGCCGAAGCGCCGGAGCTTCACGTACAGGCTCTGGCGCGACAGGCCGAGCATCTCCGCCGCGGCCGCGCGGTTGTTTCGGGTCAGGTGCAGGGCCGCCTCGATGCATCGTCGCTCGATCAGGTCGACCGTGGTACCGACGATCTCCTTCATCGGCGCGTGCCCGACGAGTTCGGCCAGCCGATCGACCGCGGTACCGAGCCCCCGCTCTCCGGCGCCTTCGACCGACCACCGGCGACCGACGTCGCGGATCGTGAAGGCGAGACGCGGCGCATCGCCGGGCACCGCCGCGGCCGAGACCTCGACCGGGGTCTCGACGCCGAAGCGCCCGCGCAACACCGTCGGGAACAGCCGGACGGAGCCGCTCTGCCGCAGCGCGGAGATCAGCACGCCCAGCTCGGTGCCCGAGCGCCCGAGCCATCGGTCGAGCACCTCGCCGACCGCCCGCTCGGCCGCGTCGAGCCGGACCAGCCCGGCGAAGCCCGCGTTCGCGTAGAGCACGCGGCCGGCACCGTCGGTGACCACGATCCCGTCGGGCGCGCGCTCGACGGCCCCGAGCAACGCGCGATGCAGCGGTGCCGTGTGGTCGGACTCCGTCGCGGGCGTCCCGATGCGCACCAGCAGCATCGTCGAGGCGTCCTCGCGGAACGTCGTCATCGCGACCGGCAGCTCCGGGCCGCCCGGCCTCAGCCGCAGCCGGGCCTCGCGCGGATCGGGCGAGGCCCTCGCGCGATCGATCAACGCGTGCAGATCGGATCGGCCGCCGATGTCGAAGCACTCGACGATCGGCCGACCGACGAGGCGGCCGCCCGCGTCGTCGAGCGCGCGCGAGGCCGCCGGGTTCGCCTCGACGATCCGCATCGTCGTCGCCTCGACGATCAGAACGGGCTGCGGGACCGCGTGGAACAGCGCGCGGCAGCGGATCTCCACCTGGTCCCGCCGCGACTGCTCGCGTTCCAGCGCCTGCTGCACGGTGACCAGGTGCCGCTGCATCCGCGCGATCGGACGCAGGTCCCGTCCGATCGCGATCACCGCCCCCGTCGGCCCCGTCCGGATCGCCGTGTACCGCACCGGCACGTCGCCCTGCGGCGAGGGATGGTCGACATGGCTCGATGCGGGGGCCGAGCCCTCGGCATCGCGCAGCAGCGCCTCGACCTTCGGCCGGCTTCCCGGGGCGACCACCTCGGCGAACGGGCGTCCGATCCAATGCGCGGGCTCGAGCGCGTCGAGCACCCCGCTTCCCGACGCGACGTCCCGGATCGCGCCCCGTCCGTCGACGAGCAGCGCGACGTCCGCGGCCGCGACGGCCAGCGACGCGACCCCGACGGACTCGAGGCCGGAGAACGAGTACCGGGCGGCGGCGGTCGGCTTCACGGCGCCTGCGAGGGCTGGATCGAGGAAAACGGACCGTACGCGGTCATGTCGGGCGTCCCTGACGCGACGGGGTGTCAACTCCATTGTATCCCCGGCCCCGCCCGAGCTCGACCGGATCGCGGACCGGCGGCGGAACGACGGCGGAACGGCCGCGCCGGGGGCGCGCCTATACTCGCCCGCATTCCCGAGGAGATGCGCATGATCGAACGCAAGCAGCTGTACGTCGGCGGCCGCTGGGTCGCCCCGTCGTCGACCGAGACCATCGAGGTCACCGACTCGAACACCGGCGAGCGCTTCGCCACGATCCCGGCCGGCACCGCCGCCGACGCCGACGCGGCGGTCGCCGCGGCGCGCGCCGCCTTCGACGGCTGGTCGCAGACGCCGCGCGAGGCGCGCGCCGACCTGATCCAGAAGATCGCCGACGGCCTGAAGGCCCGCACCGACGAGCTCGCGCGGGCGATCGCGACCGAGGTCGGCATGCCGCTGAAGCTGTCGACGATGGTGCAGGTCGGCGGCCCGGTCGCCGCCTGGTCGAACTACGCGCGGCTCGCGCGCGAGTTCGAGTACGAGCACAAGGTCGGCCACTCGGTGGTCGCCCGCGAGCCGGTCGGCGTGGTCGCGGCGATCACGCCGTGGAACTACCCGCTGAACCAGATCACGCTGAAGGTCGCGCCCGCGCTCGCCGCCGGCTGCACGGTGGTGCTCAAGCCCTCCGAGGTCGCGCCGATCAACGCGTTCATCCTCGCCGACGTGATCCACGAGGTGGGCCTGCCGCCGGGCGTCTTCAACCTCGTGACCGGCTTCGGCCCGGTCGTCGGCGAGCGGCTCGCCGAGCATCCGGACGTCGACATGGTGTCGTTCACCGGCTCCACGCGCGCCGGCAAGCGCGTCTCCGAGGTCGGCGCCCAGACCGTCAAGCGGATCGCGCTCGAGCTCGGCGGCAAGAGCGCGTCGGTGGTCCTCGACGACGCCGACTTCGAGAAGGCGGTGAAGTCCTCGGTGGCCAACTGCTACATGAACTCCGGGCAGACCTGCGCCGCGTGGACGCGGCTGCTGGTGCCGCGCTCGCGCCTCGACGAGGCGCGCGCGATCGCCAAGGCCGCCGCCGAGGCGTTCACCGTCGGCAGCGCGTTCGGCGAGGGCGTGAAGCTCGGGCCGCTGGTGTCCGCCGTGCAGCGCGATCGCGTGCTCGGCTACATCCGCAAGGGCATCGAGGAGGGCGCCGAGCTCGTCACCGGCGGCGCCGAGCCGCCGCAGGGCCTGGGCAACGGCTACTTCGTCAAGCCGACGGTGTTCGTCGTGACCGACCCGAAGGCGACGCTCGCGCAGGAGGAGGTGTTCGGCCCGGTGCTCGCGATCATCCCCTACGACTCCGAGGAGGACGCGGTCCGCATCGCGAACGACTCGATCTACGGCCTGTCGGGCGCGGTCTGGGCGGGCAGCGACGAGCGCGCGATGAAGGTGGCGCGCCGGCTGCGCACCGGGCAGGTCGACCTGAACGGCGGCAGGTGGAATCCGCTCGCGCCGTTCGGCGGCTACAAGCAGTCGGGCCGCGGCCGCGAGAACGGCGTCTACGGCCTCGAGGAGTTCCTCGAGTACAAGGCGATGCAGCTGCGCGCCTGAGCGCCGCCGCCGACCGCACCGTGCGGGGCGGTCGTGACGGGCGGGCCCCCGGGCCCGCCCGTCCTTTCGGGATTCGATCCGTGCCACGATGCCGGGGCCCGGCCCGAGGAGACCCGCAGCGATGATCGACGCCGATCGGATTCCCTGCATCACCGGTATCGGGCAGACCGCCTACACCCGCTGGGGCGGCACCGTCGACCGGAGCGAGTTCTCGCTCGCCTGCGAGGCGATCCTCGCCGCGATCGCGGACGCGGGTCTGCGGCCCGACGACATCGACGGCATCGCGTCGTACTCGTCCGATCGCAACGAGCCGGCGATGCTGCAGCGCGCGCTCGGCATCGAGCAGGTGCGCTTCGCGTCGATGGTCTGGGGCGGCGGCGGCGGCGGCGCCTGCGGAGGCCTCGCGCACGCGGCCGCCGCGATCGAGTCGGGCCGCGCGCGGCACGTCGTCGTGTTCCGGGCGCTGTGCCAGGGCCAGCAGTTCCGCTTCGGGCGCTTCCACCCATGGACGCCCGAGACCGCGTTCACCGCGCCGTTCGGGCTGTTCTCGCCGCCGCAGATGGCGGCGCTCGTGGTGCAGCGGCACATGCACCTGTACGGCACGACCTCCGTGCAGCTGGGGCGCGTGGCGATCGCGTGCCGCGCCAATGCGACGCGCAATCCGGCCGCCGTGATGCGCGACCGGCCGATCACGATGGAGGACTACCTGGCGTCGCGGATGATCGCCTCGCCGCTGCGGCTGCTCGACTGCTGCCTCGAGAGCGACGGTGCGGCCGCGATCGTCGTCAGCGGCCTCGCATCCGCGCGCGACGCGCGCGCGCCGGTGATCGAGATCCTCGCGGCGGCGCAGGGCAGCGAGCGCGGCTGGGGCACGGGCCTGCTCGGCGGTCACAACCAGCCGGTCGAGAGCTACGCGACCGGCAACTCGACCGTGATGGCGCGCGAGCTGTTCGCCCGTGCGGGCGTGATGCCCGACGACCTCGACGTCGCCCAGGTCTACGACGCCTTCACCGGCACCGTGCTGATCGCCCTCGAGGACTACGGGCTGTGCGGCCGCGGCGAGAGCGGCCCGTTCGTGGAGGCGGGCCACGTCGACTGGCCCGACGGGCGGCTGCCGATCAACACGTCGGGCGGCAACCTGTCGGAGGCCTACATCCATGGCTTCAACCTGACGATCGAGGCGGTCCGCCAGCTGCGCGGCACCTCGACGAGCCAGGTCGACGGCGCCCGCGTCTGCCTGGTGACCGGCGGCCAAGCGGTGTCGCCGGTCAGCGGCGCGATCCTGGGAGCCCGCTGAGATGACGCGACTGTTCGGCGACGCGATGCCCGAGCCCGAGCCCGGCCTCGACGACGCGGGCTTCTGGGCGGCCTGCGCGAAGGAGCGGCTGGTGGTGCGCCACTGCGAGGACTGCGGCCGCGCGCACCATCCGCCGCTGCCGCGTTGCCCGTCCTGCCGGTCGACCCGGCTCGACTGGCGCGAGCCGCGCGGGCCGGCCGAGATCTTCTCGTTCACGCGCGTGCACCACGCCGCGCACGAGGCCGTCGTCGACCACCTGCCGTACGACGTGATCGTCGTCGCCTGGCCCGACACCGACGGGGTGCGCATGGTGAGCAACCTCGTCGGCGGCGGCGAGCCCCGCATCGGCGCCCGGGTCGAGCTCGTGTGGGAGCGGCTCGGCT
>DASPJX010000043.1:0-4663 GCA_035628395.1 Burkholderiaceae bacterium | reverse complement strand
CCGAAGCCGAAGCCGAAGCCGAAGCCGAAGCCGAAGCCGAAGCCGAAGCCGAAACCGCCCGCGTCCGCGACGCGCGGCGATCAGGCGCCGAGCAGCGGGCGCAGCGTCGGCCAGACCGCGTCCAGCATCAGCGGCTGCGCGCGCTCGGTCGGATGGATCCGGTCGGGCTGGAAGTACTCGGCCCGCTCGCCGAAGGCCTCGAGGAAGAACGGCACCAGCGGCACGCGCTCGGCGTCGGCGACGCGGCGGAACACCGCGGCGAACTGCTCGCCGTACGCGCGGCCGTAGTTCGGCGGCATCATCATCCCGAGCACCAGCGGACGCGCGCCGGCGGCCTTCGAGGCGCGCACCATCTCGCGCAGGTTCGCCTCGGTCGAGGGCATCGGCAGGCCGCGCAGCGCGTCGTTGCCGCCGAGCTCGACGACGACGACCGCCGGCGCGTGCTTCTCGAGCAGCGCCGGCAGCCGGGCCCGCCCGCCCGAGGTGGTCTCGCCGCTGATGCTCGAGTTGACCACCTCCCAGGGCAGGCGCTGCTCGGCGAGGCGCTTCTCCAGCAGCGCGACCCACCCGGTGCCGCGCGGCAGGCCGTACTCGGCCGACAGGCTGTCGCCGTGGACCAGCAGCCGGCGCCGCGCGGGCACCTGGGCGAGCGCGCCCGGGGCGGCCGCGGCGAGCGCGAGCGCGGCGAGCAGCCCGCGGCGCGGCGCGGCCGGGCCGGAGGTTCCTACGGCATCGCCGCGACCGGGCGTCGCGGCGGATGCAAGGCCCTGCGGGTCGGTCGCGACGAAACGGCGGGCTACACTGGACGACATGGCTGCGATCAAGGTCGAACACCTGGGCAAGAAGGTACCGGACGCCGGCGGATGGCTGACGATACTCGACGATGTCGGCTTCGAGGTCGAGGCGGGCGACACCGTCGCGATCGTGGGTGCGTCGGGTTCGGGCAAGTCGACCTTGCTCGGGCTGCTCGCCGGGCTCGACCTGCCGAGCGGCGGACGGGTGATCGCGTCGGGCCAGGACCTGTTCGCGCTCGACGAGGACGCGCGCGCCCGCTGGCGGGCCGGCCACGTCGGCTTCGTCTTCCAGTCGTTCCAGCTGCTGCCGCAGATGACCGCGCTCGAGAACGTGATGCTGCCGCTCGAGCTCGCCGGCGCGCGCGACGCGGCCGCCCGCGCGCGCGGGCTGCTCGAGCGCGTCGGGCTCGCCGACCGGCTCGGCCACTATCCGCGGACGCTGTCGGGCGGCGAGCAGCAGCGGGTCGCGCTCGCGCGGGCGTTCGCGCCGCGTCCGCCGCTGCTGTTCGCCGACGAGCCGACCGGCAGCCTCGACCATGCGACCGGCGAGCGGATCATCGAGCTCCTGTTCGAGCTGAACCGCGAGTCGGGCGCGACGCTGATCCTGGTGACCCACGACCCGGCGCTCGCGCGCCGCTGCGGCCGCACGCTGCGGCTGGTGGCGGGGCGGCTCGAGCGCCGCGACGAGGCGCCGGCCGCGGCCGGGTCGCCCGCCTAGCGCCCGGCCGCCAGCCGGTTCGCCGTCGCGCGGATCGCCGCCGCCAGCTCCGGGGCGGCCAGGCCGATGCCCGCGGCCCGGTCGTCGGCCGCGGCGAGCGCGTCGGCGGCGGCGCCGTGCAGCCAGGCGCCCAGCACCGCCGCGACGAACGGGGCGAGGCCCGCGGCGAGCAGGCCGGCGACGACGCCGGCGAGCACGTCGCCGGTGCCGGCCACCGACAGGATCGGCCCGCCGCTCGCGTTGACCGTCCAGCGGCCGTCGGGCAGCGCCACCACCGTGCCCGCGCCCTTCAGGACCACGCAGGTGCCGGTCGCGGTGGCGAGCCGGTGGGCGGCGACGATGCGGTCGCGCTGCACGTCGCCGGTGCCGCAGCCGAGGAGCCGCGCGGCCTCCAGCGGATGCGGGGTCAGCACGGTCGGCCGCCCGGCGCGCGAGCGCGCGACGAGCGCCGTGCGGCGCGACGGGTCGGCCGCGATCGCGTTCAGGCCGTCGGCGTCGATCACGAGCGCGGCCGGGTGCGCGATCGCGGCGGCGAGCTTCGCCGCGGCGGCCTCGCCGGTCCCGAGCCCGCAGCCGACGACGACCGCGGTCGCGGGGCCGAGCGCGCGCTCGGGATCGGCCGACGCCGGATCGATCCGGCGCGTCATCGCCTCGGGGCGCATCGGATCGCCCCCTCCGTCGTCGTCGACGCCCAGGTGGAGCCGGCCGGCGCCGACCGCCTGCGCCCCGAGCAGCGCCAGCGTGGCCGCGCCGCGCATCGCCGGCGCGCCGCGCACGACGAGCACGTCGCCGAAGCGCCCCTTGTGCGCGTCCGCCGCGCGCGGCGCGAGCAGCCCGCGCACCGCCGCGGCGTCGACGAGCACGCCGGTGCACGCGGGCGCGCCGCCGTCGCCCGGACCGTCGGGCGCGATCGCGAACCCGGCCCCGGCCAGCCCGAGGTCGGCCACCTCGACGACGCCGGCGTGGGCGGGCCCGGCGCCGGTCCGCAGCCCGGGCTTGTCCGCGATCATCGTCACGGTGCGCGCGGCGCGGACAGCGACCGCGTCGGCCCCGCCGACGAGCGCGCCGGTGTCGGCGTCGAGCCCGCTCGGCACGTCGACCGCCAGCACCGTCGCGTCGCGCCGCGCGAGCCGGATCGCGATCTCCGCGGCCGCCTCGGGCAGCGGCCGGTCGAGCCCGATGCCGAACAGCCCGTCGACGACCAGCGGCGCGTCGTCGAGCAGCGCGTCGAGCGCGTCGGGCGCGGCGATCGGCAGGCCGGCGTCGCGCCAGCGGTGCCACGCGCGGCGCGCGTCGGGCGCCCGCGGCGGGTCCGGGCGCAGCGCGATCGCACGCACGGCGTGACCCTTCGCCGCGAGCGCGAGCGCGGCGAGCAGCGCGTCGCCGCCGTTGTTGCCCGGGCCCGCGAGCGCCAGCACCGGCGTGCCGGCCGGCATCGCGCGCAGCATGCGGGCGGCCGCGCGCGCGATCGCCGCGGCGGCGCGGCCCATCAGCTCGCCGTCCGCGGTCGCCGCGAGCGCGCGCGCCTCGAGCGCGCGCAGCGCGACCGTGCGGAGCAGGGGTCGGACGGTGGAGTCGGGCATGGCCGGACGCGGGGCGCGAGAGGCCCCCGACTGTATCGGATCGGCCGCCCGGCGGGCCCGTCCCGGTCAGCGCCGGCGCAGCTCGAACACGTCGGCGAGCAGGCCACTCGCGCCCACCTGCCGCGCCTGCGACGGGCTGTCGTGGACCACCAGCAGCGCGGGCTCGGACGACGGGTCCTCGCGATACAGCGCCAAGCCCTCGGCGTGGTCGCAGCGCATGCCGTAGGCCAGCTCGATCACCGTGTCGAGCCGGTCGGCGGGCAGCACGCACGCGGCGTCGCCGCGCGCGGCCTCCCGCCAGCGCAGCACCCGCACGGGCCCGTCGAGGCTCATCGTCGGGCCGGCCAGCACCAGCAGGTCGTCGCCGTCGAGGCAGAGGTCGCGCACCCCGAGCCCGCCGAGCTGCAGGAAGTGCTTGCGCACCCGCGCGCCCTTGCGCCCCTCGAAGCGCTCGAGCGCCAGCGCGCGCCCGTCGCCGGCCGGCCGCAGCTCGAGCACCACCGCCCAGCCGCGCAGCACCGGCCCGCGCAGCCCGAGGAACAGGCGGGTCCCCGCGATCGCGAGACCCTCGACGTCGAAGCCGTTCTCCTTTCCCGGCAGCCCGAGGAAGGGCGCGAGGTGGGGGTCTTCGCGCAGCAGCCGGGTCAGCGCGTTGCCGCCGGCGTCGCCGGGCAGGCGCTGCGCGCGGCGCGGGCGCGCCTTGCGCGCGAGCTCGGGCAGGCCGTCGCGCTCCACGATCGGTATCCGCGCGAGCAGGCAGCGGTTCGCCTGCGACTCGGGCCGGGCGAAGCGCCGGATCGACTTGCGCACCGACGCGTCGGGATCGACGCGGCATCGCTTGAGGCTGTGCGAGCCCACGAGCCACAGCCATCCGTCGGCCGTCGCCATGCCCTCGACGTCGATCTCCGGCGCGTCGCCGTCGGTGCCCGGGTCCGGCAGATCGACGAAGTCGCCGACGCGGAACTGGCGGTGATCCGCGGCGCGATCGCCGTGCAGCGTCAGCCGCTCGACGGTGCTCGACTCGTCGTTCGCCACCCACAGCGTGCGACCGAGCTGCATGACGGTCGACAGGCCGTCGCGCAGCTCCTTGCGTCCGCCGGCGTCGTCGAGCGCCGGCCGGAACTCGAGCGTGAGGCGGCGGTCGGGGTCCATGACGGGAGCGTAACCGCCGCCGCCTCGTCGGGCAGGCGGCGGACCGGCTCCCGGCGCGTGCGAGGCGGGAGCGTCGGGAGCGAGTGCCGCGACGGCGCGCGGCGGGTGGATCGACGAACGCCCGCGATCGGAGCCGCTCCTTCGCCGGGGGCGTCCGGGTCGAACCCTCGTGCGGGGCCCCGGCGCCGGCGGATCGCCGTCGCGGCGTCTCCACCCGGCCCGCCTTGCCGGACTCGCCGCCCGGCCCGGCGTCGCGCGTGCGTCTCCGGGCCCGCCGTCGCGAAGTCGTCGGCGCGCCGCCGTCCGGGGGGGTCGATCCCGCGTCGCGTCCGCGGCGGGCCCGTCGCCCGACGGCGTCGGACGGCCGCTGCCCGCTTCGTCGGGCAGCGGCGGAGGTGCGCAGGACGGTGGCCTCC
>DASPJX010000042.1:0-33806 GCA_035628395.1 Burkholderiaceae bacterium | reverse complement strand
CGTTCGACGGAAGGATACGGCGGGTTCCGGGCGCGGCGTCGTCGGGCGGACGGCGTGCGCCGCGCTCAGTCGTCGGCGAGCACGTCGGCCGGCGGCGTACGCGCGGCGAGTCGCGCCGGCACCGCCGCGGCGAGCGCGCCGAGCGCGAGCGTCCCGCCGATCCACGCCCACTCGATGGTAGCGAAGTCCCGGCCGGTGAGCGGCAGCTCCCCGCGCGGCGCGAGCCACGCGCCGGCGAGCTCGACCGCGCCGTGGCCGAGCGCGACCCCGAGCGCCGCGCCGAGCGCGGTCGTCGCCAGCCCCTCGCCCACCAGCAGCCCGAACAGGCGCGCGGGCGACGCCCCGAGCAGCCGCATCAGCGCGAGCTCGCGCCGGCGGTCCGACAGCGCCTGGAACAGCGCGACGAACACCGACAGCGCGGCCATCGCGAGCAGCAGCGCGCCGAACGCGCGCGCGCCGTCGAGGCCGACGCCGACCAGCCGGAACAGCCGGGCCGCCTCGAGCGCCGGCGACGCCGCCTGCAGCCGGTCGGACGCGTCGACCCGGCGCGGCAGCGTGGCCGCGGCGAGCGGCGTCGCGTAGCGCACCAGCACCATCGTCACCTCGCGCGAGGCCTCGAGCTCGCGGCGCTCCTCGTCGTCGGCCGGCTCGCCCTCGTGCACCCGCCAGACCGACTCGAGCGGCGTCAGGATCAGCCGGTCGACCACGCCGCCGGTGGGCGCGAGCACGCCGCTCACCGTGAACGCGTCCTCGCCGTGCTCGGCGCCGCCCTCGGCGAGCCCGTGGGTGCCGGCGAAGCGCGCGCCGACGTCGAGCCCGGTCGCGGCCGCGACGTCCGCCCCGAGCACCGCGCGCATCGGCGCGTCGGCCGGCGCGCCGCGCGCGAGGCGCGCGCGCTGCAGCTCGACGAACGCCGGCTCGGTGCCGACGATCCGGAAGCCCCGGAAGCTGTCGCCGAGCGCCAGCGGGATCGCCTGCGCCACGCCCGGCATCGCGCGCAGCTCGTCGACCGCGGCGAGCGGCACGTTGCCCGGCGGCACGTCGAGGTGCCAGACGCCGGCGAGCACCAGCTGCAGCCGGGAGCCCTTCGCGCCGACCACCAGGTCGACGCCGCGCGCGTCGCGCTCGAGCCGCGCCTCGAGCTGGGTCGTCGCCAGCGTGACGATCGTCGCGGTCGCGAGGCCGAGCGCGACCAGCAGCACGGTGAGCAGCGTCGCGCCCGGCCGCGCGCGCAGCGACGCGAGCAGCAGCCCGGCCGTGCTCACCGGCCCTCCCCGGAATCGGCGTCCGCGCCCGCTCTCGCCGGCAGCGCGAGCACCGTCTCGAAGCGCGCCCGCACGCGCGCGTCGTGCGTCGCGACGAGCAGCGCCGCGCCGAGCGCGCGCGCCTGCCCGGCGAGCAGCTCGATCGCCGCCGCGGCCTGGTCGTCGTCCAGGTTCGCGGTCGGCTCGTCGGCGAGGATCAGCGCGGGTCGGTTGACCAGCGCCCGCGCGAGCGCGACGCGCTGCTGCTGCCCGCGCGACAGCTCGCGCGGACGGCGGTGCGCGAGCTGCGCGAGCCCGAGCCGCCCGAGCAGCTCGCGGGCCGCCCCGGGGTCGGGCGGCAGGCCCGCGAGGTGGCGCGCGACGAGCAGGTTGTCGAGCGCGTCGAGCATGCCGAAGAGCATCGGCTGCTGCGGCACCAGGCCGACGCGCGTCGCCCGGAACCGGTCGAGCGCCCGCGCGCCGCGCGCGGCGAGCGCCGCGAGCTCGGTGCCGGCGACCGACACGCGCCCGGCCTGCGTCGGCAGCAGCCCCGCGGCCAGCGACAGCAGCGTGGTCTTGCCGCTGCCCGACGGGCCGACGAGCACCGCCCGCGCGCCGGCCGGCAGCTCGAAGCGCGGCACCTCCAGCACCGTGCGTCCGTCGCGCCGGTGCACCAGCGACTCGATCGACAGGGCGGGCGGCGCGCTCAACGCCCCGCCCCGGAAACGACGAAGGCGGGTCGCCCCGCCTTCCGGATCGCGCGCGCGGCCCGGGCCGCGGCGCGCCTGCGTGCCCTCACGACCGCGTCAGTCGCCGTACAGCTTCTGTCGCAGCTCGCGCCGCTGCTGGGCCTCGAGCGACAGCGTGGCCGTGGGCCGCGCGAGCAGGCGCGGCACGCCGATCGCGTCGCCGGTCTCCTCGCACCAGCCGTACTCGCCGGAGTCGATCCGCGACAGCGACTGGTGGATCTTCTTCAGCAGCTTGCGCTCGCGATCCCGGGTGCGCAGCTCGAGCGCGTGCTCCTCCTCGATCGTCGCCCGGTCGGCGGGATCGGGGACGATCACGGTCTCGCGCAGGTGCTCGGTGGTCTCGCCGGCGTTGGCCAGGAGGTCGCGCTCCATCTGCTGGAGCCGAGCACGAAAGAACGCGAGCTGCGCGTCGTTCATGTAGTCGGCCTCCGGCATCGCGAGGAGCTCGGCTTCCGTCAGAAGCTTGGGCGTCTTGGTCACTGCCATGTCGTCGTCCCGCGTACGTGCTGCCGGACGGCGGATGCCGTCAGGCGAGGCACTGTTGCAAACCCTGGATGAACATGTCCTTCGGCAGCTTCCTGCCGATGAACACCATCTTGCTGGACGGCTTCTCGCCGGGTTGCCAGCGGCGACCCAGGTCCGCACCCATCATCATGTGGACCCCCTGGAACACCATCTGCCGGTCGGAGCCCTTGATAAAAAGGACGCCTTTATACCGCAACATGTCTGGGCCGTAAACCTGCACGAGCCCCCCCAGGAAGTCCTCCAGCTTCTTCGCGTCGAAGGGCTTCTCCGAGCGGTAGACGAACGACGAAACCGCCTCGTCGTGCTCGTGTTCGTCGTCCTTCAGGAAGTCCGGATCGATCTCGAGCACCGCGTTCAGATTGAATCCGCGGATGTCGAGGATCTCTCCGATCGGCGCATTGCCGAAGTGCACCGTCTTGATCGGGGCGCGCGGGTTGATCCGAGCGAGGCGGTTTCGAAGCGTCTGCTGCTCGGACTCCGACACGAGGTCGACCTTCGACATCAGGATCCGGTCGGCGAACCCGACCTGCTCGGCGGCCTCGCGGTGCTCGTCGAGCTGCTTGTCGCCGTGCTTCGCGTCGACGACGGTGACCACCGCGTCGAGCAGGAAGTACTCGGCGATGTCGTCGTCGATGAAGAAGGTCTGCGCGACCGGCCCGGGATCGGCGAGCCCGGTCGTCTCGATGATCACGCGCTCGAAGTCCGACTCGCCCGACTCGCGCCGCGCGCGCAGGTCGCCGAGGATGCGCACCAGGTCGCCGCGCACCGTGCAGCAGATGCAGCCGTTGTTCATCTCGACGATCTGCTCCTCGCGGTTCTGCAGCAGCAGGTCGTTGTCGACGCCCTCCTCGCCGAACTCGTTCTCGATGACGGCGATCCTGCGGCCGTGCTGCTCGGTGAGGATGCGGTTGAGCAGCGTGGTCTTGCCGCTGCCGAGGAAGCCGGTGAGGATCGTGACCGGGACTTGGGGTTGTGCCATGGCGGTTCAGGCTCCGGGTTCGAGGGGCGCCGCGACGAAGTGCGCGAACGCAGAGGCGAGATAGTCGCGCGTCAGGTGCCGCACGACGAAGACGATCCGGCTGCGGCGCGAACCGGGCGACGTGCCGCCGTCGTCCCAGTGGGCGGGCCACGCGTCGAGCTCGACCGGCGGATACATCTGGTGCTGCACCCCGTGGATGACAAGGGGCCGGCCGCCGGCGACGTCGACCACGCCCTTGACGCGCAGCAGCGCGTCGCCGGCGACGGCGGTCAGCATCCCGAACGCCTCGTCGAGGCCCTCGCGCTCCAGCGGCCGGTCGAAGCTCAGCACGACGCTGCGGATCGCCTCGCCGTGGCGCGAGGGGTCGGCGTGCGCGTCGTCGGCCGGCGGCGGGCGCAGCGCCTCGTCGCGCAGCCAGCGGCGCACGTCGGCGCTGCGGGACGCCGGATCATACAGCCCCAGCGCCGTCAGCCGGGCCGGGTCGAGCGCGCCCGCGACCGCCGTCGCGCGCGCGGCGCCGGGGTTCAGCCGGCCGAGCTTGCGTTCGAGCCGGGCGATCGCCTCGGCGTCGGCGAGGTCGGTCTTCGTGACCACGATCAGGTCGGCGACCGCCGCCTGCTTGACCGACTCGAACTGCCTCGACAGCTGGGCCGCGCCGTGCACCGCGTCGACGGTGGTCACCACGCCCTGCAGCCGGCAGCGCTCGGCCAGCATCGGCTCGGCCATCAGCGTGTGCAGGATCGGCGCCGGGTCGGCGAGTCCGGTCGTCTCGACGATCACCCGCGAGAACGGCGGCAGCGCGCCGGCGTCGCGGCGCAGCAGCAGCGACGCGAGCGCGTGCGCGAGGTCGGTGCGGATCGTGCAGCAGACGCAGCCCGAGGCGAGCAGCACGGTGCGCTCGTCGAGCCGGTCGACCAGCAGGTGATCGAGGCCCACCTCGCCGAACTCGTTGATCAGCACCGCCGTGTCGGCGAGCGCCGGATCGCGCAGCAGCGCGTTGAGGAGCGTCGTCTTGCCGCTGCCGAGGAAGCCGGTGAGGACGGTGACCGGGACCGGCGCCGCGGGAGGGGCGGCCATCGCGTCAGTGCCCGGCGTGGCCGTGGCGGTGGGCGGACCCGCCGGCGCGTCCGTCGCCGGCCGCGGCCTCCTCGGCCGTCGGCGCGAGCGGGGCGCAGTCGGCGCACAGCCCGAGCACCGTCAGCTCGATCTCGTCGCCGCTGAAGCCCTCGGGCAGCATCGCGCGCACCGTGCGGCCGAGCCCGCCCGAGGCCTTCATGCAGAACATCCGCTCGCAGCGGCGGCACTTGAAGTGGCCGTGCCGGCCGTGGGAGTCGTGCGGCGCGCCCTGGGCGGAGAAGCGCCAGACGCGGTCGGGGCCGGAGACGCGGTGCGCGAGCCCGACCTCGACCAGCCATTCGAGCACGCGGTAGAGCGTCACGCGGTCGAGCAGCTCGTGCGCGGGCCCGCTCTCGAGCCGGCGCTGCACGTCGGTGTGGGTCAGCGCGCCGCCCGCCTCGAGCAGCGCGGCGAGCACGCGCACGCGCGCGCCGGTCACCCGCGCGCCCGTCGCCCGCACCCTGTCACGCGCCTGCTCGACGATCGTCACCACGCCCATGCTCCGCCGCGCCCCGCCCCCATCCTACATCCGCCGCAGCATCAGCCCCTTCAGGTACTCGCCCTCCGGATGCGTCATCGACATCGGATGGTCGAGCCCCGCGGCGAGCCGGCGCAGCATCTGCGCCTCGCCGCCGGCGTCGAACACCGCCCCGGCGACGATCTTCTGGAACAGGTCGACGCCGATCGCGCCCGAGCAGGAGAACGTGAACAGCAGCCCGCCCGGGGAGAGCAGCCGCAGCGCCTTCAGGTTGATCTCCTTGTAGGCGCGCGCCGCACGGTCGACGTGGTGCGCCGACGGCGCGAACTTCGGGGGGTCGAGCACGTTCAGGTCGAAGGTCCGGCCCTCGGCGGCGAAGCGCTTGAGGGCGTCGAACACGTTCGCCTGCATCCAGGTCGACGGCGCGTCGAAGCCGTTGAGCCGCTCGTTGTCGGCCGCCATCGCGAGCGCCTCGGCGCTGCTGTCGATCGAGATCGCCTCGGTCGCGCCGCCGGCGCGCGCCGCGAGCGTGAAGCCGCCGGTGTAGCAGAAGCAGTTGAGCACGCGCCGGCCGGCCGCGTGCGCGGCCACCAGCGCGCGGTTGTCGCGCTGGTCGATGTAGAAGCCCGTCTTGTGGCCGCCGACCACGTCGACCCGGTAGCGCACGCCGTGCTCGACGACCGGCACCGGCTCGGGCACCCCGCCGCGCAGCGGCCCCTCGCGCGGGGCGAGGCCCTCGCGCTCGCGCGCCGCGGCGTCCGAGCGCTCGTAGACCGCGTCGCAGCCGGTGGCCGCGACCAGCGCGTCGACGATCGTCTCGCGCCAATGCTCGACGCCGGCGGCGAGGCACTGCACGACGAGCTGGTCGCCGTAGCGGTCGACCACCAGGCCGGGCAGCCGGTCGGCCTCGCCGAAGACGAGGCGCAGCGCGTCCGACTCGGCGGCGAGCGGCGCGCGGCGCGCGACCGCCTCGGCCACGCGCGCGGCGATCATCGCCCCGTCGGGCGTCTCGGCCTCGTCGAAGGTCCAGGCGCGCGCGCGCAGCAGCGAGTCGGGCGCGTACGCGGCCCACGCGAGGAACCGCCCGTCGGCGCCGACGACGCGCACCGTGTCGCCCGCCCCGGGCCGGCCCGAGACGCGGTCGACGGCGGTCGCGTAGATCCACGGGTGGCGCCGCAGCAGGGACTTCTCCCTGCCGGTCTTCAGCCGGAGCGTCGCCTCGGCGCTCATCGCTCGTCGTCCTTCGCGCGGGCGCGCGGATGCGCGGCGTCGTAGACCGCCGCGAGCCGCTGGAAGTCCAGCGAGGTGTAGATCTGGGTGGTCGCGATGCTCGCGTGGCCGAGCAGCTCCTGCACCGCGCGCAGGTCGCCGCTCGACTGCAGCAGGTGGCTCGCGAACGAGTGGCGCAGCACGTGCGGATGCACGTGCGCGGGCACGCCGCGCTCGATCGCGAGCCGGGCGACGCGGCGCTGGACCTCGCGCCCCGACAGCCGCCCGCCGCGGCGCCCGAGGAAGAGCGCGTGCGCGTCGGCACCGGGATGCAGCGCGATCCAGGCCGCGCGCACCGCGAGCCACGCGTCGATCGCCTCGAGCGCCGGCGCGCCGACCGGCACCGTGCGCCGCTTGCCGCCCTTGCCGAGCACCTGCACCTGCGCCTCCTCGCGCTCGAGCCAGCCCGCCGAGCGGTGGCCGGGCACCTCGGTCCAGCGCGCGTCGAGCCCGGTGAGCTCGGACAGCCGCAGCCCGCTCGAGTACAGCAGCTCGACGATCGCCTGGTCGCGCACGCGCTCGAAGGTCGCGGCGTCGGGGTCGCGGGCGTCGACCGGCGCGTCGGACGGCGGCTGCACGAGCCGCAGCGCGAGGTCGGGCGCGAGCGCCTTCGGCAGCCGTCGGGGGCGGCGCGGCGCGCGCACGCCGCGCGCCGGGTTGGCGGCGACCTCGCCGCGCGCGGCGAGCCAGTCGAAGAAGCCGCGCCACGCCGACAGGCGCCGCGCGATCGAGGTCGGCGACAGCCCGTCGCGGGCCGAGGCCGCGACCCAGCGGCGCACGTCGTGCTCGCCGATCGACGGCCACGGCCGGCCGTCGGCGAGGCGCTCGAGCAGCGCGAGCTCGCGGCCGTAGCCGTCGAGCGTGCGCGGCGAGCAGCCGCGCTCGGTGCGCAGCCGCGTCAGGTAGGCGTCGATCGGGGCGGCGACGACGCCGGTCACGCCGCCGCCAGCAGCCGCGACAGCGCCGCGCTGCCGATCTCGGCGATCCGCTCGAGGAAGGCCGTGCCCATGCCGGCCTGGAAGCGCGAGGCGTCGGGCGAGCCGAGCACCAGCAGGCCGAAGGCCTCGGGCGCGGCGCCCACGCGCATCGGCAGCAGCGCGATCGAGCGCGTCTGCGCGCCGCCGCCGGGCAGCCAGGTGGCCGCGCGGAAGTCGGCGTTCGGGCCGCAGTACGGCTGCTTGACGCTGTCGGCGAGCGCGATCACCTCGGGCTCGACCTCGGCCGCCGCCGGCAGCGCGCCCCACGAGGCGTCGATCCGCCACAGCCGCAGCGCGACCTGCGGCACCGAGAAGCCGGCGCCCATGCCGTTGACGACGATGTCGGGCAGCGAGGCCGGGTCGCGGGCGCGCAGCAGGTCGCGCGTCCAGCGCGCGAGCCGGTCGGCGATCGCGTCGTTCTCCTGGCCGTTGCGCAGCAGCTCCGCGAGGCGCATCTCGAGCGCCTTGTTCTTCTCGCGCAGCAGGTCGACCTGGCGCTCGACCAGCGACACCGCGCGGCCGCCGTGCGGATGCGGGACGGTGATCGAGGCGAGGAGCTCGGGATGCGCGTCGAAGAAGCCGGGGTTGTCCTGGAGGTACTGCGCGACCTGTTCGGCGCTGGTCGGACTCGTCATCGGAGGTTCCAGTGGAGCGGCGCGCCGCGCGTCAGCGGGCGGCGGCGAGTTCGGGAGGGAAGGCGGCGTCGAGGTCGATCTCGCCGGTGAAGACCGACATCGCCGGGCCGGTCATCAGCACCGGACCGCCGCGCCACTCGAGCGTCAGCGTGCCGCCGCGCGTCTCGACGTCGACGCGCGGATCGAGCAGCCCGCGCCGGATGCCGGCGACCGCCGCCGCGCACGCGCCGCTGCCGCAGGCGAGCGTCTCGCCGGCGCCGCGCTCGTACACGCGCAGCCGCGCGCGGCCGCGCGAGACGACCTGCAGGAAGCCCGCGTTCACGCGGCGCGGGAAGCGCGCGTGCGACTCGACCAGCGGCCCCTCGGCGGCGACCGGCGCGGCGTCGACGTCGTCGACGAGCTGCACCGCGTGCGGGTTGCCCATCGAGACGACCGACACCCAGCGCTCGCCGCCGGGCAGCGCGAGCGGCCAGGCGAGATCGTCGCCGATGCGGCGCGGCTCGAGGCCGGCGGCGTCGAACGGCACGCGCTCGGGCTCGAGGATCGGCGCGCCCATGTCGACGGTCACGCGGCCGTCGTCCTCCAGCCGGGGCTCCATCACGCGCGCCATCGTGCGCACGCGGATCGCGCGCTTGTCGGTCAGGCCCTGCTCGCGCACGAAGCGCACGAAGCAGCGCGCGCCGTTGCCGCACTGCTCGACCTCGGCGCCGTCGGCGTTGAAGATCCGGTAGACGAAGTCGACGTCGGGGCCGTCCGGCGGCTCGACCAGCAGCATCTGGTCGGCGCCGACGCCGAAATGCCGGTCGGCGAGCGCGCGCCACTGCGCCGGTGCCAGCGAGACGCGCTGCCGCACGCCGTCGAGCACGACGAAGTCGTTGCCGGCGCCCTGCATCTTGGTGAACTTCAGCCGCATCCGGCGATTATCGCTCAATCGCCGTAGACCCCCGGCTCGCCCGGCGGCCGCGTCTTGAAGCGCTTGTGCGACCACAGGTACTGCGCCGGCATCTCGCGCACGCACGCCTCGATGAACGCGTTCATCCGTCGCGTCGCGGCCTCGACGTCGTCGCCGGGGAAGTCCTGCCACGCCGGGTGGAAGCGCCCGACGTAGCCCTCCGGCGTCATCCGCGACACGAAGGGCACGACCGCCGCGCCGGTCAGCTCGACCAGCCGGGCGGTCGCGGTGACCGTGGCCGCGGGCACGCCGAAGAACGGCACGAACACCGCGTCGCGCGGGCCGAGGTCCATGTCGGGCAGGTAGTAGAAGGGCAGCCCGTCGCGGACCAGGCGCAGCACCGCGCGCAGGCCCTGGCGGCGCGACACCACGACCGCGCGGCCGAAGCGCTCGCGCCCCTCGCGCATCGCGGCCTCGAGCACCGGGTTCTTCTGCGGCTGGTACATCGTCACGAAGCCGTCGGCGATCATCGCGAGCCGGATGCCGCAGGCGTCGAGCGCGACGAAGTGCGGCGCGAGCACGATCAGCGGCCGTCCGAGGTGCGCGTGCAGGATCTCCTCGCCCTCGATGCGCACCAGCGCGCGGATCCGCGCCTCGGGCCCGCACCAGAACACGAAGCGCTCGAGGATGCTGCGCATGAACCAGCGGAAGTGCTGGTGCCCGAGGCGTCGGCGCTCGCGCTCCGGCATCTCCGGGAAGCACAGCCGCAGGTTGACGAGGGTCACGTGCCGGCGCGGTCGGGCGACCCACCAGGCGAGCGTGCCGAGCGTCCCGCCGAGCGCGCGCAGCGCGGGCAGCGGCAGCCGCGAGACGGCCTTCAGCAGCGCGAGGCCCGCGCGCGACGCCAGGTGCCCGCGGACCGGCTCGCGGGGCGCCTCGTCGCTCAAGCGCCGCCCCCGGTCCCCTCGTCGCCCGCCGCCGTCGCGGTGCGCGGCTCGCCGGCGCGCGCCGGCGCCTTGTAGCGGTTGTAGCCCCAGAAGTACTGCTCGGGCAGGCGGCGGATCAGCGTCTCCATCGCGCGGTTGACGGCCTCGGGCGTCGGCTCGCCGGCGAGCGGCTCGAAGCGCACGCGCCAGCCCGCGCCGCGCGGCAGCCGCTCGCCGCAGGCGAGCAGCACCGAGGCGCCGGTCAGCCGCGCGAGCCGGTGCGGCAGCGTCATCGTGTACGCGGGCCGGCCGAAGAACGGCACCCACGCGCCGTCGCCGTCGCTCGGCACCTGGTCGGGCAGCACGCCGATCGCCTCGCCGCGCTTCAGCGCGCGCAGCAGCCCGCGCACGCCCGAGGCGCTCGCCGGCACCGGGCGCACGCCCGGCGACGCGCGGCCGGTCTCCACGAGCCGGCGCATCGCGTCGATCCGCGGCGGCTTGTAGAGCACGGTGATCGGGCCGCTGCGCGCGACCGCGCGGGCGGCCGCCTCGAAGCACCCGAGGTGCGGCGTCAGCAGGATCACGCCCCGGCCGGCCGCGCGGGCGGCGTCGAGCACGTCCTGACCCTCGACCCGGATCAGGGCCTCGACGCGCTCGTGCTCGCCGAACCAGACGAAGGGGGTCTCGGCGGCCGCCCGCCCGACCTCGGCCGCCGTCCGTCGGAGCATCGGCTCGTCCAGCAGCCCGGCGAGCGCGAGGTTCTCGGAGGACTTGCGCCGGAACGACGGCGACAGCGCGAGCGCGGCGCGACCGGCGAGCGCGCCGAGCGCCTGGGACCAGGCGAGCGGGAGTCGGGCGGCGAGTCGGGAGAGCCGGACGAGCATCGTGGGCGGGGCCGGACCGTCGCGAACGTGACGCAGTCGACGTCGCGGCGCGGGCCGGAGGCTATAATCGGCGAGCCGCCGAGTTAATGGGACAACTTGCAGGGCGGCCTAGAAATACTGCTAAAGCGTCGCCGTGCTTCTCCGAAGTCGGCAACGCCGACAGGGTCGGTGCGCACAGCACGGTGCGCATCTTACCCGGCTGTCCGACGCCATCACCGGAGAACGCATCTTGGCCAAAGAGTTCCTCTTCACCTCGGAATCGGTTTCCGAGGGCCACCCCGACAAGGTCGCCGACCAGATCTCGGACGCGATCCTCGACGCGATCTTCGCGCAGGACCCGCGCTCGCGCGTCGCCGCGGAGACGCTGGTCAACACCGGCCTCGTCGTCCTCGCCGGCGAGATCACGACGGGCGCGAACGTCGACTACATCGACGTCGCCCGCGAGACGATCAAGCGGATCGGCTACGACAACACCGACTACGGCATCGACTACAAGGGCTGCGCGGTGCTGGTGGCCTACGACAAGCAGAGCCAGGACATCGCGCAGGGCGTCGACGAGGGCCGCGGCCTCGACCTCGACCAGGGCGCCGGCGACCAGGGCCTGATGTTCGGCTACGCGTGCGACGAGACGCCGGTGCTGATGCCGGCGGCGATCTACTACGCGCACCGGCTGGTCGAGCGCCAGTCCGACCTGCGGCGCGACGGCCGCCTGCCCTGGCTGCGTCCGGACGCGAAGTCGCAGGTCACGCTGCGCTACGTCGACGGCCGTCCGCACTCGATCGACACCGTCGTGCTGTCGACCCAGCACGCGCCGGAGATCGAGCACGGCAAGCTGACCGAGGCCGTCATCGAGGAGATCGTCAAGCCGGTGCTGCCGAAGGACCTGGTCAAGGGCGAGATCCGCTACCTGATCAACCCGACCGGCCGCTTCGTCATCGGCGGCCCGCAGGGCGACTGCGGCCTGACCGGCCGCAAGATCATCGTCGACACCTACGGCGGCGCGGCGCCGCACGGCGGCGGCGCGTTCTCGGGCAAGGACCCGTCGAAGGTCGACCGCTCGGCCGCGTACGCGGCGCGCTACGTCGCGAAGAACATCGTCGCGGCCGGCCTCGCGAAGAAGTGCCTGGTGCAGGTCAGCTACGCGATCGGCATCGCGAAGCCGACCTCGGTGATGGTCACCACCGAGGGCACCGGCAAGGTCTCCGACGAGCGGCTCGCGCAGCTCGTGCAGGACCACTTCGACCTGCGGCCCAAGGGCATCGTCCAGATGCTCGACCTGCTGCGCCCGATCTACCGCAAGACCGCGGCCTACGGCCACTTCGGTCGCGAGGAGCCGGAGTTCAGCTGGGAGCGGACCGACAAGGCCGCCGCGCTGCGGGCGGCCGCCGGCCTGTAGCACACCCGGGGCGCGCGGCCTCCGCGACGCCGCGGGGACGACCCCGCCGTCGTCCGCGCCCGCGCCCCGCGCCTGCGGCCGCGCTCGCCCGACGGGCCCGCGCGGCGCGGTGCGCTCCGACGGTCCGCCGGTCGGCGACGCCGGCCGGGCGGCGGCCCCCGCGGCGGGGCCGCGCCCGATAATCGCCGCCGATGGATCTCCTCCGCCCCGACCCCGCGAGCCTCTTCGGGCTCTGCGTGCTGATCGTCGACGCCGACGCACCGGCGCGCGGCGCGACGCGCGCGCTCGCCTACCGCCTCGGGCTCGCCGTCGCCTGCGCGGCCGACGCCGACGCGGCGGTCGCGTCGCTGCGCGACCGCGCGTTCGACGCGGTGCTGCTCGATCCGGCGCTCTCCACCGCCACGGGCGCGTCGCTCGTCCGCGCGATCCGGGCGCTGCCCGGGCGCGAGCGGGCGATCCCGATCGTCGCGCTGTGCGACGCCGACGGACCCGACGCCGGGGCCTGCCGCGACGCCGGCGCGAACGCCCGGCTCGAGCGCCCGGCCGAGCCGCGACGCCTCGCGGCGCTGCTGGCCCGGCTGTGCCGCGCGGGCGCCGCCGACCCGCGCGACGAGCGGCGCTGGATCGACGCGGCCGAGCTCGCCGACGCGCCGCCGGCCGCGACGCGGCGTCCCGCGCCGCCGGAGAGCCCGCGGGGCGCGGTGCTGCATCCGATCGCCCGGTCGCAGATGGTCCGGGCGGCCCGGGCCGCCGACGAGCCGCCGCGGCCGCTCAGCGTCGCCGGGCACTGATCCCTCCCCGGATATCCCCGTGCCGACCGGCGGCGCTTTCCGCGGGCCGCGCGGCGCGCCTATAATCCGGGTCGCCGAGGAGCGCTGCGACCCGATCACGGGCCAGGCTCGGCATCCACAACCGCGCTCGCAACGGCCCCCCGGGGCTCTTGCGGGCGTTTTGTTTTTCGTCGCCGCCTCCGGCTCCCGCCGGCGCGCGCCCGACGCCGAACACCGCGCTCACCCACCGACCGGCGTCCCTCGCGGGCGCCCGAACCGTACGGAGCGAACACACGATGAGTGCCGTCCTGAAACCCGCCGCCTTCTCCGACTACAAGGTCGCCGACCTCGCGCTCGCCGACTGGGGCCGCAAGGAGATCCGGATCGCCGAGACCGAGATGCCCGGCCTGATGGCGATCCGCGACGAGTACGCCGCCGCGCAGCCGCTGAAGGGCGCGCGGATCACCGGCTCGCTGCACATGACGATCCAGACCGCGGTGCTGATCGAGACGCTGACGGCGCTCGGCGCGCAGGTGCGCTGGGCCTCGTGCAACATCTTCTCGACGCAGGACCACGCCGCCGCGGCGATCGCCGCCGCCGGCATCCCGGTGTTCGCGCACAAGGGCGAGTCGCTCGACGAGTACTGGGACTACACGCACCGCATCTTCGAGTGGGCCGACGGCCAGCCCTCGAACATGATCCTCGACGACGGCGGCGACGCGACGCTGCTGCTGCACCTCGGCACGAAGGCCGCGAAGGACGCGTCGGTGCTCGCCGCACCGGGCAGCGAGGAGGAGGTCTCGCTGTTCGAGTCGATCCGCCGCCAGCTGGCGAAGGATCCGGGCTTCTACGAGCGGAACCTGAAGGCGATCGTCGGCGTCACCGAGGAGACGACCACCGGCGTGCACCGCCTGTACCAGATGGCCGCCCGCGGCGAGCTCGCGTTCCGCGCGATCAACGTCAACGACTCGGTCACCAAGAGCAAGTTCGACAACCTGTACGGCTGCCGCGAGTCGCTGGTCGACGGCATCAAGCGCGCCACCGACGTGATGATCGCCGGCAAGGTGGCGGTGGTGGCCGGCTACGGCGACGTGGGCAAGGGCAGCGCCCAGGCGCTGCGCGCGCTGTCGGCGCAGGTGTGGGTCACCGAGTGCGACCCGATCTGCGCGCTGCAGGCCGCGATGGAGGGCTACCGCGTCGTCACGATGGAGTACGCGGCCGACAAGGCCGACATCTTCGTGACCGCGACCGGCAACAAGGACGTCATCGGCTTCGAGCACATGAAGGCGATGAAGGACCAGGCGATCGTCTGCAACATCGGCCACTTCGACAACGAGATCGACGTCGCGTCGCTGAAGGAGCGCTGCACCTGGGAGAACATCAAGCCCCAGGTCGACCACGTGATCTTCGAGGACGGCAAGCGGATCATCCTGCTGGCCGAGGGCCGGCTGGTGAACCTGGGCTGCGGCACCGGCCATCCGTCGTACGTGATGTCGTCGTCGTTCGCGAACCAGACGATCGCGCAGATCGAGCTCTGGACGCACCAGGACGCGTACGAGAAGGGCAAGGTCTACGTGCTGCCCAAGCACCTGGACGAGAAGGTCGCGCGGCTGCAGCTGAAGAAGCTCGGCGCGATGCTGACCGAGCTGCGGCCCGAGCAGGCGCAGTACATCGGCGTGCCGGTCGAGGGCCCGTACAAGCCCGACACCTACCGCTACTGAGCGGCGCTTGGGGCGGGTCGACGTCGAACTCGTCGCGCGGGGGCTCGCGCCCTCGCGCAGCGCGGCGCAGCGGCTGATCGCCGACGGCGCGGTGCGCGACGGACACGGCGCGCCCGTGCTGCGGGCGTCGCAGCAGGTGAGCGGCTTCGACGAGCTGCGGGTCGAGCCGTCCGACGAGACGCGCTACGCGTCGCGGGCGGGCGCCAAGCTCGCCCATGCGCTCGCGGCCTCGGGCGTCGATCCGCGCGGCGCGGTCGCGCTCGACCTCGGGATGTCGACCGGCGGCTTCGCCGACTGCCTGCTGCAGGCGGGCGCGGCGCGGATCGTCGGCATCGAGGTCGGTCACGGCCAGCTGCATCCGCGGCTGCGCGCCGACCCGCGCGTCGCCTGCCTCGAGCACCTGAACGTGCGCGAGGTGACGCCGCAGGTGCTCGCCGCGCGCCTGTCCGAGCCGCCGCCCGCGGACGGCTTCGACCTGCTCGTGGCCGACCTGTCCTTCGTGTCGCTGACCAAGGTGCTCGCCGCCGTGGATCCGCTGCTCGCCCCGGGGGCGATCGCGCTGCTGCTGGTCAAGCCGCAGTTCGAGCTGTCGCCGGGCGAGCTCGACGGCCGCGGCGTCGTCGTCAGCCCGGCCGACCGCGCCCGCGCGGTCGAGTCGGTCACGACGGCCTGCCTCGCGCT
The DNA here is from genome assembly GCA_035628395.1 of Burkholderiaceae bacterium. Classification (GTDB taxonomy): domain Bacteria; phylum Pseudomonadota; class Gammaproteobacteria; order Burkholderiales; family Burkholderiaceae_E; genus UBA4615. The sequence goes on along the minus strand of DASPJX010000042.1, from coordinate 18,564 downwards.
CGGCTGGACGGTGCACGGCGTGCACGACAGCGCGCTCGCCGGCGGCGACGGCAACCGCGAGACCTTCCTGCACGCGTCGCGCCCCGGCGCGCGCGCCCTTCCTTCCCGGACCGAACGATGACCGCGACCTCCGCCCCGGTGAGCTTCGAGTTCTTCCCGCCGAACACGCCCGAGGGCCTCGCGAAGCTGCGCGACACCCGGCGCGCGCTCGCCGAGCTCTCGCCCGAGTTCTTCAGCGTCACCTACGGCGCCGGCGGCGCGACGCGCGACAAGACGCTCGGCGTCGTCGACGAGATCGCCGCCGAGGGCCGCGAGGTCGCGCCGCACCTGTCGTGCGTCGGCGCGACGCGCGAGGCCGTCGCCGAGCTGCTCGAGCACTGGAAGGCGCGCGGCGTGCGCCGGCTGGTCGCGCTGCGCGGCGACCTGCCCTCGGGCATGGTCGACGGCGGCGACTTCCGCTACGCGAGCGACCTGGTCGAGTTCGTGCGCGCGCGCACCGGCGACCGGTTCCGCATCGAGGTGGCCGCCTACCCGGAGGTCCATCCGCACGCGCCCTCGCCCGAGGCCGACCTGAAGGCGTTCGCGCGCAAGGTCGCGGCCGGCGCCGACTCGGCGATCACGCAGTACTTCTTCAACGCCGACGCGTACTTCCGCTTCGTCGAGGCCGCGCGCGCGCTGGGCGTCGACGTGCCGATCGTGCCCGGCATCATGCCGATCACCAACTACGTGCAGCTCGCCCGCTTCTCCGACGCCTGCGGCGCCGAGATCCCGCGCTGGATCCGGCTGCGGCTCGCCGCGTACGCCGACGACCTCGAGTCGCTGCGCGCCTTCGGCCACGAGGTGGTCGTCGACCTGTGCGCGCGGCTGATCGCCGGCGGCGCGCCCGGCCTGCACTTCTACACGCTGAACCAGTCGGGCCCGAGCGCCGCGATCTGGCGCGCCGTGGCGCCCGGGGCGAACATGCGCTGAGCGCCGGTCGGCCCGGCCGCCGGCGGACCGCACGCCGGCCCGTTCGTCCATCCGGTCCCCGACCGTCCGCGGGGCCGCCGCGCACCGCCGGTCGGCTGCTGTTGCGCGCCTCCCGCCGTCCGGCCGGGCGCGCTGGAAGACGGGTCGCGGCGCTGGCTACCATGGCTGCATCCCGCGTGATCCCTTCGCGCAGCAGGAGCCCGTCCCTTGGCTGGTCCGTCGTCCCTTTCCCGGTTCAACGAGCCGTCCGACGACACCGTGACCCTGATCACGGCGTCCCGGCGCTATCAGGTCGCCGTCGGCGACCTGTCGCTGGGCATGTTCGTCGCGGAGCTCGACCGGCCGTGGCTCGACACGCCGTTCCTGCTGCAGGGCTTCGTCGTCGACAGCCAGGTCGAGCTCGAGACGCTGCGCCGCTGCTGCGGCTACGTCTACGTCGACCTGGAGCTGTCGAGCCCGGACGTCGCCGACGCGATCCGTCGCGCCGAGGTCCAGCCCGGCGCCGAGCAGGCGCCCGAGGCCGAGCCCGCGCCCGCACCGGCCCCGAAGGCGGCGACGCCCGAGGCCGTCGAGCCGCCGAAGCCGCGTCCCGGCCCGCCGCGGGTCTACCGGACCCGGGCCGACGTGCGGATCAGCTCCGACACCCGTCAGCGCTTCCGTCAGTTCGTGCGATCCACCGCCGCCCCCGTCGCGCCGCGCGAGGACGAGGACGACGGCGTGCTGCGCCGCGCGCTCGGCTGGCTCGCCGACCGCTTCGGCAACGACGGCCCGCCCGCCCGGCGCGGCGCCGGCTCGCCCGAGCGCGACCGCACCAACCGCGAGGCGCTGAAGGCCTGGCTGCCGCCCGACGTCGAGCTCGTCGATCACCGCGAGACGCACGCGATGACCGAGGAGCTGCCGCGCGCGCGCCGCAGCTTCGCGCGCGGCGAGGAGGTGCTGAAGGCGGTCGTCGCCGACGTCAAGGTCGGTCGCGTCCCGCAGGTCGCCGAGGTCGCCGGCGCGGTCGACGACATGGTCGACAGCATGCTGGCGAACCCGGACGCGCTGCTGTGGGTCGGCCGGCTGCGCGACGAGGACATCGGCACCTACAACCACGGCGTCAAGGTCGCGCTGTATCTGATCGCGCTCGGCCGCCACCTCGGGCTGCCCAAGCGCGAGCTCGGATGGCTGGGCCTGACCGGCATGCTCGCCGACGTCGGCAAGATCCGGCTGCCGCGCGCGCTGCTCGACAAGCCGGGCATGCTCGCGCCCTCGGAGTTCGGGCTCGTCAAGGAGCACGTGCGCCTCGGGCTCGACGCGCTGCGCGCCTGCGGCTCGCTGCCCGCCGAGGTCGAGCTCGGCATCGCGCAGCACCACGAGCGCCTCGACGGCACCGGCTACCCGCGGGCCCTGAAGGGCAACGAGATCAGCCTCTGGGGCCGGATGGCGGGCATCGCCGACAGCTTCGCCGCGCTGATCACGCCGCGCGCGTACGCCAATCCGATCGCGCCGCAGGACGCGCTGATGAACTTGTACGAGTGGGCCGGCACCTCGTTCCACGAGCCGCTGGTCGAGCAGTTCGTGCAGGCGGTGGGCGTGTTCCCCACCGGCAGCCTCGTCGAGCTGTCGACCGGCGAGGTCGCGGTCGTCGTCGCGCACAACCGCGTGCGACGGCTCGAGCCGCGCGTGCTGGTGCTGACCTGGCCCGACAAGTCGCCGCTCGCCACCCCGATCGAGCGCGACCTGCTGCAGCAGGGCCGGCGCGAGAGCGGCCGCGTGCGGATCGTCCGCGGGCTGGCCGCCGGCGCCTACGGGCTGCGGATGCGCGACTACTACCTGGGCGACGTCGATCGCGTCCATGGCCTCGCCGCCTGAGGGCGCGCCCGCGCGTCACCCCCGGCGCCTGCGCATCGACGCCCTCGAGGGCCACGGCCGCGCGCTGCTCGTCGGCGGCGGCCGACCCGCGATGCTCGCGATCGGCCTGTCGCGCAGCGACCGGGCGCGCGCGCTCGCGAACCGCGACGACGCCGTCCGCGTGCTCGTCGACGTGCTCGACCGCATCGAGGCGACCCTGCGCCCGGCCGACCGCTACGCGGTGGTCGCGGTCGACGAGATCTGGGTGATCCTCGCCGACGCCGGGTCCGAGGCGATCGTGCGCCTGGCCGCCGGCGCGCTGGTCGACGCGGTCTCGGGCCGCTACGACGGCCGGCTCGACGACGGCACGCCGCGACCGGTCGGCGTGCGCGCCCGCGCGGGCGGCGTCTGGCTCGACGGCCCGGGCACCCCCTCCGACGCGTTCGCCGAGCTCGCCGCGCGCGCGCTCGCCACCGCGCGCCGGCACGACGAGCCGATCGAGATCGTGCCCGCGACGCACGCGGCGCCGGCGATCGTGCGACGCCACGCGACCGGGCGCGTGCGCCGCGCGATCGAGACGAACGCGGTCGAGCTCTGGTTCCAGCCGCAGGTGCGGCTCGCCGACCGGCGCTGCGACGCGGTCGAGGGGCTGCTGCGCTGGGAGGTCGGCGACGGCGGCCCGCCGATCCCGCCGGGCGAGGTCGCCGCGATCGCCGAGGAATGCGGGCTGATCGGCGAGCTCACGCGGGTCGGGCTGCACCAGGCGCTGCGCGCCGCCGAGCGCTGGAGCGCGCGCGGGATCGACGCGCGGATCGGCCTCAACCTGTCGCCGCGGGTGCTCGACGAGGCCGGCCTGCCGGAGCTCGTCGAGCAGGCCTGCGCGCTCTGGGGCGCCTCGCCCGAGCGGCTCACGTTCGAGCTGACCGAGGGCTCGGTCGCGCGCCGCCCGCGCGAGGCGATCGCGCTGATGGAGCGGCTGCGCGAGCTCGGATGCGGGCTCGCGATCGACGACTTCGGCACCGGCTACTCGTCGTTCGCGTCGCTGCGCCGGTTCCCCGTCGACGAGCTGAAGATCGACCGCGGCTTCGTGCTCGCGCTCGCGCACGACGCGACCGACCGCCGGGTGGTGCAGGCGATGGTCGACATCGCGCACGCGTTCGGGCTGCGCGCGGTGGCCGAGGGCGTCGAGGACGCGGCCTCGGTGGAGGTGCTCGGCGCGCTCGGCTGCGACCTCGTGCAGGGCTGGCACTTCGCGAAGGCGATGCCGGCCGACGAGGCGGCCGACTGGATCGCCGACTTCAACGCGGCCCGGGATCTCCGGGCCGCAGCACCCGCGTCGGCGTGACGACCGCCTCGAGCGGCACGTCGGTGGGCAGCGGATCGAAGGTCTCGAGCAGCGCGTCGTCCCAGGCCACGCCGATCGCGCGCGGCGCCGCGCCGCCGTCGGCCGCGAGCGCGGCGAGCGTGCGGTCGTAGAAGCCGCCCCCGTATCCGAGGCGGTAGCCGCGCGCGTCGAACCCCACGCAGGGCACGACGAGCACCGACGGACGCACCGCGTCCTCGCGCGGCGGCCGGGGGATGCCGTGCGGCCCGGGCACCGTGGGCTCGCCCGGGTGCCAGGCGACGAAGCGCAGGGGCGTGCGCGGCGCGTCGACGACCGGCAGCGCGAGCCGCGCGCCGGCGCCGGCCCAGCGCCCGAACAGCGCCCCGAGATCGGGCTCGCCGCGGATCGGCCAGTACGCGGCGATCGACTCGCCGGCGACGTCGCCGAGCCACGCCTCGAGCCGCGCGGCGAGGTCCTCGCTCGCCGCGCGTCGCTCCTGCGGCGTCGATCGTCGGCGCGCCTCGATCAGCGCGCGCCTGAGGGACTCCCGAGGCGGATCCGCCGAGGGGTCGCGTGATATTCTCGATTCGTCGTTCCGATCCATCCCGGCCTCCTCCGAGGTCCTCTCGTCCGGTCAGCAGCATGAAGCCGATCCCGCGCGCCGCTCGCGTGGCCTGCGCGTCGATTCTAGGCGCGTTCCTCCTCGGCGCCCTGCCCGCGTCGGCCCAGTCCCCCGCCTCCCGGAACTGCGGGAAGTCCTGTGCCAAGCCCGCGCCGGCGCGCGAGGCCGCGCCCGTGCGCGAGCCCGAGGCGCCCGGGCCCGACGAGTCGCTGCTCGCCGCGCGCGCCGCGATCGCCCGCGGCGACGTCGCGAGGTTCGAGCAGGCGGCGGCGCGCGTCGGCGCCGACCATCCGCTGCGGATGCACGTCGACCACTGGCGGCTGCGCGCGCAGCTCGCCGAGGCGCGCGGCGACGCGCCGACCCCGGCCGACGCCGAGGCGCGCGCGTTCGTCGAGCGCCACGCGGGCACGCTCGCGGGCGACCTCGCGCGGCGCGACTGGCTCGCGTCGCTCGGCCGTCGCCAGGCCTGGGATGCGTTCGACGAGGTGCTCGGCGGCTCGCCGCCGCCGCGCGACGACCTCGCGCTGCGCTGCCACGCGCTGCAGGCGCGGCTCGCCCGCGGCGAGACCGTCGTCGCCGACGCGCGCGAGCCGCTGATGCAGCCGCGCGACCTGCCCGAGGCCTGCATGCAGCTGCTGTCGGCGCTGGTCGCCGCGGGCCAGGCCGGCGCGCCGGAGCTCGCGCACCGGCTCGAGGCGGCGCTCGACTCCGGCTCGCCCGCGGCGGTGCGCCGCGCGGTGGCGCTCGCCGCGCCCGGGCTCGACGCGCGCCAGGTCGACGCCGCGCTCGCGCGGCCGGTGCAGGCGCTCGAGGCCGGCCCGTCGCGCGACCTCGCGCTCGTGGCGCTCGCGACGCTCGCGCGCACCGACCCCGCCGAGGCCGCGCAGCGCATGGCCACCGCCGGCGCGAGGCTGCGCTCGAGCGAGCGCGCGTTCGTCTGGGGGCAGATCGCCGCGAACGGCATGCGCCGGCTCGCGCCCGAGTCGCTCGCGTGGGCGCGCGAGGCGCGCGGCGCGCGCGCGAGCGACGACTCGCTCGGCTGGATCGCGCGCGCGGGGCTGCGCGGACGCGACTGGGCGGTCGTGCGCGGCGCGATCGAGCGCATGAGCGAGGCCGGCCGCGCCGATCCGACGTGGACGTACTGGCTGGGTCGCGCGGTGATGGCGCAGTCCGACCGGCCCGAGGCCCAGCACCAGGCGCGCGTGCTGTTCACCTCGATCGCCGGCCGCGCCGACTTCTACTCGCAGCTCGCCGGCGAGGAGCTCGGGCTGCCGGTGATCGCGCCGCCGCGCGCGACGCCGCCCACCCCGGCCGAGCTCGCCGAGGTGCGCGCGATGCCGGGGCTCGTCCGCGCGTTCAAGTGGTACGAGCTCGGGCTGCGCCAGGAGGGCAACCGCGAGTGGAACTTCTCGATGCGCGGCCTGACCGACCGCCAGCTGATCGCGGCGGCCGAGCACGGCCGCCAGCGCGGGATGCTCGACCGCGCGGTCAACGCCGCCGACCGCACCCGCGACGAGCACGACTTCACGCTGCGGTTCCCGATGCCGTTCGCCGAGCGGCTGGTGCCGATCGCGCGCCAGCAGGGCGTCGACCCGGCGTGGGTCTACGGCCTGATCCGGCAGGAGTCGCGCTTCGTCGCCGACGCGCGCTCGCCGGTCGGCGCCTCGGGCCTGATGCAGATCATGCCGGCGACCGCGCGCTGGATCGCGAAGAAGATGGGCGCGGGCGACTTCGAGGCGCATCGCATCAACGAGCTCGAGACGAACCTGCAGTTCGGCAGCTTCTACCTGCGCACGGTCCACGACGGCCTCGACCGCTCGATGGTGCTCGCGTCCGCCGGCTACAACGCCGGACCGGGGCGGCCGCGCTCGTGGCGCGGCACGCTGCCGCAGCCGCTCGAGGGCGCGGCGTTCGCCGAGATCATCCCGTTCAACGAGACGCGCGGCTACGTCAAGCACGTGCTGTCGAACGCGGCCTGGTACGCCGCGATCACCACCGGCCAGCCGCAGTCGCTGAAGGCGCTGCTCGGCGAGATCCAGCCGGGGCCGGCCGTCGCGCCGACCCCGAGCCCGGGCGGCGACTGACCCGCGCGGCGCCCTCGCCCGGCGCCCTCGCCCGGCGCCCGCCCCGCGGCACACGGGGCCTCGGGCCGTCGCCGCACGCGGTTCGCGCTACGATGCCGCTGCGCGGACCGGCGGACCGGGCCGCGCGCCTCCCCCAATCCAGGCCGCCGCGCGCGGCGCTCCCCTCCATGCGTCATTCGCGGATCCTCGTCGTCGGCGGCTCGGGCTTCATCGGCTCGCAGGTGGTGTCGCGGCTCGCCGCCGACGGCCGCCGCGCGATCGTGCCCACGCGCCGGCGCGAGCGCGCGCGGCACCTGCTGCCGCTGCCCACGGTCGAGGTCGTCGAGGCGCGCGTCGGCGAGCCCGGCGCGCTCGCGGCGCTGGTCGCCGGCTGCGACGCGGTGATCAACCTGGTCGGCGTGCTGCACGGGCGCCCGGGGCGCGGCGACGAATGGGGACCCGACTTCGACCGCGCGCACGTCGCGCTGCCCGCCGCGCTCGTCGAGGCCTGCCGCGCGCACGGCGTGCGCCGGCTGGTGCACGTGAGCGCGCTCGGCGTGACCGACGGCGGCTGGTACGCGCTGCCCTCGCGCTACCTGCGCTCGAAGGCCGCGGGCGAGGAGTCGGTGCGCCGCGCCGCGGATCTCGACTGGACGATCCTGCGGCCGTCGGTGGTGTTCGGCGCCGGCGACGCGTTCCTGAACCTGTTCGCCCGTCTCCACCGGACGCTGCCGGTGCTCGCGGTCGCGCGCGCCGACGCGCGCTTCCAGCCGGTGTGGGTCGGCGACGTCGCGCAGGCGATCGCGAACGCGCTCGACGAGCCCGCGACCCATCGGCGCGCGTTCGCGCTGGCCGGCCCCGAGGTGTTCACGCTGCGCGAGCTCGTCGGGCTCGCCGGCGAGTGGAGCGGCCGGCGCCGTCCGGTGATCGGCCTGCCGGCCGGCCCCGGGCGGCTGGTCGCGAGGCTGATGGAGCTCGCCCCGGGCGAGCCGCTGATGACGCGCGACAACCTCGACTCGATGTCGATCGACAACGTGGCCGACGGCCCGATCGATCCGGTGCTGCGCGTGACGCCCGCCTCGCTCGCCGCGATGGGCCCGGTGCTCTACGGGCGCGCCGCGGCCGAGCGCCACGACGAGCGGCGCAGCCGCGCGCGCCGCTGACCGGCGCGGCGCGCCCGAGGCCGTGACCGCCCCCGACCGGATCCCGCCCGGCGCCGGCCTCGAGGTCTACGAGGTCGGCGGTGCGGTGCGCGACGCGCTGCTCGGGCTGCCGGTGGTCGATCGCGACTGGGTCGTCGTCGGCGGCACGCCCGAGCGGATGGTCGAGCTCGGCTTCCGGCCGGTGGGCCGCGACTTCCCGGTGTTCCTGCATCCCGACACCCAGGAGGAGTACGCGCTCGCGCGCACCGAGAGGAAGAGCGGGCGCGGCTATCGCGGCTTCGTCGTCCACTGCGCGCCCGACGTCACGCTCGAGGAGGACCTGCGCCGGCGCGACCTGACGATCAACGCGATGGCGCGCGCCGCCGACGGCACGCTGGTCGACCCCGCGGGCGGCGAGCGCGACCTGCGCGACGGGGTGCTGCGCCACGTGAGCGAGGCGTTCGCCGAGGACCCGGTGCGCATCCTGCGGCTCGCCCGCTTCGCGGCCCGCTTCGAGCGCTTCTCGGTCGCGCCCGAGACCGCGGCGCTGATGCGCGCGATGGTCGAGGCGGGCGAGGTCGACGCGCTGGTGCCCGAACGCGTCTGGCAGGAGCTCGCGCGCGGGCTCGCCGAGCGCGCGCCGTCGCGGATGATCGACGTGCTGCGCGGCTGCGGCGCGCTCGCGCGGCTGCTGCCGCGCGTCGCGCCCTCGGTCGACGGCGCGCTGCTGCGCGCGCTCGAGTCCGCGGCCGCCGCGCGGGCCGCGCTGCCGGTGCGGCTCGCGGTGCTGATGCACCGCGCGGGCCCGGACGGCGCCGAGGCCGAGTGCCACGCGCTGAAGGCGCCGAACGACGCGCGCGAGCTCGCGGTGCTGGTCGCCCGCGAGCACCGCGCCGCGGGGCCGGCCGCGCGCGACGCCGACGCCGCGCTCGCGCTGCTCGAGCGCTGCGACGCGATCCGCAAGCCCGCCCGGATCGACGGGCTGCGCGCCGCCTGCGACGCGATCGCCGCCGGCGTGCCGACCGACGGCGCGCCGCTCGCCGACACCGCTCCGCTCGACGCGGCGCTGCGCGCGGCGCGCGCGGTCGACGCCGGGGCGATCGCCGCGGCGGTCGGGCGCGAGCCGGGCGACGCGCCGCTGCCCGAGCGCATCCGCGCCGCGGTGCACGCGGCGCGCGCGCGGGCCGCGCGCGAGGCGCTGGACGGCGCTACAGGTAGCTGACCCGGATCGCCTCGGCGACGCAGGCCGGCTTGGCCGAGCCCTCGAGCTCGATCGTCACGACGGTGACGAGCTCCAGTCCGCCGCGGCCGGTGGGCCCGCCCTCGACCGGCCGGCACGACTGCAGCGTGAAGCGCGCGCGCACGCGGCTGCCGGCGCGCACCGGCGCCGGGAACCGGACCTTGTTCAGCCCGTAGTTGATCGACATCGTCTCGTCGTCGATCCGCCAGGTGCGCTGCGAGAAGCCGGCGATCAGCGACAGCGTCAGGTAGCCGTGCGCGACCGTCGTGCCGAACGGGCCGGTCTTCGCGCGCTCGACGTCGATGTGGATCCACTGGTCGTCGTCGGTCGCCTCGGCGAACAGGTCGATGCGGCGCTGGTCGACCTCGAGCCAGTCGGCCAGCGCGATGTCGCGTCCGACCAGGCCGGGCAGCTGCGCGTGCGTGTAGTGGTTCATCCGGGTCTCCTCCTCGTGGATCGGGTCGGCTACAGCAGCCGCGCGACGAGCGCGGCGAGCAGCGAGAGCAGCACGGTCGAGGTCAGCGGGATCGACCAGTCGCGGCCGAACATCCGGAACTCGAGGTCGCCGGGCAGGCGCCCGATGCCGAAGCGGCGCAGCCACGGCATCAGCCCCTGCAGCAGGAACAGCGCGAGCGCGGTCGCGATCAGCCACCTCACAGCGAGCCGCTCCGGTCGCCGCGCGCGAAGGCGGGCGCGTCGTCGGGCACGCCGCGCCCGAAGGCCGCCACCTTGAAGAGCTCGCCCATCTCGGCCTCCGACAGCAGCGTCTGCGCGGCGCCGAGCGCGCGCGCGGTCTCGGGCGTCGTCGGGCCGCGCGCCAGCCCGCCGAGCTCGTCGAGCAGGCCGGTGCCGATCAGGAAGCGCGCCTGCGACACGTAGCCGAGCGGCGCGAGGCCGGCCGCGGCCGCCGCGCGGGCGACCGCGCTGAAGTCGACGTGCGCGCTCAGGTCCTGCAGCCCGGGCCAGCGCAGCAGGTCGACGTGCACGCGATGGCGCCGGTGCGCGACCAGCGTGCCGTCGCGACGCTGCGGGTGGTAGTACTCGCGCGCCGGGAAGCCGTAGTCGACGAGCAGCATCGCGCCGCGCTCGATCGCGCGCCCGACGGTCGCGACCCAGGCGCCCGCCTCGAGCCCGATCTCCGAGCGGTAGCGCCCCGGGCCCAGGGCCGCGAACGGATCCGGCACGTCGGGCGCCGCGCCGCGCAGCGCCTCGGCGAGCGCCCCGCGCAGCGCGTCGCCGGCCGGGCGGGCGGCCCAGCGGAACCCGCCTTCGCCGTCCGGCGTCACGCCGATCTCGTCGAGGCGGCCGTCCTCGTGCTCGAACACCTTCACCGGCATCGCGTCGAGCACCTCGTTCGCGACGACGACGCCGCGGATCGCGTCGGGCAGCGCGTCGAGCCACTCGACGCGCGCGAGCGCGTCCGGGGCGAGGCGCGCGATGGTCTCGCGCTGGCGCTCGCGCAGCGTGCCCGACAGCTCGACGATCGCGTAGCGGCGCGCCGGCGTGCCGAGCTCGTCGAGCGCGGCGAGCAGCCCCGCCGCGAGCCGGCCGGTGCCGGCGCCGAACTCGACCACGACGGGCTCGACGCTCGCGAACCAGTGCGACAGCTGCCGCGCCACGCAGCGCGCGAACAGCGGCGACAGCTCGGGCGCGGTCGTGAAGTCGCCTCCGGGGCCGAACGGGCGGGACGGCCCGGCGTAGTAGCCGAGGCCGGGCTCGTAGAGCGCGCGACGCATGAACGCGTCGAAGCCGATCCAGCCGCCGGCGGCCGCGGCATCCCGGGCGATGCGCGCGGCGAGCGCGGCGCTGCGCGCGAGCGCCTCGGGATCGGGATCGGGCATCGCCATGGCGCCGATTCTCGCACGCCGCCCGGGGCGGTCCGGGCGCGGCGGTTCCGCGGGCCGCGGCGGGCGCGCCGGGCCGCGCGGGTACACTTGCGCCTCCATGGCGACCGCCCCCACCTCCCCCGAAGGCGTCGCGCTCGTGACCGGCGCGGCGCGCCGGCTCGGCCGCGAGATCGCGCTCGCGCTCGCGCGCGCCGGCTGGGACGTCGGCGTCCACTACGGCGGCTCGCGCGACGACGCGCTCGCCACCGTCGCGGCGATCGAGGCGCTCGGCCGGCGCGCGACGGCGCTGCAGGCCCGGCTCGAGGTCGAGGCCGAGGTGCTCGCGCTGCTGCCCGCCCTCGAGGCCGCGCTCGGGTCGGTGCGCTGCGTGGTCAACAACGCGTCGCGCTTCGAGTTCGACGAGGCGGCCGACTTCGGCTTCGCGTCCTTCGGGGCGCACCTGCTGCCCAACCTCGCCGCGCCGGTGCTGCTCGCGCGCGAGCTCCACCGGCGGCTGCCCGAGGGCGCCGAGGGGGTGGTGGTGAACCTGCTCGACCAGAAGCTCTGGGCGCCGAACCCCGACTTCCTGTCGTACAGCCTGTCGAAGGCCGGCCTCGCGGCGGCGACGACGATGCTCGCGCAGGCGCTCGCGCCGCGCGTGCGGGTGGTCGGCGTCGCCCCGGGCCTCACGCTGCCCAGCTACCTGCAGGACGAGGCGAGCTTCGAGCACGCGCACCGCGCGCACTCGCCGCTCGGACGCTCGAGCACCGCGGCCGACGTCGCCGCCTCGGTCGCGTTCGCGGTCGCGAACCGCTCGATCACCGGCTCGACGATCCTGTGCGACGGCGGCCAGCACCTGCGGCCCCTGCCGCGCGACGTCAGCTTCGTGCGCTGAGCGCGCCGACCCGATGGACACCCAGACGATCTTCATCGAGGGCCTGCGCATCGACGCCGAGATCGGCGTGTTCGCGCACGAGAAGAACCGCGTCCAGCCGCTCGAGCTCGACGCGGAGATCCAGATCTCCGACGCCCGCTTCCATCCGTCGCGCGACCGGCTCGACGAGGTGTTCGACTACCAGACGATCCGCGCCGCGATGATCGAGGTCGTCCGCGACGGCCACATCCACCTGCTCGAGACGCTCGCCGACCGCGTGATCGGGCGGCTGCTCTCGATGGGCGACGTGCACGCGGTCCGCGTGCGCATCCGCAAGTTCACCGCCTTCGACGACGTCCGCGCGGTCGGCGTCGAGATGTTCAGGAGGAAGGCCGCATGAGCGCCACCGCCCCCGCCCCCGGCCCGGGCCGCGACGAGCGGCGGCTCGCGCACGAGCGCAACAAGCTCCACAAGCGGCTGTGCCGCCAGGTCGGCGAGGCGATCGGCGACTTCGGCATGATCGAGGCCGGCGACCGGGTGATGGTCTGCCTGTCGGGCGGCAAGGACAGCTACGGCCTGCTCGACGTGCTGACCACGCTGCGCGCGCGCTCGCCGGTGCCGTTCGAGCTGATCGCGGTCAACCTCGACCAGAAGCAGCCGGGCTTCCCGGCGCACGTGCTGCCCGAGTACCTGCGCTCGCTCGACGTGCCGTTCCGCATCGAGGACCAGGACACGTACTCGATCGTGAAGCGCGTGATCCCCGAGGGCCGCACGATGTGCTCGCTGTGCTCGCGGCTGCGGCGCGGCATCCTGTACCGCGTCGCCGACGAGCTCGGCGCGACGAAGATCGCGCTCGGCCATCACCGCGACGACATCCTCGAGACCTTCTTCCTGAACCTCTTCTTCGGCGGCCGGCTGAAGTCGATGCCGCCGAAGCTCGTGTCCGACGACGGCCGCCACGTGGTGATCCGCCCGCTCGCGTACGTGAAGGAGGAGGACCTCGCGGCGTACGCCGAGTGGAAGGCCTTTCCGATCATCCCGTGCAACCTGTGCGGCTCGCAGGAGAACCTGAAGCGGCGCGAGGCCAAGGCGATGCTGCGCGACTGGGAGCGACGCTTCCCGGGCCGCGTCGAGAACGTGTTCGCGGCGCTGTCGCGCGTCGCGCCCTCGCACCTGCTCGACCGGCGGCTGTTCGACTTCGCGGGCCTCGCGCCGACCGGCGAGCCGGTGCCCGACGGCGACATCGCCTTCGACGTCGACCCGGTGCTCGAGGCCCCGCCGGCCGTCGCCGGCACGACGATCGGCGCCGACGCGATCCCGGTGCTGCGGCGCGCCGACCCGGTCCGCTCCTGACCGGCGCCGCCCGGCACCGCCCCGCCCGCGAGACGGCGTCGCCCGCGCGCCGCACCCCCGTCCGGAGACGCCCATGACCCCCGCCCCGTCCCGTCACGACGCCGCGCTCGCCGCGCTCGCCGCGGCGCTCGAGCCGGCCGTGCTGCAGGCCGCGCCGATCGACGAGCGCCACCTGCGCGACTGGAACATCGCCGCGCCCGCCGGCGCGGTGCCGCTCGCGCTCGCACGCCCGCGCACCACCGCCGAGGTGGCGCAGGTGCTGCGGATCTGCGACGCGCACCGCGTGCCGGTCGTGCCGCAGGCCGGCCTCACCGGCCTCACCGGCGGCGCGACGCCCGATCACGGCTGGGTCGCGCTGTCGCTCGAGCGGATGTCGGCGATCGAGTCGATCGACCCGGACGGCATGACCGCGACCGTGCAGGCCGGCGCGACGCTGCAGTCGGTGCAGGAGGCGGCCGAAGCCGCCGGCGCGCTGTTCGCGCTCGACATCGGCGCGCGCGGCTCGTGCCGCGTGGGCGGCAACGCGTCGACCAACGCCGGCGGCAACCGGGTGCTGCGCTTCGGGATGATGCGCGAGCTGATCCTCGGCCTCGAGGCGGTGCTGCCCGACGGCACCGTGATCGACGCGATGAACGCCATGCTGAAGAACAACGCCGGCTACGACCTGAAGCAGCTGTTCATCGGCAGCGAGGGCACGCTCGGGGTCGTCACGCGCCTCGTGCTGCGGCTGCATCCGATGCCGCGCAGCACCTGCACCGCGCTCGTCGCGGTGCCCGACTACGGCGCCGCGCTGCGGCTGCTGCGGCTCGCGCGCGAGCGCTTCGGCCCGACGCTCTCGGCCTTCGAGGCGATGTGGCCCGACTTCTACGCGTTCGCCGCCGAGCGCCTGGGCGGCGCGCCGCTGCCCGCGCGGGGCGACGCGCTGCACGTGCTCGTCGAGACGATGGGCACCGACCCCGCGCACGACGCCGCGCAGTTCGAGGCGGCGATCGGCGCCGCGATCGAGGACGGCGTCGCGTCGGACGCGGTCGTCGCGCAGTCCGAGCGCGAGCGCCGCGCGCTGTGGCGGGTGCGCGACCAGTCGGCCGAGCTCCGGCGCTGGTTCGGCCCGCACGTCGACTACGACGTGAGCCTGCCGGTGGCGACGATCGGCGCGTACGTGCCCGAGGTGTCGTCCCGGCTGCGCGCGGGCCGGCCCGGCGTCGGGCTGGTGTTCTTCGGCCACGTCGCCGACGGCAACCTGCATCTGGGCGTGCAGGTGCGCGAGGGCGCGTTGTCGAAGGACGAGGCCGACGCGATCGTCTACGGCGCGGTCGCCGACTGGCGCGGCTCGATCTCGGCCGAGCACGGCATCGGGCTGCTGAAGAAGGCGTACCTCGGACACTCGCGCGGCGAGGCCGAGATCGCGCTGATGCGCCGGCTGAAGGCGGCGCTCGATCCGAACGGGATCCTGAACCCCGGCAAGGTCTTCTGAGGCACGGGGGCGACCTTGTCGCGCCGCGCCCGGGGCTGCTATGTTCGGGCGCCGGCACCGCCGGCCCCACCCCACCGCATCCCGTCCCCATGCCGACTCCGCCCGCGCCGCCGCGCGAACCGCTCGTGGTGCGCGTCCCGAACTACGTCGGCGACGTCGTGCTGTGCCTGCCGGCGTTCGAGCTGCTGACCGAGGCGGGCTACGACCTGCACCTCTACGGCAAGGGATTCCTGCGCTCGCTGACGACCGGGCACCCGGGCTGGCGCGTCGTGATCCGCGCGGGCAAGGTGCCGGCGCGGATCGCGCAGCTGCGGGCGCTGCGCGCCGGCCTCGCGCGCGCCGGCCGCGGCCGGCCGGCCGCGCTCGCGCTGCCCCATTCGTTCTCGAGCGCGCTGGAGCTGCGGCTCGGCGGCTTCGCGGTCGCCGGGCTGCCCACCGACGGTCGCTCGTTCCTGCTGAGCCGACGGCTGACCGCGGGGCCCGAGCGGCACTCGATGCCCCGCTTCCTGTCGATCGCCGCCGACTTCGCGCGGCGGCCCTACGCGGTGCCGGCGGCGCTCGGGCTCGCGCTGCCCGCGGACGCGATCGAGCGCGCGCGCCGCGAGGCGGCCGCGTTCGACGACGGCCGGGGCTTCGTCTGCGTCGCCCCGTTCGTCGGCGCCTCGTCGATCGATCCGCCGAAGAAGTGGCCCGGGTTCCCCGAGCTGGTGCGGCGGCTGCGCGCCGACGGCGTCGTCGTCGTGCTCTGCCCCGGCCCCGGCGAGACCGCGGAGGCGCACGAGCGCTATCCGGGCGCGACGATCGTCGAGGACCTGCCGCTCGACGCCTACGCGGCGCTGATGTCGATGGCCCGGCTGGTCGTCGCCGGCGACACCGGCCCGGGGCACGTCGCCGCGGCGGTCGGCGCGCGGCTGATCAGCGTGGTCGGCCCGACGCCGGTGGACCTGTGGCGCCCCTGGGGGCCGACGGTGACGGTGCTCGCCCGCACGCCCGAGTTCCCGAGCATGGACGAGGTGCTCGGCGCCGCGCGGACGGCGCTGGGCATCGGCCCGGGGACCGACCCGGCGCGCTCGCCGGCGCTCGCCGCGGGCACGCCGCGCTGAGCGACGCGCCTTTCTAGGAGGGTGCTCGGCGGCCGGCCGCGCCGTCGTCGGCCAGCGCCGCGGCCTTCGCCAGGTCCGCGCGCACCGCGTCGGTCATCCGCGCGCGCACCGCGGGGTCGGGCACCCGCAGCAGCGCCGACGGGTGGAAGGTGACGACCACCCAGGTGTCGCCGATCCGGACCGGTCCCTCGCGCCGCGCCGACTCGATGGTCGTGTCGGGACCGAGCAGCGCGCGCGCAGCGGTCGCCCCGAGCGCGACGACCGCGCGCGGCGCCGCCGCCGCGAGCTCGCGCTCGAGCCACGCGCCGCAGGCCTCGACCTCGCGCTGGGCGGGCGTCTTGTGGATCCGGCGCGAGCCGCGCGGCTCCCACTTGAAGTGCTTGACCGCGTTGGTGGTGAACACCTTCGCGCGCGCGATGCCGGACTCGGCGAGCAGCTCGTCGAGCAGCCGGCCCGCGGGACCGACGAAGGGGCGGCCCTGCCGGTCCTCGGAGTCGCCCGGCTGCTCGCCCACCAGCATCAGCGGCGCGCGCGACGGGCCCTCGCCGGGCACGCCCTGCGTCGCGTCGCGCCAGAGCTCGCAGCGCCGGCAGCCGTCGATCTCGCTGCGCGCCGGCAGCCGCGCGGGCGCGTCGGCCCGGTGCAGCGCCACGCGGGCGAGCGCGCCCTCGACGACGCGACGGGCGGCCGGGCGGCGCGCCTTCGCGGGCGCCGGGGCGTCGGGCGTCGGGGTGTCGAAGAGGAAGGTGCCGGGCGCGTCCGCCCCGGCGTCGCGCTCGGGTACGGCCGGATCGGGAGCGGCGGTCTCGCGAGCGGCGGTCTCGTGAACTGCCGGATCGCGCGCATCCGCCTCGCGCGCGTCCGCACCCTCGTCCCGCGAGCCGGCGTCCGCGTCCGGTCCGCGCGTCTTCGCGCCCGCGCGGCCCCGGCCGCCGGGTGCGGCCGGTCCGGTGCCGGGCGTGCCGGTGCGGGGCGTGCCGGTGCGCGACGGGGCTCGCGCCGCCGGTGCCTCCGTGCGCCCGGCGCCGGCGCGTCCGCCGGCCTCGGCGGGTGCCCGCGACGGCTCGCGCGCCGCGCGCGGCGTTCCGGCGTCCGCACGGCTTCCGGCGTCGCGCGACCTGCCGCCGCCGGCCGCGACCGGGTCGGGCCGGGAGAACAGGTCGAGATCGTCGGGCGGCGCGTCGCGCCCGGCGGGCGTGCGCGCGGGGCCGCCGGCGGCGGGGTCGCGTCGGGCGCCGCGGGGCGCCCGGGCACGGGTGCCGGGGCGGTCGCCGGCGGGCGGATCGCCGGGGGGGTCGTCGTCGAAGAGGCTGCGCTGCATCGTGGATCCGGCCCCGGACGGGCGACGGATCCGCGATCATCGGAGCGCGGCCGCGGCCGCGGTTGCGCGCCCCCACCGCGGTCCGCGGTCGGAGCGCGCCCCGCGCGCGCTCACCAGCGGTAGGACACGCCCACCGAGACGTACGGGATCGCGTCGATCTTCGCCACGCCGTCGCGCACCGACCGCAGCTCGCGCTCGAGCTCGACGTCCGGATCGAACCCCGCCGCGGCGATCTTCGCGCGAAGGCTCGCCGACAGCGTGCCGCTGACCTTCGGCTCGCCGATCAGCACGCCGACGTCCGAGTGGAAGCCCCAGCCGCGCGCCGGGCTGTGGCCCCAGCCGAGACCCAGGTAGGGCATCACGCTCGGCAGCTCGATCCGGGCGTCGAAGCGGTCGGCCGGTCCGACCGCGACGTTCGCGCCGCCGATCTCGAAGGTCGTGCCGTTCGCGGGGCTGCCGGTGAAGTCGCCCCGGGCGCTCACCGCCGACAGGCCCGCGGTGAGGCGGAACGTGCCGCGGAACGGACGCCAGTCGGCGAGCGCGGTCGCGCGCCGCATCTTCAGGTCGCCGCGGTAGTCGACGTTGTCCTCGCTGAAGTCGCGCGAGATCGACGGCCAGGCCGACACTTCGGCGCGCGCGCCGAACGCGTCGCCGTACGAGTGGCCGAGGCCGAGGGTCACGCCGGTGAGGCCGATGCCGCCGTAGACGGAGGTCTGGGCGAGGGCGGGCGCGCAGGCGAGGACGGCGGCGGTCGCGCCGAGGGCGGCGAGGCCGCGCGCGAGGGTGCGAGGGGACATGGGAGCGGGGTCCGGTGGATGCGTGGAATGGATCGGTGCGCCCGGATCGGGGCACGGGGCGATCCTAGTGCGGTGCCGCCCGGCGGCGCCGCGGCGCCCGATGGCCGGTCGAGGCGCGTCGGTACAATCGCCACACGTCCCCCGGGCCGCCCGTCCCGGGTGCCCGCGTCGCGGCCCCGGGCTCCCCACCTTGCGAATCAGCCGACTCACCAAGATCCTGCACGTCGCCTGGCGATTCGGCCTGGACGAGATCGCCGCGAGCGGCGCGCACGCCACCCTCGGCGGTCGCTGGCTGCTCGGCACCGTGCGGCTGATGCGCCTCGGGCGCCGGCTCGACGCCCCGCGCGGCGCGCGGCTGCGCCAGGCGCTCGAGGCGCTCGGCCCGATCTTCGTGAAGTTCGGCCAGGTGCTGTCCACCCGGCGCGACCTGCTGCCGACCGACGTCGCCGACGAGCTCGCGCGGCTGCAGGACGACGTGCCCCCGTTCCCGTCGGCGCTCGCGATCGCCGAGATCGAGCGCGGGCTCGGTCGGCCGATCGACGCGATGTTCGCCGAGTTCGAGCGCGAGCCGGTGGCGTCCGCGTCGATCGCGCAGGTGCACTTCGCCCGGCTGCACGACGGCA
>DASPJX010000041.1:0-5745 GCA_035628395.1 Burkholderiaceae bacterium | reverse complement strand
AGCTTGCCCGCGTCGTCGCGGATGCCCGCCGCGATGCACCGCACCCCGAGCTCGAGCTCCTCGTTGTCGCGGGCGTAGCCGCGCGCGCGCACCAGCGCGAGCTCGCGCTCGAGCTTGGCGGGCTCGGTGATGCTGTTGCGGGTGTGGCCGGCCAGCCCGGTGCGGGTCGCGTAGCCGCGCACGTTGCGCGGATCGTCGGCGGCCAGGAACAGCTTGCCCACCGAGGTCAGGTGCAGCGGCGCGCGACCGCCGACCGCGCGCACCACCTGCATGCCGCTGCGCTCGGACACCGCGCGCTCGATGTAGACGATCTCGTCGCCCTGCCGGATCGAGAGGTTGACCGGCTGGTGGGTCGTGCGGTGCAGCTCGCGCATCGGGCCGAGCGCGGCGTCGCGCACGTTGAGCCGCGCCTTCACCAGGTTGCCGAGCTCGAGCAGCCGGATGCCGAGCTGGTAGCTGCCGGGCTCGGAGCGGTCGACCAGCCGCGCGCTGACCAGGTCGTTGAGGATCCGGTGCGCGGTCGACGGATGCAGCCCGGTGCGCAGGGACAGCTCCTTCAGGCTCACCGCCTCCGGCTGCTCGGCGAGCGCGTCGAGCAGCGAGACCAGTCGGTCGATCACCTGGATCGCGGTGCGGCCGCCGTGGCCGGTGCCGTCGTCGTCGTGCCGTCGGGCCATCTCGGAAGGGAGCGAGGCCGTCCCCTGCGGGGCGGTGTATCGTGGATGGTGGTACGTTATATCAAGCGGTGAAATCGCTGTCGAGGTCGTCGTCGGCCGGCGCGACCGGCGCGCGGGGCGTCTCGCCCGACGGTGCGATCATCGCTCCCGAGGAGGCGTTCGCGTTGAGAGTCGGTCTGTTCATCACCTGCCTGGTCGACGTCATGCGGCCCGAGATCGCCGAGTCGGCGGTCCGGCTGCTCGAGTCGGCCGGCTGCACGGTCGAGGTCCCGATGGGCCAGACCTGCTGCGGCCAGCCCGGGTTCAACTCGGGCGACACCCGCGCCGCGCGCGAGCTCGCGCGCAAGTTCCTCGCGGAGTTCGAGGGCTTCGACCACGTCGTCGTGCCGTCGGGCTCCTGCGGCGGCATGGTCCGCACCCACTATCCGCAGCTCTTCGCCGACGACCCCGACCTGCGCAACCGGATCGACGCGCTCGCCGCGCGCACCTGGGAGCTCACCGCCTTCCTGCACGACGTCGTCGGGCTGACGTCGCTGCCGGGCCGCTTCGAGGGCGAGATCACCTACCACGACTCGTGCAGCGGGCTGCGCGAGCTCGGCGTGCAGGCGCAGCCGCGCGCGCTGCTCGCGCTGAACCCGGCGATCCGGCTCGTCGAGATGAAGGACGCGCGCGCCTGCTGCGGCTTCGGCGGGACCTTCGCGGTCAAGTACGGCGACATCTCGGCGGCGATCGTCGACGAGAAGATCGACCGCATCAAGGCGAGCGGCGCGCCCTGCGTGGTGCTCGGCGACCTCGGCTGCATGCTGAACATCGAGGGCCGGCTGCGACGCACCGGCGACGCGACGACGCGCGTGCTGCACGTCGCGCAGGTGCTGGCGGGCGACGCCGCGGACGGGGGCGCCTGATGCAGGTCCAGTCGATGCACTTCAAGGCGCGCTCCGGGCAGAAGCTCGCCGACGTGCGGCTGCAGCAGAACCTGAAGGTGCTGTCGCAGCGCTGGACGGTCGGGCGCTCGAACGCGATCCTCGAGCTCGACGACTTCGAGGGCACGCGCGACGAGGCGGTCGAGCGGCGCAACCGCGCGCTCGCCAACCTCGACGCCTGGCTCGAGCGCTTCGAGCAGGAGGCGACCGCGCGCGGCGCGACGGTGCTGTGGGCCGAGACGCCCGAGGAGGCCTCGCGGCTCGTCGTCGAGATCGCGCGGCGGCACGAGGTCTCGAAGGTCACGAAGTCGAAGTCGATGGTCTCCGAGGAGATGGCGCTCAACCGCCACCTCGAGGCCGCGGGCGTGAAGGTGGTCGAGACCGATCTCGGCGAGTACATCCTGCAGATCAACGACAACGAGCCGCCGTCGCACATCGTCGCGCCGGTGGTCCACAAGTCGAAGGACGAGGTCTCGGACCTGTTCGCGCGCGTCCACGGGCGGCCGCGGCTCACCGACATCCCGCAGATGACCCGCGAGGCGCGCGAGTTCCTGCGGCCGCACTTCCTGTCGGCCGACATGGGCGTCTCGGGCGGCAACTTCCTCGTCGCCGAGACCGGCTCGGTCGCGGTGTTCACCAACGAGGGCAACGAGGGCATGTGCACCGTGCTGCCGCCCAAGGTGCACGTGGTGGTGACCGGCGTCGAGAAGGTGCTGCCCACGCTCGAGGACCTCGCGCTCGTCGCCCGGCTGCTGCCGCGCTCGGCCACCGGCCAGTCGATCTCGAACTACTTCTCGATCCTGACCGGGCCGCGCGCGCCCGGCGAGCAGGACGGCCCCGAGCACATGTACTTCGTGCTCGTCGACGGCGGGCGCACGGGCCTGCTCGGCGGCGAGTTCCAGGACATGCTGCGCTGCATCCGCTGCGGCGCGTGCATGAACCACTGCCCGGTCTACCAGAAGATCGGCGGGCACACCTACGGCTGGGTATACCCGGGCCCGATGGGATCGGTGCTGACGCCGAGCTACGTCGGCATCGAGAAGACGCTCGACCTGCCGCAGGCGGCGACGCTGTGCGGCGAGTGCCACGTCGTCTGCCCGATGAAGATCCCGCTGCCCGACCTGCTGCGCAAGCTGCGCGAGAAGCAGCTCGAGCGCGGGCTGCGCCCGCTCGGCGAGCGGCTCGGGCTCGCCGCGTGGGCGTTCGCGGCGAAGCGCCCGGCGCTGTACCGGCCGCTCGCGCGGCTGGGCGCCCGGGTGCTCGCCCGGATGGGCCGCGACGGCGGGCGCATCCGCAGCCTGCCGCTCGGCGGCGGCTGGACCGAGCACCGCGACCTGCCGGCGCCGGCGGGCCGGACCTTCAAGGAACGCTGGGCGGCCCGCGGCCGGCGCTGAGCGCGCGAACGCCGGGCCGCGCGGCGTCCCGGCGCGCACCGTCGGCCCGGTCCGGCCGCGCCGGTCGATCGGCGTGCCGCGGTGCCGGTCCGCTCAGCCTGCCGCGAGGCTCGGGTCGGGCGCGCCGGCCGCGGCCGCCGCATGCCGGTCCTGGCGCGTCGCCGCCGCGCGCACGCCGCCCGGCAGGCCGCGCGCCATGAACGCCGGCCGGCCCCGCGCGCCGCTGTCGGCGTAGTCGGCGGCGAGCGCCGCCCCGGTCCCGGTCGCATCGTCCCCGGTGCCGCCCGGCCCGAGCAGCCACGCGTGCGCCGCCTCGGCCTGCGCCTCGAGCGACATCCGGTGCGTCGCCCCGGTGCGCGCCCA
This sequence comes from Burkholderiaceae bacterium, assembly GCA_035628395.1. Lineage (GTDB taxonomy): Bacteria > Pseudomonadota > Gammaproteobacteria > Burkholderiales > Burkholderiaceae_E > UBA4615. Next base: position 2,388 of record DASPJX010000041.1, on the reverse strand, counting down.
CAGCCAGTCCGAGAACGCCATGAAGCGCGCGAAGGGCTTCGTGCCGAGCAGCCGCGGCAGCGTCCGCGGGAAGCGCCCCGAGTTGCCGAACAGGTCCCAGTAGCGGGCGAAGCGGACGATCCGCGCGAGATCGCCGGCCGCCAGGTGCGCGGTCTCGATCACCGCGTACGGCGCGCGCGCCTCGAAGCGCATGCCGAAGGCCTCGGCGTGCCGCGCGATCGGCGCGCCGCGCAGGCGCTTGAGCACCCCGACCTGGATCTCGTGCGGGCGCAGCGAGACGAGACGGTCGAAGCCGGCCCCGAAGCTCGCCAGGTCCTCGCCGGGCAGGCCGGCGATCAGGTCGACGTGCAGGTGCGCACGCGTGCGCTCGCGCAGCCAGCGCAGGTTCGCCTCGGCCTTCGCGTCGTTCTGGCGCCGGCCGATCCGCCGCTGCACCTCGGGGTTCCAGGTCTGGATCCCGATCTCGAACTGCAGCGTCCCCGCCGGGAAGCGCGGAATCGCCTCGCGCAGCGCCTCGGGCAGGTGATCGGGCACGAGCTCGAAGTGCGCGAACACCGGATCCCCGGGGGCGGCCTCGATCCGCGCGAGCATGAAGTCCAGGATCGCGCGGCCGGTCGAGGCCTTCAGGTTGAAGGTGCGGTCGACGAAGCGGAAGCGCCGCGCGCCGCGCGCGTGGAGGTCGGCGAGCGCGTCGAGCACCCGTCCGAGCTCGAACGGCCATGCCGTCCTGTCCAGCGACGACAGGCAGAACTCGCACGCGTACGGGCAGCCGCGCGAGGCCTCGACGTACAGGTGCCGGCGGGCGAGGTCCTCGTCGGTGTACAGCGCGTAGGGCAGCACGAGCTCCGACGGATCGGGCTCGCCGCCCGGCAGCACCTTCATCAGCGGGCGCGGGCCGTCGAGCAGCTGCCTCGCGAGCCGCGCGAACGCGATCTCGCCGGGGCCGGTGACGACGTGGTCGGCGAGCCGCACGATCTCCTGCGCGTCGGTCTCGTGGCTGACCTCGGGGCCGCCGAGCACGATCCTCACCGCCGGGGCGCGGGCGCGCAGCGCGCGCACGAGCTCGGTGCTGCGCTCGACGTTCCAGATGTAGATGCCGAGCCCGATCACGCGCGGCGAGCCGGCGAGCAGCCGCTCGAGCGCCGCGTCGATCGGCGTGGCGAGCGTCAGCTCCTCGATGCGCGCGCGCGGCGCGAGCTCGCCGAGGTTCGCGAGCAGGCAGCGCAGCCCGAGCGAGGCGTGGCTCCAGCGCGCGTTCAGCGTGGCGAGGACGATGTCGGTCATCCGCGGATTCTATGTGCGAAGATCGGCCGACCCAGGAGACGCCCGATGTCGGACACTCATCCCCACGGCGCGCCGCTGTCCGAGATGGACCTGCGCGTGCGCGCGCTCGAGACGCTGCTCGTCGACAAGGGCTGGGTCGATCCGGCCGCGCTCGACGAGCTCGTGCAGACCTACGAGCACCGGATCGGCCCGCGCAACGGTGCGCGCGTCGTCGCCCGGGCATGGGTCGACGCGGCCTACCGCGAGCGGCTGCGGCGCGACGCGACCGCCGCGATCGCCGAGCTCGGCCACGGCGGCCGGCAGGGCGAGCACATGGTCGCGCTGTTCGACGAGCCCGGCGTGCGCCACCTCGTCGTCTGCACGCTGTGCTCGTGCTACCCGTGGCCGGTGCTCGGGCTGCCGCCGGTCTGGTACAAGTCGGCGCCGTACCGCTCGAAGGTGGTGGCCGACCCGCGCGGCGTGCTCGCCGACTTCGGCGTCGACGTGCCCGAGGGCACCGAGATCCGCGTGCACGACTCGACCGCCGAGATCCGCTACCTGGTGGTGCCGCTGCGCCCCGAGGGCACCGAGGGCTGGAGCGAGGAGCGGCTCGCCGGGCTGGTGACCCGCGACTCGATGATCGGCACCGGCGTCCCGCGCACGCCGGCCGAGCTCGGCGCCGAGGAGGGCCGGTCGTGAACGGCGGCCAGGACCTGGGCGGGCAGCACGGCTTCGGCCCGGTGGTGCCCGAGCCCGACGAGCCCTGGTTCCACGAGGACTGGGAGCGGCGGGCGTTCGCGCTGACGGTGGCGATGGGCGCGACCGGCGCCTGGAACATCGACCAGTCGCGCGCGGCGCGCGAGTCGCTGCCGCCCGCCGAGTACCTGACGAGCGGCTACTACCGGATCTGGTTCGAGGGGCTGTGCGCGCTGCTGCGCGAGCGCGGGCTGGTCGACGACGCCGAGCTCGCCGCCGGACGGGACTTCCTGTCCTCGAAGGACGGCCGTGGCGGCGACGTCCTGAACGGCGGGCCCGACGAGGACGGCTGCGTGTCCGACGCTGCCGACCGTCGTCTCAGCTGCTGAGCGCTCGAGCGGCCGTCGACCTGCCCCGCTCCACGTCGTG
>DASPJX010000040.1:0-37484 GCA_035628395.1 Burkholderiaceae bacterium | reverse complement strand
CCTCCTGCACCAGGGTCACCGGCCGGTCGGTGACGATCAGGTCGCGATCCGGATAGACGATCGCGTACTCGGTCTCGGCGACCATCTTCGCGCCCCGGTCGGTGGCCGCGCGGGTCACGACCACGTTGCCCGACAGGTGCGCCTCCCCGCCGCCCTCGATCAGCCGGCCGCGGTCGGCGACGACGGTGATCCGGGGGCGGGCGGGGTCGAGGCTCACCATCACCGGCGCGTCGAACTCGGTCGAGTCGTCCTGCGGGAAGTGCCTGAGCTGACGGGCCTCGAGCCGGTAGGTGGGCTCGCCGCGATCGTTCATCGACAGCAGCGCGAGCCGCTCGACGAAGTAGTCGGGCTCGCCGGGCGCGAGCCCCGCGTCGGCGCGCTCCAGCCCCGCGCCCGGGCTCTGCGACAGGTGGTAGGTGAACAGCCCGAGCGCCGCGAGCAGCACCAGCGACACCCCGGCCGCGAGCCGGTCGATGCGGCGTCCGCGCATCGTCGCGCGGCCTCAGGAGGCCCGGCCGTCGAAGCGGCCGAGCGAGGCGTCGAGCCGGCCCTGCACCCGCAGCAGGTGCTCGGCGAGCTCGCGCACCGCGCCGGCGCCGGCCGGCGCGCGCGCCGTCCAGTGCGCCGCGCGCAGCACCTCGGGGGCCGCGTCGGGCACCGCGGCCGCGAAGCCCGCCAGCCGCATCGCCGGCAGGTCGGGCCAGTCGTCGCCCATGAAGCCGGCCTGCGCGGGGTCGAGGCCGGCCTGCGCGCAGAGCTCGCGCATCGCCTGCGCCTTGTCGGCGACGCCCTGCAGCACGACGTCGATGCGCAGCTCCCGGGCGCGCTGCTCGACGATCCGCGAGCTGCGCCCGGTGACGAGCGCGACCCGGATGCCGGCCTCGCGCAGCAGCACCAGCCCCAGCCCGTCGCGCACCGAGAAGCGCTTGTGCGACTCGCCGTCCGGGCCGACGAGGATCGAGCCGTCGGTCAGCGTGCCGTCGACGTCGAAGGCCATCAGCCGCACGGCGGCGGCGCGCTCGACGCTCATACGACCTTGGCGGCCAGCAGGTCGTGGATGTGCAGCGCCCCGACCATCCGCCCGGCCTCGTCGACGACCGGCAGCTGGTTGATGCGCCGCTCCTCCATCATCCGCACCGCCTCGACCGCGAGCGCGCCCGGGCCGATCGTCGCCGGGTCGCGGCTCATCACGTCGTCGACCCGCAGCCGACCGAGATCGGTCGTGCGCTCGAGCAGCCGTCGCAGGTCGCCGTCGGTGAACACGCCGGCGAGCCGGCCGTCCGGGGCGAGGACCGCGGTCATGCCGATCCGCTTGCGGGTGATGTCGAGGATCGCCGCCGGCAGCGGCGAGCCCGCCGGCACCCCGGGCAGCGCCTCGCCCGAGCGCATCACGTCGCTCACGTGGGTCAGCAGCCGCCGCCCGAGCGAGCCTCCCGGGTGGGAGCGGGCGAAGTCGTGGGCGCCGAAGCCGCGCGCGTCGAGCAGCGCGACCGCGAGCGCGTCGCCGAGCGCGAGCGCGGCGGTGGTGCTCGCGGTCGGCGCGAGGTTCAGCGGGCAGGCCTCCTTGTCGACCCGGGCGTCGAGGTGCGCGTCGGCCTCGCGCGCGAGCGGGGAGGCCGGGTCGCCGGTCATCGCGACGAGCTTCGCGCCCTGGCGCTTGACCGGCACCACGATCGCGAGCAGCTCGTCGGTGCGCCCGGAGTTGGACAGCGCGAGGAAGACGTCGTCGCGCGTGACCATGCCGAGGTCGCCGTGGCTGGCCTCCGCCGGATGCACGAAGAAGGCCGGCGTGCCGGTGGAGGCGAGCGTCGCGGCGAGCTTGCGCGCGACGTGCCCGGACTTGCCCATGCCGCTCACCACCACGCGCCCGCGGCAGGCGAGGATGAGCCGGCAGGCCGCCACGAAGCCCGCGTCGATGCGCGCGACGAGGGCGCCGACCGCATCGGCCTCGATGCGCAGGACCTCGCGCGCGCGCTCGACCAGGCGGTCGTCGTCGACGGGCGTGGCTACAATCGGGGCGGACATCGGTCGAGTATAGCGCGCACCCCGCGCGCGGCCGGCCGGTGCGCCGACCGCTCCCGCCCCGTGCCCGCATCCTCGCGCCGCCCATGCTGACGGCCCTCGAACTCACGCTGCTGCTGCTCGCGGCGAGCATCGTCGCGGTGCTCGCGCTGCGCAAGGTCGGCATGCCGCCGCTGGTGGCGTACCTGCTGGTGGGCGTGGTGTTCGGCCCGCACACCGGCGGGCTGGCCGAGGGCGAGGCGCTGCACACGCTGGCCGAGCTCGGCGTCGTGTTCCTGATGTTCACGCTGGGCCTCGAGTTCAACCTGGGCAAGCTGTCGGCGATGCGCCGCTTCGTGTTCGGGCTCGGCTCGGCGCAGGTCGTCACGACGATCGTCGCGGTCGTGGCCGCCGTCGCGGTGCTGCCGGCCGCCTGGCTCGCGATCGCGCTGCCGGGCGGCATCGACTGGCGCGGCGCGATCGCGCTCGGCGGCGCGCTCGCGATGTCGTCGACCGCGCTCGTGAGCACGCTGCTCGCCGACCGGCACGCGCTCGAGACCGACCACGGCCGGCGGGTGTTCGCGGTGCTGCTGTTCCAGGACCTCGCGCTGATCCCGCTGCTGATCGTGATCCCGGCGCTCGGCGACGGGCGCGGCGACTGGTGGATGGCGGTCGGCTGGGCGCTCGCGAAGGCGGCGGTGCTGCTGGTCGTGCTGCTGCGGTTCGGCCCGCCGCTGATGCAGGGCTGGTTCCTGCGGGTCGCGCGCCAGCGCTCGCACGAGCTGTTCACGCTGAACATCCTGCTCGCGGCGCTGCTGTTCGCCTGGCTCACCAAGAAGGCCGGCCTGTCGATGGAGCTCGGCGCGTTCGTCGCCGGCATGCTGATCTCCGAGACCGAGTACCGCTACCAGGTCGAGGAGGACATCAAGCCGTTCCGCGACATCCTGCTCGGGCTGTTCTTCGTGACGATCGGCATGAAGCTCGATCCGGCCGTGGTGCTCGGCTCCTGGGGCCACGTGCTCGCCTACGCGACGCTGCCGATCCTGCTGAAGTTCGGGCTGGTGGCGGCGCTGGTGCGCGCGGACGGCACGCCCGCCCCGGTCGCGATCCGCAGCGGCGTGTGGCTCGCGCAGGCCGGCGAGTTCGGCTTCGTGCTGCTCGCGCTCGCCGCCGACTCGAGGCTGCTGCCGGCGGACACGCTGCAGCCGATGCTCGCCGCGATGCTGCTGTCGATGCTCGCCAGCCCGTGGCTGATCGGGCGCGCCGACTGGCTCGCGATGCGGGTGTCGAACCAGGAGTGGATGCAGCGCTCGCTGCAGCTGCAGACGATCGCCGCGCGCAGCCTGTCGCGCGACCGGCACGTGGTGATCTGCGGCTACGGGCGCAGCGGCCAGAGCCTCGCGCACGTGCTCGAGGCCGAGCGGGTGCCCTTCGTCGCGCTCGACCTCGATCCCGACCGCGTCCGCGAGGCGGCGTCGGCCGGCGAGTCGGTCGTCTTCGGCGACGCGACCCGGCGCGAGACGCTGCTCGCCGCCGGCGTGCACCGCGCGTCGGTGCTCGTCGTCACGCACGACGACACGCCCACCGCGATCCGGCTGCTGCGCCAGGTGCGCGCGCTCGCGCCCCAGCTGCCGGTGGTCGTGCGCACCTCGACCGACGCCGACCTCGAGCGCCTGCTCGAGGCCGGGGCGACCGAGGTGGTGCCCGAGATCGTCGAGGGCAGCCTGATGCTCGCCTCCCACGCGCTCGCGCTGACCGGCGCGCCGCTCGCGCGGGTGCTGCGCCGGATCCGCTCGATCCGCGAGGACCGGTACAGCCTGCTGCGCGGCTACTTCCACGGCGCCGACGACCGCGAGGGCGAGACGATCGAGGGCGACCACCTGCACCTGCACGCGGTCACGCTCCCGGAGGGGGCGCCGGCGATCGGTCAGCCGGTCGGGGGGGTGGCGCTCGCCGGATGCACGCTGAGCGCGCTGGTGCGCGACGGCCGGCGCCGGCTCGACTGGCCGGCCGAGCTCGACCTGCGGGCCGGCGACACGCTCGTGCTGGCGGGCACCGTCGAGCAGGTGCTCGCCGCCGAGGACCGGCTGCTGCGGGCCTGAGCCGCGGCCGGCCGCCGGAGGCGGCCGCGGTGCGCTTGCTACACTGGCGGTCTCGTCCTCCCCCGTCCGACCGGTCCGCCGCTCGGCCGCCCCGTGTCACAGCCCTCCGCGTTCGTCTCGATCGAGTCCCTGCACTTCGGCTACGAGGGCCGCCCGCTGCTGCACGACGTGTCGCTGCGCGTGCCGCGCGGCGAGGTCGTCGCGCTGATGGGCGGCTCGGGCTCGGGCAAGACGACGCTGCTGCGGCTGCTCGGCGGGCAGCTGCGTCCCGACGCCGGGCGCGTGCGCTTCGACGGGCAGGACGTCTCCACGCTCGGGCGCGACGCGCTGTACGCGATGCGCCGGCGCATGGGCATGCTGTTCCAGTTCGGGGCGCTGTTCACCGACCTGACGGTGTTCGACAACGTCGCGTTCCCGCTGCGCGAGCACACCGCGCTGCCCGAGGAGACGATCCGCGACCTGGTGCTGATGAAGCTCGACGCGGTCGGGCTGCGCGGCGCGGCGTCGCTGATGCCCTCGCAGGTCTCGGGCGGCATGGCGCGGCGCGTCGCGCTCGCCCGGGCGATCGCGCTCGACCCGCCGCTGCTGATGTACGACGAGCCGTTCGCCGGCCTCGACCCGATCTCGCTCGGCACGATCGCCCACCTGATCCGCAGCCTGAACGACGCGCTCGGCGCGACCTCGATCGTCGTCACGCACGACGTCGCCGAGACCTTCGCGATCGCCGACCGGGTCCACCTGCTGGGCGCCGGCCGGATCGTCGCCTCGGGCACGCCGGCCGAGCTGCGCGCCTCGGGCGACCCCTACGTCCGCCAGTTCCTCGACGGCGCGCGCGACGGACCGGTGCAGTTCCACCGCCAGGCGCCGCCGATCGCCGAGCAGCTGGGGCTGCGGCCGTGACCGCGCTGCTCGCCCGGCTCGGCGCCCGCGTCACGCACCGCCTCGCGCGGATCGGGCACGGCGCGCGCTTCTTCGTCACGCTGCTGGCGGCCGCGCCGTCGGCGCTCGCCCGGCCGAGGCTGGTCGTCGACCAGCTGCACTTCATCGGCAACCGGTCGCTGTCGATCATCGCGGTCTCGGGGCTGTTCGTCGGCTTCGTGCTGGGGCTGCAGGGCTACTACACGCTGCAGCGCTACGGCTCGGCCGAGGCGCTCGGCCTGCTGGTCGCGCTGTCGCTGGTGCGCGAGCTCGGCCCGGTGGTCGCGGCGCTGCTGTTCGCCGGACGGGCCGGCACCTCGCTCACCGCGGAGATCGGCCTGATGAAGGCGGGCGAGCAGCTCGCGGCGATGGAGATGATGGCGGTCGACCCGATCCGGCGCGTGTTCGCGCCGCGCTTCGTCGCCGCGGTGATCGCGATGCCGCTGCTCGCCGCGATCTTCTCGGCGATCGGCGTGCTCGGCGGCTGGGGGGTCGGCGTGCAGCTGATCGGCGTCGACCCGGGCGCGTTCTGGTCGCAGATGCAGGCGGGCGTCGACGTGTTCGCCGACGTCGGCAACGGCGCGATCAAGAGCGCGGTGTTCGGCGTGCTGTGCGCGTTCACGGCGCTGTACGTCGGCCACGAGGCGCGCCCCACGCCCGAGGGCGTGTCGCGGGCGACCACCACGACGGTGGTGGCGTCGTCGCTGGGCGTGCTCGGCTTCGACTTCATCCTGACAGCTTTGATGTTCGGCACCGACTGAGGGGAGAGCACGACCATGGACACCGACCCGACGCGCGGAGGCCCGCGATGAACGATCGACGCACGATCGACGTGCTGGTCGGCGGCTTCGTGCTGCTGGGGCTGGCGGCGCTGCTGTTCCTCGCGCTGAAGGCCGGCAACCTCGGCAGCTTCTCGACCGGCGCCACCTACGAGACCCGCGCGAAGTTCGACAACATCGGCGGGCTCAAGGTCCGCGCCCCGGTCCGCAGCGCGGGCGTGGTCGTCGGCCGGGTCGCCTCGATCGGCTTCGACGACAAGAGCTACCAGGCGGTCGTGGTGCTCGCGCTCGAGGAGCGGTTCCGCTTCCCGCGCGACAGCTCGGCCAAGATCCTGACCTCGGGGCTGCTCGGCGAGCAGTACATCGGGCTGGAGGCCGGCGGGGACGAGAAGATGCTCGCCGCCGGCGACGCGATCTCGATGACCCAGTCGGCCGTCGTGCTCGAGAACCTGATCTCGCAGTTCCTGTTCAGCCGCGCCGCCGAGGGGGAGAAGAAGCCGTGACGGCCTCCGCGTTCCCGAGGCTGCGCGCGGCCGGCGCCGCGATCGGCCTGGGCTGGGCGCTCGCCGCCGGCGCCGCGCCGGGTTCGGTGGGCGACGGCGCGCCCCCGGCCCCGGTCGTCGGCCGCGCCGCGGCCGCGCACGCGGCCCCGCCCGGCGCGGCCGCCGCCGCATCGCCCGCGATCGGCCCGGCCGGCGCGTTCAGCGCCGGCTCGGCCGCCCGCGAGTCGGAGGGGCCGCCCGAGGCGGGCGCGCCGTCCCGGGCGGGCGTCGACCCCTTCGAGCGGCTCAACCGCGGCATCTTCCGCTTCAACGAGGCGGCCGACGCCTGGGTGCTGCGGCCGGTGGCGCGGGTCTACGACCGCTACACGCCCGAGGTGCTGCGCCTGATCGCGGGCAACTTCCTGTCCAACCTGCTCGACCCCTGGATCGCGGTCAACAACCTGCTGCAGGGCAAGCCCGCCGACGCGGCGTCCGACCTCGGCCGCTTCGTGTTCAACACGACGCTCGGCTTCTTCGGCTTCGGCGACCCCGCCACCGACATGGGACTGGAGAAGCACCGCGAGGACTTCGGCCAGACCCTGGGCGTGTGGGGGCTGCCGACCGGCCCGTACCTGGTGCTGCCGCTGTTCGGCCCCTCGAACGTGCGCGACGGCGTCGGCTTCGGCGTCGACGCGGCGACGGCGCTGATCTCGCAGTTCGAGAACGTGGGCGCGCGCAACGCGCTGGTCGGGCTGCAGTTCGTCGACACCCGGGCACGGCTGCTGCCGGCCGATCGTCTGCTCGCCGACGCGCTCGACCGTTATCTGCTGGTACGCGACAGCTACCTGCAGCGTCGCCGCAACCTCGTCTTCGACGGCGACCCGCCCGAGGACGACGACGAACCTCCTTCCCGATAGGCCACGCCATGATCCTCCGCCCGCTGCTCGCCGGCCTCGTCGCCGGCCTGATCGCGCTGCTCGCGCCCGCCGGCCCCGCCGCGGCCCAGCAGACCGCCCCCGATGAGCTGATCCGGAGCCTGAGCGGCCAGATCCTCGAGCGCATCCGGCAGGACAAGGACCTGCAGGCCGGCGACCTGCGCAAGCTGTCGCAGTTCGTCGACGAGACGATCATGCCGAACGTCAACTTCGAGCGGATGACCGCGCTCGCGGTCGGCCGCGGCTGGCGGCAGGCCACGCCCGAGCAGCAGAAGCAGCTGATGGCGGAGTTCCGCGCGCTGCTGCTGCGCACCTACGCCGGCGCGCTGTCGGCGGTCAAGGACCAGACGGTGCGGGTGCGGCCGCTGCGCGCCGGGGCCGACGACGCCGAGGTGATCGTCCGCAGCGAGATCGTCCAGGGCCGGGGCGAGCCGATCCAGCTCGACTACCGGATGGAGAAGTCGGGCAACGCCTGGCGGATCTACGACATCAACGTGCTCGGGGTATGGCTGGTCGAGACCTACCGCAACCAGTTCGCGCAGGAGATCAACGCCCGCGGCATCGACGGGCTGATCAAGTCGCTCGCCGAGCGCAACCGCCAGTTCGCGAAGGCGTCCTGAGCGGATGGCCGTCGCCGCCTGCCCGGCCGAGGTGACGCTGCAGACCGCGCCCGCGGCGTTCGAGGCCGCGCGCGCGGCGCTGCGCGCGGCGCCCGGCGTGCTCGACCTGTCGGGGCTGGTGCGCTTCGACTCCGCGGCGGTGGCGCTGCTCGTCGCGCTGCGCCGCGAGGCGGGGCCGCGGATCGCGTTCCGCAATCCGCCGCCGAATGTGCGTAAACTCGCGTCCCTCTACGGGGTCGAAGCTCTGCTGTTCGGCTGAAGACCCGGGGAAACCTGCTGCGCGTCCCGATCCGGCGCCTGCGATGCTCGCCGTACGCCCGTACGGCTGCGCTTCTCGGCACCGGCTCGGGCCTGCTCGCGACGGTTTCCCCGGGCCTTCGACGCGGATGCGCGCCCGCCCCGGATCCCGTCCGCCCAGCCCATGCCCGCCGCCATCGACATCCGATCCGTCCACAAGCGCTACGGGAGCTTCGAGGCGCTGCGCGGCGTCTCGCTCGAGATCGGGCAGGGGGAGTTCTTCGGCCTGCTCGGGCCGAACGGCGCCGACAAGACCTCGCTGATCTCGATCGTGGCCGGCCTGAACCGGCCCAGCTCGGGCGACGTCCGGGTCATGGGCCACGACGTCGTCGCCGACTACCGGGCGGCGCGCCGCTCGCTCGGCGTGGTGCCGCAGGAGCTGGTCTTCGACCCCTTCTTCACCGTCCGCGAGACGCTGCGGCTGACCTCGGGCTACTACGGGCTGCGGCGCAACGACGCGTGGATCGACGAGATCCTCGGGAACCTCGACCTGTCGGGCAAGGCCGACTCGAACATGCGCTCGCTGTCGGGTGGCATGAAGCGACGGGTGCTGGTCGCGCAGGCGCTGGTGCACCGGCCGCCGGTGATCGTGCTCGACGAGCCGACCGCGGGCGTCGACGTCGAGCTGCGCCAGACGCTCTGGCGCTTCGTGCGCCGGCTGAACCGCGAGGGGCACACGATCGTGCTGACCACGCACTACCTCGAGGAGGCGCAGGAGCTCTGCGGCCGGATCGCGATGCTCAAGCAGGGCCGCGTGATCGCCTGCGAGCCGACCGCGCGGCTGCTCGGCCGCTTCGGCGGCGGCACGCTGCGGCTGCGGCTGTCGGGCGCGCCGCTGCCCGAGGGCGTGCGCGCGCTGCTGGCCGGCGAGCCCGCGGCCGACGGCCGGATCGCGCTGCGGCTCGAGGACTGGGCCGGGCTCGAGCCGCTGCTCGCCCGGCTGCGCGAGGCCGGCTGCCGGATCGACGAGATGGAGCTCGTCCACACCGATCTGGAGGACGTCTTCGTGAAGATGATGGCCGACGCCCCGGCGCCGGCCGGCGCCGAGGTCGCGGAGGCGTCGCGGTGACCGGCTTCCTCACGCTGCTCCACAAGGAGGTGCTGCGGTTCTGGAAGGTGTCGGTCCAGACCGTCGCCGCGCCGGTGCTGACCGCGGTGCTGTACCTGCTGGTGTTCTCGCAGGCGCTCGCCGCCCACGTCCAGCCGTTCCCGGGCGTGTCGTACGTGTCGTTCCTGGTGCCCGGCCTCGTGATGATGTCGGTGCTGCAGAACGCGTTCGCCAACGCCTCGTCGTCGCTGATCCAGTCGAAGGTGACCGGCAACCTGGTGTTCGTGCTGCTGCCGCCGCTCGCCCCGATCGAGCTGTTCGGCGCCTACGTGCTGGCGGCGGTCGTGCGCGGGCTCGCGGTCGGCGCCGGCGTGCTGGCGGTGACCGCGTGGTTCGCGCCGCCGACCTTCGCCGCTCCCGGCTGGATCCTGGTCTTCGCGGTGCTCGGCAGCGCCATTCTCGGTACAATGGGCCTGATCGGCGGCATCTGGGCGGAGAAGTTCGACCAGATCGCCATGTTCCAGAACTTCCTGATCATGCCGGCGACCTTCCTCGCCGGCGTCTTCTATTCGGTGCATTCGCTGCCCGCCTTCTGGCAGTCGGTGTCGCACCTGAACCCGTTCTTCTACATGGTCGACGGCTTCCGATACGGCTTCTTCGGACAGTCCGACGTGCCGCCCGCGACCAGCCTCGCGGTGGTCCTCGCGACGCTGGCGATCGCCGCCTGCGCGGCGCTGCGGATGCTGCACACCGGCTGGCGGATCCGCCACTGACCGCGGTCGGGCCGCCCCGGCCCGCACCGAGCCCCCCTTCGCGTCGCATGCGTTCATCATGACCACTCCGGACAACATCCATCGGTACCTCTCCGAGGGCCTGGCCTGCGAGCACCTGAAGGTCGACGGCGACGGCCGCCACTTCGAGGCGCTGATCGTGTCCTCGGCGTTCGCCGGCAAGCGGCCGGTGCAGCGCCACCAGATGGTCTACGCGGTGCTCGGCGACCGGATGCGCGAGGAGATCCACGCGCTGTCGATGACCACGCTGACGCCCGAGGAATGGGCCGCGCAGGGCGGGCGCTGAGGCCATGGACAAGCTGCTGATCCACGGCGGACGCCGGCTGCAGGGCGACGTCCGGATCTCGGGCGCGAAGAACGCCGCGCTGCCGATCCTGTGCGCGGCCCTGCTCGCGGAGGGCACGGTCGAGCTCGAGAACGTCCCGCAGCTGCAGGACGTCGGCACGACGCTGAAGCTGCTCGAGCGCATGGGCGTGAAGACCTCGCGCGACGCGGCCGCGGGCACCGTCTCGCTCGACGCGAGCACCGTCTCGAACACCGAGGCCGCCTACGACCTCGTGAAGACGATGCGCGCCTCGATCCTCGTGCTCGGGCCGCTGGTCGCCCGCTTCGGCGAGGCGCGGGTGTCGCTGCCCGGCGGCTGCGCGATCGGGCAGCGCCCGGTCGACCAGCACATCAAGGGGCTGCAGGCGCTCGGCGCGCAGATCGAGATCGAGCACGGCTACGTGGTCGCGCGGGCGTCGCGGCTGCGCGGCGCGCGGATCGTCACCGACATGGTGACCGTCACCGGCACCGAGAACCTGCTGATGGCCGCGACGCTCGCCGACGGCGAGACCGTCATCGACAACGCGGCACGCGAGCCCGAGGTCGTCGATCTGGCCAACGCGCTGAACGCGCTCGGCGCGCGGATCCGCGGCGCGGGCACCGACCGGATCGTCGTCGAGGGCGTCGAGCGGCTGCACGGCGGCTCGTACCGCGTGATGGCCGACCGGATCGAGACCGGCACCTTCCTGTGCGCGGTCGCGGCCGCCGGCGGCGACCTGCGGCTCACGCACTGCGAGCCCGACACGCTCGACGCGACGCTCGAGAAGCTGCGCGAGGCGGGCCTGCGGATCGAGTGCGGCCCCGACTGGATCCGCGCGACGATGGACCGACGCCCGACCTCGGTGAACGTGCGCACCGCGCCGTATCCGGCGTTCGCCACCGACATGCAGGCGCAGATGATGGCGGTCAACTGCGTCGCCGACGGCACCGGCGTGATCACCGAGACGATCTTCGAGAACCGCTTCATGCACGTGCAGGAGCTGCGGCGCCTCGGCGCCGAGGTCGACACCGAGGGCAACACCGCGGTCGTGCGCGGCAAGCGCGGGCTGTCGGGCGCGATCGTGATGGCGACCGACCTGCGCGCCTCGGCCGGCCTCGTGATCGCCGGGCTGGTCGCCGACGGCGACACGCTCGTCGACCGGATCTACCACCTCGATCGCGGCTACGACCGGATGGAGCGCAAGCTCGCCGCCGTCGGCGCGAGCATCGAGCGCGTGCGCACCGTGGTCGACGCATGATCACGCTCGCGCTGTCCAAGGGGCGCATCCTCGACGACACGCTGCCGCTGCTCGCGGCCGCCGGCATCGGCGTGGAGCCCGCCGCGCTCGCCTCGCGCCGCCTGATCCTGCCGACCGACGATCCGCGGCTGCGGCTGATCATCGTCCGCGCGAGCGACGTGCCGACCTACGTCCAGTACGGCGCGGCCGACCTCGGCGTCGCCGGCAAGGACGTGCTGCTCGAGCACGGCGGCGACGGGCTGTACCAGCCGATCGACCTCGGCATCGGGCGCTGCCGGATGTGCGTCGCCACCGGCCGCGGCTTCGACTACGCGAGCGCGGTGCGCCGCGGCCAGCGGCTGCGCGTGGCGACCAAGTACGTGACGATCGCGCGCGAGCACTTCGCCGCCAAGGGCGTGCACGTCGACCCGATCAAGCTGTACGGCTCGATGGAGCTCGCGCCGCTCGTGGGGCTGGCCGACGCGATCGTCGACGTCGTCTCGACCGGCAGCACGCTCCAGGCCAACGACCTGGTCGAGGTCGAGGAGATCATGCGGATCTCCTCCCGGCTGGTCGTCAACCAGGCCTCGCTCAAGACCCGCCACGCCGAGCTCGCGCCGCTGCTCGACGCGCTCGCCCGGACCGTCGGCGCGCAGGTGACCGCATGAACACCCCGCACCCGTCCGTCCACCGCCTCGACAGCGCCGAGCCCGGCTTCGACGCGCGCCTCGCCGCGCTGCTCGCCTGGGAGCCGTCGCAGGACGAGGCCGTCGAGCGCGCGGTCGTCGGCATCCTGCGCGACGTGCGCGAGCGCGGCGACGCGGCGGTGCTCGAGTACACGCGCCGCTTCGACCGCTTCGAGGTCGCGGACGCGCGGGCGCTCGAGCTGCCGCGCGCGGAGCTCGACGCGGCGCTCGCCGCGCTGCCCGCCGCGCGCCGCGACGCGCTCGAGGCCGCCGCCGAGCGCGTGCGCGCCTACCACGAGCACCAGCGCGCGCCGTCGTGGTCGTTCACCGACGCCGACGGCACCGTGCTCGGCCAGAAGGTGACCCCGCTCGACCGCGCCGGGATGTACGTGCCCGGCGGCAAGGCCGCCTATCCGTCGTCGGTGCTGATGAACGCGATCCCGGCCAAGGTCGCCGGCGTGCCCGAGCTCGTGATGGTCGTGCCCACGCCCGACGGCGTGCGCAACCCGCTGGTGCTCGCCGCGGCGGCGATCGCCGGCGTCGACCGGGTGTTCACCATCGGCGGCGCGCAGGCGGTGGGCGCGCTCGCGTACGGCACGGCCACCGTGCCCGCGGTCGACAAGATCGTCGGGCCGGGCAACGCGTACGTCGCCGAGGCGAAGCGCCGCGTGTTCGGCACCGTCGGCATCGACATGATCGCCGGGCCGTCCGAGATCCTCGTGATCTGCGACGGCGGGACCGATCCCGACTGGATCGCGATGGACCTGTTCTCGCAGGCCGAGCACGACGAGCTCGCGCAGGCGATCCTGCTGTGCCCGGACGCGGCCTACCTCGACGCGGTGCACGCCTCGATCGCGCGGCTGCTGCCGACGATGCCGCGGCGCGACACGATCGCCGCCTCGCTCGCCGGGCGCGGCGCGCTCGTGAAGGTCGCGAGCCTCGAGGAGGCCTGCGAGATCGCCAACCGGATCGCGCCCGAGCACCTCGAGATCTCGACCGCCGAGCCGCGGCGCTGGGCCGACCGGATCCGCCACGCGGGCGCGCTGTTCCTCGGGCCCTGGACGTCGGAGTCGCTCGGCGACTACTGCGCGGGCCCGAGCCACGTGCTGCCGACGATGCGCACCCCGCGCTTCTCGTCGCCGCTCGGCGTCCCCGACTTCCAGAAGCGCTCGAGCGTGATCGAGGTGTCGGCCGAGGGCGCGCGACGGCTCGGCGCGATCGCGGCCGAGCTCGCCCACGGCGAGGGGCTCGCCGCGCACGCGCGCGCCGCCGAGCTGCGCGTCGGGGCGAAGCGATGAGCGCCGCCCCCGCCGACCTGATCCGGCCCGAGGTCCTCGCGCTGTCGGCGTACCACGTGCCGCCGTCGGCCGGGCTGATCAAGCTCGACGCGATGGAGAACCCGTACCGGCTGCCGCCCGAGCTGCGCCGCGCGCTCGGCGAGCGGCTCGCCGAGGTCGCGATCAACCGCTACCCGGTGCCCGGCTACGACCGGCTGAAGGCGCTGGTGCGCGAGCGGCTCGGCGTGCCGGCCGACGCCGGGCTGCTGCTCGGCAACGGCTCGGACGAGCTGATCACGATGATGTCGGTCGCGACCGCGCGGCCGGGCGCGACGGTGATGGCGCCGGCGCCGTCGTTCGTGATGTACGAGATGTCGGCGCGGCTCGCCGGCAGCGCGTTCGTGCCGGTGCCGCTCGCCGCCGACCTGTCGCTCGACGTGCCGTCCACGCTCGCCGCGATCGAGCGCCATCGCCCGGCGCTGGTCTGGCTCGCCTATCCGAACAACCCGACCGGCAACTGCTTCGAGCGCGCCGCGATCGAGGCGGTGCTCGAGGCCGCTCCCGGGCTCGTCGTGCTCGACGAGGCCTACCAGCCGTTCGCGCAGGACACCTGGATGCCGGCGCTCGCCCGGCACGAGCGGCTCGTCGTGATGCGCACCGTCTCCAAGCTCGGGCTGGCGGGCATCCGCCTCGGCTACATGGCCGGCGCGCCGCGCTGGATGGCCGAGTTCGACAAGGTCCGCCCGCCGTACAACGTCAGCGTGCTCGACGAGGCCGCCGCGG
Source organism: Burkholderiaceae bacterium (assembly GCA_035628395.1). GTDB lineage: Bacteria > Pseudomonadota > Gammaproteobacteria > Burkholderiales > Burkholderiaceae_E > UBA4615. Next base: position 23,224 of record DASPJX010000040.1, on the reverse strand, counting down.
AGTTCGCGCTCGAGCACCTCGACGTGCTCGAGGCGCAGGCCGCGCGGCTGCGCGCCGACCGCGACGCGCTGTCGGCCGCGCTCGCCGGCCTGCCGGGCGTCTCGGTGTTCCCGTCGCGCGCCAACTTCGTGCTGGTGCGCGTCCCCGGCGCGTCGGCGGTCGCGGCCGGCCTGCGCGAGCGCGGGGTGCTGATCAAGGATGTCGGTAGAATGCACGCGCTGCTCGCCGACTGCCTGCGCCTGACCGTCGGCACGCCCGACGAGAACGCGGCGATGCTCGACGCCCTGCGCGCGGTCCTCGCCGCCGGCCGCTGAGCCCGGTCACCGCCGCCTCCACCGCCCACCGCCATGCGCACCGCCGAAGTCCGTCGCGACACCGCCGAGACCCAGATCGCCGTCCGCCTGAACCTCGACGGCACGGGTCGCCAGAAGCTCGCCTCGGGCGTGCCCTTCCTCGACCACATGCTCGACCAGATCGCCCGCCACGGCCTCGTCGACCTCGAGGTCGAGGCGAAGGGCGACCTGCACATCGACGCGCACCACACCGTCGAGGACATCGGCATCACGCTCGGCCAGGCGGTCGCGAAGGCGGTCGGCGACAAGAAGGGCATCCGCCGCTACGGCCACGCCTACGTGCCGCTCGACGAGGCGCTGTCGCGGGTGGTCGTCGACTTCTCCGGCCGCCCGGGCCTCGTCTGGCACGTGCCGTTCACCCGCGCGATGATCGGCGGCTTCGACGTCGACCTCGCCCGGGAGTTCTTCCAGGGCTTCGTCAACCACGCGCAGGCGACGGTGCACGTCGACAACCTGCGCGGCGACAACGCGCACCACCAGTGCGAGACGGTCTTCAAGGCCTTCGCGCGGGCGTTCCGCATGGCGGTCGAGCCCGATCCGCGCGCCGGCGGGCAGGTGCCGTCGACCAAGGGCAGCCTGATCGGCTGATCCCGCGCACCGTCCCGTTCACCCCGGAACCCGCCGATGACCCGGATCGTGGTGCTCGACTACGGCATGGGCAACCTGCGCTCGGTCGCGAAGGCGCTCGAGCACGTCGCCCCGAAGGCCCGCGTCGTGATCTCGGGCGAGCTCGCCGAGCTGCGCGCCGCCGACCGCGTGGTGCTGCCCGGCCAGGGCGCGATGCCCGACTGCATGCGCCACCTCGACGAGTCGGAGCTGCGCGAGCCGCTGCTCGAGGCCGCGCGCACCAAGCCGCTGTTCGGCGTGTGCGTCGGCGAGCAGATGCTGTTCGACTCGAGCGCCGAGGGCGACACCCCCGGGCTCGGCGTGCTGCCCGGGCGGGTGCTGCGCTTCGCGCCGGACATGACCGGCGCCGACGGCGCCCGGCTGAAGGTGCCGCACATGGGCTGGAACCGCGTCGCCCAGCGTCCGCACCCGCTGTGGGCGGGCGTGCCCGACGACGCGTACTTCTACTTCGTGCACAGCTTCCACGCCGAGCCGGCCGAGCCGGCGCTGACGGTCGGCACCGCCGACTACGGGGCGCGCTTTACCTGCGTCGTGGCGCGGGATAACATTTTCGCGACCCAGTTCCACCCCGAGAAGAGCGCCGCCAACGGCCTGCGTCTGTACGCGAACTTCGTCGACTGGCGTCCCTGATCGGCCGCCCGGACGGCCGCCGGCCCCGATCCCCCCCTCCCGATCCCCCATCCCATGCTGCTCATCCCCGCCATCGACCTCAAGGACGGGCGCTGCGTTCGCCTGCGGCAGGGCGACATGGACGACGCGACCGTCTTCTCGGAGGACCCGGCGGCGACCGCCCGCCGGTGGCTCGAGCTCGGCGCGCGGCGGCTGCACCTCGTCGACCTGAACGGCGCGTTCGCCGGCAAGCCGAAGAACGAGGCGGCGATCCGGGCGATCGTCGAGGCGGTCGGCTCGGAGATCCCGGTGCAGATCGGCGGCGGCATCCGCGACCTCGACACGATCGAGCGCTACCTCGACGGCGGCGTCTCGTACGTGATCATCGGCACCGCCGCGGTCAAGAACCCGGGCTTCCTGCACGACGCCTGCGGCGCGTTCCCCGGCCAGGTGATCGTCGGGCTCGACGCGAAGGACGGCAAGGTCGCGACCGACGGCTGGAGCAAGCTCACCGGCCACGACGTGCTCGACCTCGCGAAGAAGTTCGAGGGCTACGGCGTCGAGGGGGTCATCTACACCGACATCGGCCGCGACGGCATGCTGACCGGCGTGAACGTCGAGGCCACCGTGCGGCTCGCCCGCGGCCTGACGATCCCGGTGATCGCCTCGGGCGGCGTCGCGAGCCTCGCCGACATCGACGCGCTGTGCGCGGTCGAGCACGAGGGCATCGAGGCCGCGATCGTCGGCCGCGCGATCTACGAGGGCGCGCTCGACTTCGTCGCCGCGCAGGCGCGCGCCGACGAGCTGAACGGCGCGAGCTGATGCTCACCAAGCGCATCATCCCCTGCCTCGACGTGACCGCCGGGCGGGTCGTCAAGGGCGTGAACTTCCTCGAGCTGCGCGACGCCGGCGATCCGGTGGAGATCGCGCGCCGCTACGACCGCGAGGGCGCCGACGAGCTGACCTTCCTCGACATCACCGCGTCGAGCGACGAGCGCGACATCATCCTCCACGTGATCGAGGCGGTCGCGTCCGAGGTGTTCATCCCGCTGACCGTCGGCGGCGGGGTGCGCAGCGTCGACGACGTGCGCCGGCTGCTCAACGCCGGCGCCGACAAGGTGTCGATCAACACCGCCGGGCTCCAGGAGCCGCGGCTGATCGCCGACGCCTCGGCGCGCTTCGGCGCGCAGTGCATCGTCTGCGCGATCGACGCGAAGCGGGTCGCGCCGGACCGCTGGGAGGTGTTCACCCACGGCGGACGCAAGGCGACCGGGCGCGACGCGATCGAGTGGGCGCACGAGGTCGAGCGGCTCGGCGCCGGCGAGATCCTGCTCACCAGCATGGACCGCGACGGCACGAAGCAGGGCTTCGACCTCGAGGTCACGCGCGCGGTCTCGGACGCGGTCGGCATCCCGGTGATCGCCTCGGGCGGCGTCGGCTCGCTGCAGCACCTGGCCGACGGCGTGCTGCGCGGCCGCGCCGACGCGGTGCTGGCCGCGAGCATCTTCCACTTCGGCGAGCACACGATCGACGAGGCCAAGCGCTTCATGGCGTCGCGGGGCATCGCGATGCGGCCGGCATGAGCGGCGACGCGCGCACCGGCGGCGAGGCGGTGGCCGCCGGCGCCCCGCCGGCGGACTGGCTCGACGCGGTCCGCTGGGACGCCGCGGGCCTCGTGACCGCGATCGCCCAGGAGGCCGGCACCGGCCGGATCCTGATGGTCGCCTCGATGAACCGCGAGGCGCTCGCCGAGACCGCGCGCGGCGGCCGCGCCGTCTACTGGTCGCGCTCGCGCGGGCGGCTGTGGCGCAAGGGCGAGGAGAGCGGCCACGGCCAGGCCGTGCGCGAGCTGCGCCTCGACTGCGACGGCGACGCCGTGCTGCTCGTCGTCGAGCAGGACGGCGGCATCGCCTGCCACACCGGCCGCGCGTCGTGCTTCTTCAGCCGGCTCGAGGCCGGGCGCTGGGTCGTCGCCGACCCGGTGCTGAAGGACCCCGGGTCCATCTACCGCAGGGAGCCGGGCCGATGAGCGGCGACGACACCCTGGCGCGGCTCGCCGCGACGCTCGCGTCGCGGCGCGACGGCGATCCCGAGCGCTCCTACGTCGCCCGGCTGCTGCAGCGGGGCGAGGACGCGATCCTGAAGAAGATCGGCGAGGAGGCCACCGAGACGGTGATGGCCGCCAAGGACGGCGACCGCGCGCGGATCGTCGCCGAGTGCGCCGACCTCTGGTTCCACACCCTGGTCATGCTCGAGCACTACGGCCTCGGCCCGGCCGACGTGATCGCCGAGCTGGTCAGGCGCGAGGGCCTGTCGGGCCTCGACGAGAAGGCCGCCCGCACGCCGCGCGACTGATTCGACCGGCGCCGCGAAGGGGTCGCGGCGCGACGCCCCACCCACGGACACCGCCATGAGCCACGACTGCATCTTCTGCCGCATCGTCCGCGGCGAGATCCCGAGCCGCAAGGTCTACGAGGACGACGACATCCTCGCGTTCCACGACGTCCGGCCGGCCGCCCCGGTGCACTTCCTGATCGTCCCCAAGATCCACGTCGAGAACCTCTACGACGCCGACATGTCCCACCAGGCGCTGCTCGGCAAGATGCTCGGCATGGCCGGCCGGCTCGCCCGGGAACAGGGGCTTTCCGATGGCTTCAGGAGCATCATCAACACCGGGAGGGTCGGCAGGCAGGAGGTGTATCATCTGCACCTGCACGTTCAGGGCGGGCCCGAGCCGTTGCGCACCGCGCCGTCGGCCCCCTGACGAAGGAGTCACGGCATGGGTTCCCTGAGCATCTGGCACTGGCTGATCGTCCTCGTGATCATCATGCTGGTCTTCGGCACGAAGAAGCTTCGCAACATCGGCTCCGACCTCGGCGGCGCGGTGAAGGGCTTCAAGGAAGGCATGAAGGACGGCGCGGAGTCCGCGTCGGCCGACTCGCAGTCCTCCAAGACCATCGACGTCGACGCGAAGCCGAAGGGCTGACGCGTCGCGGGCGGGGCCGCGCGAGCGGCGCCGCCTCCCGATCCGAGTTGCGAGCGGCTGCCGGCCGCTCGCTGCGTTTGGAAGGTCATGTTCGACATCGGTTTCTCCGAGATGGTGGTCCTCGCGGTCGTGGCGCTCGTCGTCCTCGGCCCGGAGCGCCTTCCCAAGGTCGCGAAGCAGGCCGGGCAGTGGATGGGCAAGCTGCGCCGCTACGTCGACGACGTGAAGTCGGACATCAACCGCCAGATGGAGCTGTCCGAGCTGCGCACCCTGCAGTCGCAGATCACCGACGCCGCGCGCGACATCGAGTCGTCGGTGCAGTCCACGGTCTCGGGCGTGCAGGGCTCGTTCGACGACGTCCAGAAGTCCTTCGACGGCACCGCGACCGCGTCCGCGTCCGCGCCCCAGACCGACTGGGACAAGGTCTACGCCGCCCGCCGCCAGCGCGAGAAGATCCGCGAGCGGCGGATCGAGCGCGAGAAGGAGCTCGGCATCCGGCGGCCCAAGCGGCCGCTCCACCGCTGAGCCCGGGGATCCGCAGGTGCTGAAGCAACTGTTCAAGCGCGAGGCGCCGTCGGTCGACCCGGCCCAGGACGAGAGCTTCGTCTCGCACCTGGTCGAGCTGCGCGACCGGATGATCCGCTCGCTCGTGGTCGTGCTGCTGCTGTTCGGCGTGTGCTTCTACTTCAGCGGCGACATCATGAAGTTCCTGTCGCAGCCGCTGTACGAGGCGCTGCCGCCGGGCACGAAGCCGATCTTCACCGACCAGGCCGGCGCGTTCTTCACGCTGACCAAGGTGTCGTTCCTGACCGCGCTGCTGGTCGCGCTGCCGTGGGTGCTCTACCAGGCCTGGGCGTTCGTCGCGCCGGGGCTGTACGAGCACGAGAAGCGCTTCGCGCTGCCGCTGATCGTCTCCAGCGTGTTCTTCATGGTGGTCGGCATCTCGTTCGCCTACCTGTTCGTGCTGCCGGCCGCGCACAAGTTCTTCATCTCGTTCTCGGCGCAGACCGGCGCCGAGACGCTGCAGGACCTGCAGAAGTACTGGGACTTCACGCTGTCGATCTTCTTCGGCTTCGGGCTCACCTTCGAGGTGCCGGTGGTCGAGATGCTGCTCGTCAAGCTCGGCATGGTCACCCAGCAGCAGCTGCGCGACGCGCGACGCTACGTGATCGTGGGCGCGTTCGTCGTGGCCGCGGTGCTGACGCCGCCCGACGTGCTGTCGCAGTTCATGCTCGCGATCCCGCTGTGCCTGCTCTACGAGCTCGGCATCTGGCTGTCGGGCTTCATCACCGCGCACAGCAAGGCCCCCGAGGCCGCCGACGAGACGGCGCAGGCCGCCTCGACCGACCCGCGCTGATCCGCGGCCGCGCCGGCCGCGGCCCGCCCCGCGCCCGCGGGGCCGTGTCGCCGGGCGACACGCCGGCGGGCGGTTCCCGGCGAGGCGCGTACCATTGATCCGATCGACGCGCGTCCCGATCCGCGGCGCGCTCCAGGAGAGGTCCCGCGATGAACGCACCCACCGAGGGGATGCGGCTGGTCACCAGCCTCAAGGAACGCTACACCGCCGCCGAGGGCTGGCTCTACATGACCGGCACGCAGGCGCTGGTGCGCCTGCCGATCCAGCAGCGTCTGCGCGACGCGGCCGCGGGCCTGAACACCGGCGGCTACGTCTCGGGCTACCGCGGCTCGCCGCTCGGTCGCTACGACATGGAGCTGTGGGCGGCGCAGGACGTGCTGAAGTCGCACAACGTCGTCTTCCGCGCCGGCGTCAACGAGGACCTGGCCGCCACCGCGATCTGGGGCGCGCAGTACGTCGGCGTGTTCCCCGGCGCGAAGGTCGACGGCGTGTTCGGCATCTGGTACGGCAAGGGTCCCGGCGTCGACCGCTCGGGCGACCCGTTCCGCCACGCCAACCTGGCCGGCACCTCGCCCGCGGGCGGCGTGCTCGCGCTGGCCGGCGACGACCACGGCGCGAAGTCCTCGACCGTCGCCAACTACTCGGACCTGAACTTCGTCGCCGCGGCCATCCCGCTGCTCTATCCGAGCAACGCGCAGGAGCTGCTCGACTTCGGCCTGCACGGCATCGCGATGAGCCGGTACTCGGGCTGCTGGTCGGCGATGAAGGTGGTCACCGACATCGTCGAGGGCGGCGGCTCGGTCTGGGTCTCGCCCGACTCGCCGACCGTCGTGCTGCCGCCCGAGCAGCCGGTGCCCGACGGCGTGCACACGCGGCCGTTCGACATGGCGCTGCCGCAGGAGGACCGGCTCTACCACCACAAGCTGCACCGCGTCGTCGCGTACGCGCGGGCCAACGCGCTGAACCGCCTGGGCGGCGCGCTCGACGACGCGCGGCTCGGCATCGTGGCCGCGGGCAAGGCCTGGCAGGACCTGCAGCAGGCGTTCGCCGCGCTCGGGCTCGACGCCGACCGGCTGCGCGGGCTGGGCATCCGGACGCTGAAGGTCGGCATGGTCTGGCCGCTCGATCCGACGATCGTCCGGCAGTTCGCGCAGGGCCTGAAGACCGTGCTCGTGGTCGAGGAGAAGCGGCCGCTGCTCGAGGACCAGCTGCGCACGGCGCTCTACGGCCTGCCCGACGCGCCGGCGATCCGCGGCAAGCACGCCGGCGGTCCGGTGTTCGCCGAGGACCGCGGCGCGGCGATCTTCCCGAACGCCGGCGAGATCTCGCCGGCGATGGTCGCTCGCGCGGTCGTCGAATGCCTGCGCGCGTTCGATCCGGCGTGCCCGATCGACGTGCCCGAGCCGGTCGCCGCGCCGCGGCTCGCCTCGGGCCCCGCGCCGGTGCGCGCGCCGAGCTTCTGCTCGGGCTGCCCGCACGGGCGCTCGACCAAGGTCCCCGACGGCAGCCGCGCGCTCGCCGGCATCGGCTGCCACACGATGGCGATGTTCGTCGACCCGACGAAGACCACGACGGTCTCGCACATGGGCGGCGAGGGCGCGATGTGGCTCGGCCAGCAGCCGTTCACCGAGGAGAAGCACGTGTTCGCCAACATGGGCGACGGCACGTACTTCCACTCCGGCTTCCTCGCGGTGCGCCAGGCGGTCGCCGCGCACGTGCCCATCACCTACAAGATCCTGCACAACGGCTTCGTGTCGATGACCGGCGGCCAGCAGATCGACGGCGAGCTGTCGATCGCGGGCATCATCGGCGAGCTCTCGGCCGAGGGCGTGCGCCGGATCGCGCTGGTCAGCGACGACCCGTCGAAGTGGCGGGGCACCGCGCTGCCGGCGGGCGTCACGGTGCATCACCGCTCCGAGCTCGACGCGGTGCAGCGCGACTTCCGCGAGTACGGCGACGTCTCGGTGATCGTCTACGACCAGCCCTGCGCCACCGAGCGCCGGCGGCTGCGCAAGCGCGGCAAGTGGGCCGATCCGGACAAGCGCGCCTTCATCAACAGCGCCGTCTGCGAGGGCTGCGGCGACTGCGGCAAGGTCACCAACTGCATGTCGATCGAGCCGCTCGAGACCGAGCTCGGGCGCAAGCGGCGGATCAACCAGTCGTCCTGCAACAAGGACTTCTCCTGCCAGGAGGGCTTCTGCCCGAGCTTCGTGACGGTCGAGGGCGGCACGGTCCGCAAGGCCGCCCCGGCCGCGGCGAAGGTCGACCCGCTCGCCGCGACGGCGGCCGCCGGCGACGCCGCGTTCGCCGACCTGCCCGCGCCCGAGATCGTGCGGCCGGAGCGCTCGTTCGCGATCCTCGTCGCCGGCATCGGCGGCACCGGCGTGGTCACCATCGGGCAGACGCTCGCGGTCGCCGCGCACCTCGAGGGCCTGTACAGCTCGAACCTCGACGTGACCGGCCTCGCGCAGAAGTACGGCGCGGTGCTGTCGCACGTGAAGGTGGCGCCCGACCCGGCGATGCTGCACGCGACGCGCGTGGCCGCCGGCGAGGCCGACACGCTGATCGGCTGCGACCTGATCGTGTCGGCCGGCGACGAGACCGTCTCCAAGCTCAAGCCCGGCGCGGCCGGAGGCGTGGTCTGCACCGACATGGTCCCGACCTCGGAGTTCTCCCGCAATCCCGACTGGAACCCCGACGCCGACGCGCTCGCCGCGCGGCTCGCCGCGGCCTTCGGCGGCCACGGGCTCGCGCTCGAGGCGCTGCGCCTGTCGACCGCGCTGATGGGCGACTCGATCACCGCGAACATGTTCATGCTCGGCGCCGCGTGGCAGAAGGGGCTCGTGCCGCTGACGCTCGCGTCGATCGACCGCGCGATCGAGCTGAACGGCGTGGCGATCGAGTCGAACCGGCGCGCGTTCCTGTGGGGGCGGCGCGCCGCGCACGACCTCGCCGCGGTCGAGCGGATCGCCGGCGGGCCGGGCAGCGCCACCGCGCAGGTGGTGCGCTTCGACCCGAAGACGCCGGCGACGCTCGCCGAGCTGCTCGCGCACCGGACCCGCCTGCTGACCGAGTACCAGGACGCGGCGTACGCGGCCCGCTACGCGGCCGCCGTCGACCGCGTCCGGCAGGCCGAGGCCGCGCTCGGGCGCGGCGACGCGCTGTCGAAGGCGGTCGCGAAGTCGCTGTACAAGCTGATGGCGCACAAGGACGAGTGGGAGGTCGCGCGGCTGTACGCGCGGCCCGAGTTCCGCGAGGAGCTCGACAAGGCCTTCGAGGGCGACTACCGGCTGCGCTTCCACGTCGCCGGCGGCCCGTTCGGCCGGCGCGACCCGGCGACCGGGCGGCTGGTCAAGCGCGAGGTCGGCCCGTGGCTGATGACCGCGTTCCGGCTGATGGCGCCGCTGCGCGGGCTGCGCGGCGGCCCGCTCGACCCGTTCCGCCGCTCCGGCGAGCGCCGGCTCGCGCGCGAGCTGCTCGAGACCTACGAGGGCGACCTCGAGCGCATCCTCGGCGGGCTCGACGCGACGAACCACGCGATCGCGGTGCGGCTCGCGTCCCTGCCCGAGAAGGTCCGCGGCTACGGCCACGTGCGCGAGCAGCACGCGCAGGCGGTCGCGAAGGAGCGCGAGGCGCTGCTCGCGCAGTGGAACGGGGAGGCGCCGATCGCGGTGCAGGTGTCGCGGCCGATGCAGCCGGCCTGATCGCGCGGGCTCGCGCGCGGCGCGCGCGAGCCCGCCCCGCCGTCTCAGGCCGGTGCGTCGTCGGGCGCGAGCACGAAGCGCTCGAACGACTCGCGGATCTCGTCGAGCGGCGCGTCGCGGAAGATGAAGACGAGCTTCGAGCCGCGCGCGCCCTCGGGCCAGCGCGGCAGCACCACCGGCGGGTGGAACACGTGGTGCACGCCGTGCAGCACGACCGGCAGCGGCTCGTCGGCGAGCGCGACCACCGCCTTCGCGCGCAGCAGCCGGTCGCCGAACACCCGCCGCAGCTCGCGCAGCCACGACTGCAGCCGCAACCAGTCGAGCGGCGCGTCGTGCGTCAGGCACAGCGCGCGGACGTGCTCGCCGTGCGCGTCCGGGTCGGGGCGCGCGTCGTGCGGCGGCTCGAAGCGCAGCCAGCGTCGCACCCGCGACTCGAGGTCGGGCATCGCGCGCGGCAGCACCTCGTCGGCCGCCGCGCGTCCCGCGACGACGGTCGCGATCGAGGCCACGCCGTTCAGCGCGCGCAGCCGCGGCTCGAGCCGCGCGAGCGCGTCCGCGTCGAGGTCGGTCTTCGTGACCAGCAGCCGGTCGGCGAGCGCCACCTGCTTGCGCGCCTCCGGATGCTCGTCGAGCTGGCGCGCGGCGTGGACGGCGTCGACCGTCGTCACCACGCCGGCGAGCGCGCAGAAGTGCGACACCAGCGGGTTGTTCAGCAGCATCTGCATCATCGGCGCCGGGTCGGCGAGCCCGGTGGTCTCGACGACGATGCGCCGGAACGGCGGGATCTCGCCGGCGTCGCGCCGCGCGAGCAGCTGGCGGATCGCGCTCTCGAGGTCGGAGCGCAGCGTGCAGCACACGCAGCCGCTCTGCAGCACGACCATCTCGCCGTCGATCGCGTCGACCAGCAGGTGGTCGAGCCCGACCGCGCCGAACTCGTTGACGATCACGGCGGTGTCGCCGAGCTCGGGCTGCTTCAGCAGGTGGTTGAGCAGCGTCGTCTTCCCGCTGCCCAGGAAGCCGGTCAGGATCGTGACCGGCACGCGCTCGCCCGAGCGGTCGGGGTCGAATAGGCTCACGTTCGTCTCCTGCGGACCCGCGTATTGACCGCGGTCGTGATCGAGCATAGCGTGACCCGACCGGGTCGGCACGTCGGCCCGCGCTTCGCGTCCCCACGGACGCGAGCCCATACGGAGGAGACCGGATGATCGACGACGCGAACGAGCGCGAATCCACGGGCGGCGACGCCCGGCCCGAGCCCCGCGACGAGTCGGGCGACAGCCCCCGCCGCGAGTTCTTCCGCAGCGCGGCGGTCGCCGCCGGCGTGATCGGCGTGGCGGGCGCCCTGCACGGCAAGTACGGCACCGCGCCGCTGATCTCGAGCGCGCAGGCGCAGACGACCGGCGACCGCTGGTGGCCGTCGCGCTGGGGCGCCAACGACGAGGCCGGCGCCTCGAACTGGATGACGCCCGAGAAGACGCTCGACGCGGCGAAGTGGATCCGCGAGGGACGCGTGTTCCGGATCGGCCGCGTCTACGAGGCCGAGATGCCGAAGTTCGGCACGCGGGCGTTCACGCTGCGGATCCCCGGCGCGCCGACCGGCGGCCCGTTCGGGACGAACAAGCTCGTCTACAACGACGAGTTCATCGCGACCGAGATCGGCCAGACCGGCACGCAGTTCGACGGCCTCGGGCACATCGGCCTGCAGCTCGGGCGCGACGGCGACATGAACGAGGTCCGCTACTACAACGGCTTCACGCAGATGCAGGTGGGCGGCGCGAACGGGCTGCAGAAGATCGGCATCGAGAAGGTGAAGCCGTTCTTCACGCGCGGGCACCTGTTCGACGTCGAGGCGGTGCGCGGCCGGATGTGGGAGGCGGGCGAGGAGATCCGGCTCGCCGACCTGCGCGCGGCGATGCAGCGCCAGGGCATCAACGAGGCCGACGTCAAGCAGGGCGACGCGGTGTTCTTCCAGACCGGCTGGGGCAAGCTCTGGATGAAGAACAACGACAAGTTCGCCGGCGGCGAGCCGGGCATCGGCATGGAGGTCGCGCGCTGGTGCATCGAGAAGGGCGTGTGCCTGACCGGCGCGGACTCGTGGGGCACCGAGGTCGTGCCGAACCCGGACAAGAACCTCGCGTTCCCGGTGCACGGCGAGCTGATCACCAAGCACGGCATCTTCAACCACGAGAACCTGTTCTTCGACGAGCTGATCGCGGCGAAGAAGTACCAGTTCGTCTACATCTTCTCGCCGGCGCCCATCAAGGGCGCGACCGGCTCGAACGGCGGGCCGATCGCGGTGACCTGAGGTGACGCGGGCGGCGCTCCGCGCGCCGCCCGCGCCGGGCGCGTCGCCGACCGGGCGGCGCGCCCGTCAGCGCAGCGTCGCGAGCACCTGCGCGACGAACGCGCACGCGTCGAAGCGCGCGCGATCGAAGGTCCAGCCCAGCCGCACGACCACCGCCTCGCGCGAGGGCACGATCGCCACCACCTGGCCCCAGTGACCGCGCATCGCGAGCGCGTCCTCGGGCAGCCCGCGGTCGCGGCAGGCGCCGGCCCGCGGATCGCCGATCCGCCAGACGTGGGCGCCGTAGCCGCGGCCCTCGCCGTCGTCGAGCGCCGGGCGCGACGCGCGCGCGAGCCAGCCGGGCGCGATCGGTCGCGCGTCGCCCCAGCGGCCGTCGGACAGCGCCAGCCAGCCGAGCCTCGCCCAGTCGGCGGCGCTCGCCCACAGGTACGACGAGCCGATCCAGGTGCCGTCGGCGTCGGTCTCGACGACCGCGGTGCGCGCGCCGATCGCGTCGAACAGCGCGTGCGCGGCCGCGAGGTGGCCGTCGTCGTCGGGGAAGCGCGCGCGGATCGCGCGCGCCAGCAGGTTGCTCGAGGCGCTGAGGTAGCGCCAGCGCGTGCCCGCCGGCGCCTCGGGCGCCGCGTCGGCGGCGGCCGCCGCGACGTCGGCGCCGCCCCAGAGCATGCGCGGCACGCTGCCGAGCGCGCCGTACTCCTCGCGCTGCGCGAGGCCGTCGCGCATGTGGAGCAGGTCGGCCACCCGGACGTCCGCGCGCGCGTCGGCGCGCCAGCGCTCGACCCAGGCGGGCGCGCCGCGGGCCGGGAACGCGTCGACGAGCCGCGCGTCGAGGTCGAGCGCGCCGCGCGCGGCGAGGTCGTGCGCGATCAGGCCGAGCACGGTCTTCGACATCGACCAGCCGTGCAGCGGCGTGCCCGGCGGGAAGCCGGGCGCCCCGCGGTCGGCGAGCAGGCGGCCGCGGTGCACGATCGCGACGCCGCGCGCGTTCGCGCCGGCGGGGTCGCCCGCGCCCTCGAACGCGGCCTCCAGCACGCGCTCGAGCGCGGCGCGGTCGACCGCCTCGCCCCACGCCTGCGGCGGCACCGCCGCGTCGCCCTGCGGCCACGGCCGGCCGCGATCGGCCGGGACGGCCGGGCCGGTCGACGAGGTGGCCGGCGGCGGAGCCGAGGGACCGGCCGACGAACCGGCCGACGAACCGGCCGACGGGGTGGCCGACGGGACGGTCGACGCGGGGGCCGACGGATCGGCCGACGGGACGGTCGATGCGGTCGCCGGCGGGGTGCCCGGCGGGTTGCCCGGCTGGCCGGCCGGCGGGACGACCGACGGGACCGCGGAGGACGCCTCGCCGGCGCCGGGGGCGGCCGAGGCGGCCGGACCCCCGTCCGCGCTCCGGCGCTCCGCGTCGGGTCGGCCCGGCGTCGCGGCCCGTGTCGCCGCGATGCCCGCGGGCGACCCAGGGCCGGTCGCCCGCGGGCGCGCGGCGTCGCCGGGCCCCTCGAGCACGCAGCCGCGTCCGGGCAGCCGGCGCGCGACGCGCGCCTCGCCGCCCGGGAAGCGCGCCCGGACCGTGCGGCCCGGCTCGTCGACCTCCACGTCGACCCAGCGCAGCACCGCGCTCGCCGGCAGCACGTCCTGCGCGAGCACGTCGCGCCACGGCCGCCCGGCGACGAAGGCGCCCGAGCACACGCTGCGCGCCGCCATGCCGGCCGCGTTCGACGGCAGCGCGACGAGCGGGCCGGCGAACGGCGCGAGCCCCACGATCGCGACGACGGCCGCGACGATGCCGAGCGCGACGCGCCGGGAGGGCGGGGCGGTCATCGCGGCGCGGGCGCCGCGCGCGGCGGCCGTCGGCACGGAACGGTCATCGGATCCCCGGATCGCGCGCGCGGATCGCGCGCCGCCGGGATCATAGCGGCGCCGCGCTCAGCCGCGAACCAGCCGCAGCCGCCCGCGGCGCGGCGGTGCCGCGGGGGCCTCGGCCGGCGCGGCGCCGGCGAGCTGCGCCCAGTGGTCGGCGGCCTGCTCGCAGGTCGCCGCGAGCACGCCGCGCGCGTCGCAGCGGTCGGCGATCGCCTCGAGGTGGCGCAGCACCACGCCCGCGAGGTGCGTGCCGCCGCCCTCGCGCGCGTGCGCCGACATCAGGAAGATCGTCGCCGCGAGCAGCGTCTCGAGCCGCGTGTCGGCCGCGGCGGGTCCGGGGGGCGTCGTCATCGCACGGGCCTGCGTCGCGCGGGCGTCAGTGGAGCGTCGCGCCGGACGGCGCGCCCGCGGCCGCCTCGGCCGGGCCGGCTGCGGTCGTCCCGCGGGGCGCGTCGTCGCCGGTCGACGCCGCGAGCGCGAGCTCGGCGTGCAGCGCGCGCGCCGCCCAGTGCGCGCGCAGGATCCGGCAGCGGCGGCGCAGCGGCTCGCCGCAGTCCGGATGTCCGGCCAGCGCCGCCAGCCGCTCGGCGATGCCGCGGGCCAGCGCCGGGCAGGGCGCCTGGTCCCAGCGGCTCATCAGCCACAGCGTCTCGCCGAGCGTCGTCTGCGGGTCCTCGGGCAGGTCGGCGGTCGGTTCGGCGTCGGTCATCGCGGGCTCCTCGCGGGTGGGATCGAGGCTCTCAATGTAATGAGAATCGTTCTCAACCACAAGGGGGGTCGACGACGGGGCGACGAGGGCCCGCGCGCCGCGGGCCCGAGCGCTATTCGCCGCGCGAGCCCGGCTTAGGCCGGCGGCCGACCACGATCGGCAGCTCGACCTCGCGCCCGTCGCGCACGAAGGTGAACGTGCCGGTGGTGCCGGGCGGGATCTGCGCGATCACGTTGAGCATGGTCGCGGTGTTCGGGATCGTCCGGCCGTCGACGCCGATCAGGATGTCGCCGGTGCGCACGCCGGCGCGGTCGGCCGGGCCGCCGCGCATCACGCCGGAGATGATCGCGCCGTCCTTGCGCGGCAGCCGGAACGCCTGCGCGAGCTCGGGCGTGACGTCCTGCGGCTCGACGCCGATGTAGCCGCGCACCACCGCGCCGTTGCGCACGATCTGCTCCATCACCGTGCGCGCGGTCGAGGTCGGGATCGCGAAGCCGATGCCGAGCGAGCCGCCGGTGCGCGAGTAGATCGCGGTGTTGATGCCGAGCAGCCGCCCCTCGGTGTCGACCAGCGCGCCGCCCGAGTTGCCCGGGTTGATCGCGGCGTCGGTCTGGATGAAGTTCTCGAAGGTGTTGATGCCGAGCTGGGTGCGGCCGAGCGCCGACACGATGCCCATCGTGACGGTCTGCCCGACGCCGAAGGGATTGCCGATCGCGAGCACGACGTCGCCGATGCGCACGCCGTCGGAGTCGGCGAGCTCGATCGCCGGCACGCCCTGCAGCTCCATCCTCAGCACCGCGAGGTCGGTCTCCGGATCCGAGCCGATCAGCTTCGCCCGCGTGCGCCGGCCATCGGCGAGCAGCACCTCGATGCCGTCGGCGCCCTCGACGACGTGGTGGTTCGTGAGGATCGTGCCGTCGGTGCCGACGATCACGCCCGAGCCGAGGCTCGAGGTCTGCTGCCGGCGCTGCTGGTCGCCGAAGAAGCGCCGGTACATCGGGTCGGACAGCAGCGGATGGTCCGGCGCGACCCGGCTCTCCTTGCTGGTGTAGACGTTGACGACCGTCGGGATCGCGCGGCGGGCGGCCTCGGCGTATGACAGAATCGACGCGGGCGCCGCCGCCTGCGGCGAGGCGTTCGGCGCGCCCGCCGCCTCGCGCACCGGCGGCGTGGTCGGGACCGCGGCCTGCTGAGGCGCCGTCAGCCGCGCGGGCAGCCACTCGGGGCGCAGCGTCGCCACCACGAACACCAGCGCCAGGCCGACCGCGACGGCCTGGGCGAACGTCAACCAGAGCTTCTGCAGCATGGAACCGATCGGAGCGTCAGCGGAGGAGGGGACGAGGGCGTCCGCGGGCGTGGCGCGCGGCGAGCTCGCCGCGTTCCTCGACGGCCTGCTGGAGCCGCGGCGCTTCGACGATTATTGCCCGAACGGCCTGCAGGTGGAAGGCGAGCCCAGGATCGGGAGGGTCGTCTGCGGCGTCACGGCGAGCCTCGCGCTCGTGCGCGAGGCCGCGCGCCGCGGCGCGCAGGCGGTGCTCGTGCACCACGGCTGGTTCTGGCGCGGCGAGGACCCGCGGGCGATCGGGCCGAAGCGCGAACGGCTCGCCGTCGTGCTCGGCGCCGGCATCAACCTGTTCGGCTACCACCTGCCGCTCGACGTGCATCCGGAGCTCGGCAACAACGTGCAGCTCGCGCGCCGCCTCGGCTGGCCCGACGGCGAGCCGCTCGGGCGCGACGGGCTGATCCGCGTCGCCGAGCTCGCCGCGCCGCTCGACGTGCCCGGGCTCGCGTCGCTGCTCGAGCGCCGGCTCGGCCGCGCGCCGCTGCTGGTCGGCGACCCCGGCCGGCCGCTGCGCCGGATCGCCTGGTGCACCGGCGCCGCGCACGACATGCTGCAGCAGGCGATCGACGCCGGCGCCGACGCGTTCGTGAGCGGCGAGATCGCCGAGCGCACCACCCATCTCGCGCGCGAGGCGGGCGTCGTCTACGCGGCGGCCGGACATCACGCGACCGAGCGCTTCGGCGTGCAGGCGCTCGGCGAGGCCGTGGCGCGGCGCTTCGGCATCGAGGTCGAGTTCGTCGACGACCCCAATCCCGCCTGAGCCCCGCGGCTCAGCCGGCCGCGCGACCCGCCTTCAGCTCGTCGCGGATCTCGGCGAGCAGCGCCTCGGTGGGCGAGGGCGCGACCGGCACCGGCACCGCCGGGCGCGGCTCGGACAGCACGCGCGCCTTCAGCCGGTTCAGGTAACGCACCAGCATGAAGATCACGAACGCCATCAGCGCGAAGTTGATGAGGATCGTGAGGAAGCTGCCGTACGCGAACACCGGCACGCCCGCCTTGCGCAGCGCCTCGAGCGTGTCGGCGGTGCCGGGCGGCACCGCGCCGAGCGGCACGTAGAGGCTCGAGAAGTCGAAGCGCCCGCCGAGAAGGAAGGCGATGACCGGCATCACGATGTCGTTGACGAGCGAATCGACGATCTTGCCGAAGGCGGCGCCGATGATCACGCCGACGGCGAGATCGATCGCGTTGCCCTTGACGGCGAATTCGCGGAACTCGGAGAGCAGGGCCACGGCGGTTCTCCTGTGGGCGGGGTGGGGCGGAGCGGTCCAAAACGGGGCCGAACCGTATCACGGCCGCGCCGGGCGGGCCGGGCCCCGGCCGCGGGGTCGCGCGCACCGCCCGGGGACGGGGCGGGGCGACCCTCCGGGCGCACGCTCGGGTTTCGGAGATGCATCGCGATAAGCTAAACTCTCGGGTTGTCGTTCTTCCGGACCCCTGTTCGCGGTCCGCCGTATCCCGAGGTCCACATGGCTGAGCATCCTCCGATCGCGCCCGCTACGCCCCTCGCGCCCGACACCGGGCGGCGCAACGCGCTGGTCGTCACCTCCGCGGTCGGCGCCGTCGGCGCGGCCGCCTGCGCGATCCCCTTCGTCAGCACCTTCCAGCCGTCCGAGCGCGCCAAGGCCGCCGGCGCCCCGGTCGAGGCCGACATCGCCGGCATGGCCCCGGGCGAGCTGCGCCGCGTCGAGTGGCGCGGCAACCCGGTCTGGATCGTCCGGCGCACGCCCGAGATGCTCGAGTCGCTGAAGAAGACCGAACCGCAGGTGCTGGATCCTCAGTCCGAGAAGCCCTACCAGTTCCCCACGCCCGAGTACGCGAAGAACCAGGCGCGCTCGATCAAGCCCGAGTACCTGGTCGTGGTCGGCATCTGCTCGCACCTCGGCTGCTCGCCGTCCGACAAGTTCCAGCCCGGCGCGCAGCCCTCGCTGCCCGAGGACTGGCAGGGCGGGTTCCTGTGCCCGTGCCACGGCTCGACCTTCGACATGGCCGGCCGCGTGTTCAAGAACAAGCCGGCCAACGCCAACCTCGACGTGCCGCCGCACACGTACCTGTCCGACACGCGCCTGCTGATCGGCGAGGACAAGAAGGCCTGACCCCGGCGGCCGCCGCGCTGCAACTCGCGCGCGGCGTTCGCGTCGACACCCATACCGACATACCGTCCCGACCCACGCGGCGAGGCATCCGATGGCAGCAGCATCCCCCAAGAAACCGATCCACGGCGTGATGCAGTGGGTCGACGAGCGCTTCCCGCTGACGGCGACCTGGAAGGCCCATCTCTCCGAGTACTACGCGCCGAAGAACTTCAACATCTGGTACTTCTTCGGCTCGCTGGCGATGCTGGTGCTGGTGATCCAGATCGTCACCGGGATCTTCCTGACGATGCACTACAAGCCCGACGCGCAGCACGCGTTCGCGTCGGTCGAGTACATCATGCGCGACGTCCCCTGGGGCTGGCTGGTGCGGTACATGCACTCGACCGGCGCCTCGGCGTTCTTCGTCGTCGTCTACCTGCACATGTTCCGCGCGCTGATCTACGGCTCGTACCGCAAGCCGCGCGAGCTCGTCTGGATCTTCGGCTGCCTGATCTTCCTGGTGCTGATGGCCGAGGCGTTCTTCGGCTACCTGCTCCCCTGGGGCCAGATGTCGTACTGGGGCGCGCAGGTCATCGTGAACCTGTTCTCGGCGATCCCTTTCATCGGGCCCGAGCTGTCGGTCTGGATCCGCGGCGACTACGTGGTCGGCGACGCGACGCTGAACCGCTTCTTCGCGTTCCACGTGATCGCGATCCCGCTGGTGCTGCTCGGCCTGGTCGCCGCGCACATCGTCGCGCTGCACGAGGTCGGCTCGAACAACCCCGACGGCGTCGAGATCAAGAAGCTCAAGGACGCGCAGGGCCGCCCGCTCGACGGCATCCCGTTCCACCCGTACTACACCGTGCACGACATCCTCGGCGTGTCGGTGTTCCTGATCGCGTTCTCGGCGGTGGTGTTCTTCGCCCCCGAGATGGGCGGCTACTTCCTGGAGTTCAACAACTTCATCCCGGCCGACCCGCTGAAGACGCCGCCGCACATCGCGCCGGTCTGGTACTTCACGCCGTACTACTCGATCCTGCGCGCGATCACCGAGGAGTTCCTGCGCTGGGGCCTGATCCCGTTCCTGCTGGTCTACCTGGCGGTGGTCTGGCTGAGCCGCACCCGGCCGCTGTCGAAGATCGTGGCCACCGCCGCGGTCGTCGCGCTGGCCGTCGGCTTCCTGGTGCTGGACGCGAAGTTCTGGGGCGTGGTGGCGATGGGCGCCTCGGTGCTGATCTTCTTCGCGCTGCCCTGGATCGACAACAGCCCGGTCAAGTCGATCCGCTACCGCCCGACCTGGCACAAGTACCTGTACGCGCTGTTCGTCGTCGTCTTCATCGTGCTCGGCTACTTCGGCGTGCAGGCGCCGTCGCCGATCGGCGAGCGCATCTCGCAGGCGTGCACGCTGTTGTACTTCGCGTTCTTCCTGTTCATGCCGTGGTGGAGCGCCATGGGCGATCCGAAGCCGGTGCCCGAGCGCGTGACGTTCGCCCCGCACTGAGCCGAGCCCGGACACATCAGGACCCCGTCATGACCCTCTGGATCCAACGACTCGTCGCCCGGCTCGCCCCGGCGATCGCCGCGGCGGCGCTGATCGTCGCGCCCGCCGCCTCGCAGGCCGCCGGCGGCGGCTACCCGCTCGACGGCTTCCCGCACTCGAAGCTGTTCGACCAGGGCGCGCTGCAGAACGGCGCGAAGACCTTCGTCAACTACTGCCTGAACTGCCACGGCGCGGCGCTGATGCGCTACAACCGGCTGACCGACATCGGCCTGACCGAGCAGCAGATCAAGGAGAACCTGCTCTTCACCGGCACGAAGGTCGGCGATCCGATGCGGATCGCGATGACCTCGTCCGAGGCGAAGGAGTGGTTCGGCGCGCTGCCGCCCGACCTGTCGGTCATCGCCCGCGCCCGCGCCTCGCACGACGGCAGCGGCGCCGACTGGCTGTACACCTACCTGCGCAGCTACTACCGCGACGCCACCCGGGCCACCGGCTGGAACAACGCGGTGTTCCAGAACGTCGGCATGCCGCACGTGTTCTGGGAGCTGCAGGGCGCGCGCGGCGCGACGATCGAGGAGATCCGCGCCGTCAAGGACGACAAGGGCGCGACCACCGGCTACGTGAAGACGGTGGTGACCTACGACAACCAGGGCGTGCGCAGCGAGGCCACCGAGAAGGTCGACGCCTCGGCGCACCTGCACGAGGGCAGCGTGATGCGCCTCGGGCCGGCGGTCGGGGGCACGATGACGCAGGCCCAGTACGACGAGACGGTCGCCGACCTGGTCGCGTTCATGACGTACATGGCCGACCCGAGCGCGCGCACGCGCACGCGCCTCGGCGTCTGGGTGCTGCTGTTCCTGTTCGTGTTCACCCTGCTGGCCTGGTGGCTGAACCGCGAGTACTGGAAGGACGTGAAGTAACCGCCGGCGCCGCCCCGGGCGGCACCGACGCGCAGCAGGGCGGGTCGCACGCGGCCCGCCCGAAGTCTTTGAGAGGCCCGGGACCGCGTCCCGCCGAACGATCCGAACCCCCTGAGGAGCGCAGCCCATGATGGTCCTGTATTCGGGCACCACCTGCCCGTTCAGCCAACGTTGCCGCTTCGTGCTGTTCGAGAAGGGCATGGACTTCGAGATCCGCGACGTGGATCTCTACAACAAGCCCGAGGACATCTCGATCATGAACCCGTACGGCCAGGTCCCGATCCTGGTCGAGCGCGACCTGATCCTGTACGAATCGAACATCATCAACGAGTACATCGACGAGCGCTTCCCGCACCCGCAGCTGATGCCGGCCGATCCGGTCATGCGCGCGCGCGCCCGCCTGTTCCTGTTCAACTTCGAGCGCGAGCTGTTCGTCCACGTCCAGCAGCTCGAGCGGCGCGACCACAACAAGGACAGCGCCAAGACGATGGAGCGCGCCCGCCAGCAGATCCGCGACCGGCTGACCCAGCTGACGCCGATCTTCGTGAAGAACAAGTTCATGCTCGGCGAGGAGTTCTCGATGCTCGACGTGGCGATCGCGCCGCTGCTCTGGCGCCTCGACCACTACGCGATCGAGATGCCGAAGACGGCGGCCCCGCTGATGAAGTACGCGGAGCGGATCTTCTCGCGCCCGGCCTACATCGAGGCGCTGACCCCGTCCGAGAAGGTGATGCGCCGCTGACGCGGAACCGGAGGCGTCCATGTCCGAGTCCTCGACCAAGCCGTACCTGATCCGCGCGATCCACGAGTGGTGCAGCGACAACGGCTACACCCCGTATCTCGCGGTCGCGGTCGACGAGCGGACGCAGGTGCCGCGCGAGCACGTGAAGGGCGGCGAGATCGTGCTGAACGTCTCGCCGACGGCCACGCACCGGCTGACGCTGGGCAACGACCTGATCACGTTCCAGGCGCGCTTCGGCGGCGTGGCGCGGGACCTGTCGATCCCGGTCGACAACGTCTCGGCGATCTACGCGCGCGAGACCGGCCACGGCATGGCCTTCGACGTGCCGAAGGCGATGGCGGTCGCCGAGCCGCCGGCGTCGCCGGACGCGCCCCAGCCGCCGGCGCCCGGCGCCCGCGGCCCGTTGACGCTCGCGTCGGTCCCGGCCGACGGGCCGTCGCCGTCCGGATCCGGCGACGCGCCCCCGGCCGCGGACCCCTCGCCCGACGTGCCGCCCGACGGCACCCCGCCCCGCGGCGGTCGCGCGCGGCTCACGCGCGTCAAGTGAGCGGGCGGCCGGCCTCGCAGGCCCGCGCCGCCGGGCCTCGCGCGGGCCTTCGGCCTACAATGGTCGCGTGCGGCCCCTGTAGCTCAATCGGTAGAGCAGCGGTTTTGTAAACCGAAGGTTGCGGGTTCGATTCCTGTCGGGGGCACCATTTCGACGTCCGACGACATCCAGCCCGGTCCGGGCTGTCTACGTCATCGTCGATGGACCGGAGAGCCGAATTTGCGGCAGGACTACGGACTTGCCCAAACCGCCGCTCATCGAGTGCCTCACCGGCCGCGCGACCAGCCGTTGATCAGGCGGGCATGGAGCCGTCCGAAGCCTCGTGGATCGCGGTGGTGTACGACCGGCCAGTCGGCCTGACCGCAATGGGGACTTCTGCGATCGCCGCCGGTGTTGCGTCGGTGATGGGGTCGCAGGCCGCGCTGGTCGCGATCCGGGCGTTTATCGTGGACGACGACGGCCGGCTGCCGATGACGGCACGCACGACGCTCGCGCGGATCGACGAACGCGAGGGCCAGGCGACCGAGCTGGGCGTTCTGGTTCGGGCGCTTGCCCGGCGCGACGTGTTCATCCGCCCCTTGAAGCGAAGACGGCGCCCGCAGGCGCCGTCTTCGCAATGCAGTGCGCGTTCAGGCGCGACGCCGGGCCCGATCAGCGGCGTCTGCGGCGCACCAAGGCAAGGCCGAGAAGCCCGCAAGCCGCCAGCGACAGGGTTGCGGGTGCGGGCACCTCGCTCGCGGTGAGGAAGCCACCGCCGGTCGGGTTGTCGAACGTGTCGAGATAGATCGATCCGAACCTCGCCACGAGGTTCACCGACCCCGTGTTGGTCGCGCCCGTGGGCGCGGCGATGCTTTCGTACACACTGAAGGTCGGAAACGCCTGGAGGAGCCTGTCGCTATAAAGGGTGATCGAATCCGCTTCAGTCTGCAGGCCGGCGAGAGTCGAGTAGTCGCCCGGCCGGGGACTGTTCACCGTCAGGACGATCTCGCCCGTGAGGGTTTGCGTGTAGAGGCTGGCGGCGCCTCCCGTTCCGGTCGTCGTGATGGTGAAGCCCAGCACCGTGGGTGTGTTGAGCGCTGTCGTGTCGCCGCCCCCGTACCACTGGCCATTCGTGAAGGTGAAGGTGCCGATCGTGAATGGGACCCCGACCTGCTGGTTCGCAAAATCGATGGGTTGAAAGCTGATGACGGTCGGGATCGACCCTCCGACGTAGCTCAGCGAGGCGGAAGTCTGAACGCCGGCGATCGGGGTCGATCCCGTCAGGAACCCGCGGGTGTTGCCGGAGTCGGAGTATTCCGTGCCGATGCTGCCATTCGGCACAATCGCCGCGCCGTTCAGCAGGCCGGTGCTGATGGTGTTGGTGGTGCCGCCGGTGGTGTTGAACTCCGCATACGGCCCCGAGAAATAGGTCCAATCGAAGGCGACCGTGCCGCTGCCGAAGGTCAGGCCGACCGGAGGTGGCGATAGATAGGCCGTCGCGTCGTGTGGCCCGCCGAGAAGCCCCGCCATGAGAGTTGCAGCACCAACGCCAGTTTTGACGCTTTTCCACTTTACAGAAGACACCGGGACTCTCCAGAACGGGGATGGACG
>DASPJX010000039.1:0-2423 GCA_035628395.1 Burkholderiaceae bacterium | reverse complement strand
TCGCCGCCGCGCAGGCCGCTCTCCACCACGCGCAGGCCGCCGCTCTCGTCGGCGAGCTGCACCTTCGTCAGCCGGAAGCGCCCGTCGGTGCCGCGCACGAACACGTGGTCGCCGTTGCCCTCCCGCACCACCGCCGACGACGGCACCACGAGCCGCTCGACCGGCGTCGGCTGGATCGACACGTTGGCGAGCATCTCGGGCTTGAGCTGGCGCTTCGGGTTGTCGACCTCGGTCCGCACGGTGACGGTGCGGGTCTCGGGGTTCACCGTGTCGGCGATCCACGCGACGCGGCCGCGCAGCGGCTCGACCGAGCTCGTCACCTCGATCGTCACCGCCTGCCCCGGCTGCACGCGGTGGACCTCCGCCTCGGGCACCTGGGCGACGACCCAGACGCGGGAGAGGTCGGCGATGATGAACATCACGTCGGCTGGCTGGACCACCTGGCCGCGGTTCACCTTGCGGTCGACGACGACGCCGTTGACCGTGCTCACCACCGACGACGTCGAGGTGATCGCGCCGGTCTCGATCGTGCGCTCGATCTCGCGCGGCGACATGCCCATCACGCGCAGCTGGTCGGCCGCGGCGCGCTTCTCGACCTGCGCGACGACGAGCTCGTTCTCGCGCCGCTGCAGCTCCGCGGATCCGATCACGTCGGCGGCGAGCAGCAGCTTCGCGCGCTCGACCGCCTTGGAGGCGAGCTCGCGCTGCGCGTTGGCCTTCAGGTAGCCGAGCTGCGCGTTGCCGAGCTCGGTGCTGTGCAGCTGCGCGAGCACCTGACCGGCCTTGACCGTCTGGCCGAGCATGCCGGAGAGCTCGGTCACGCGGCCGGTGACGCTCGCGCCGATGCGCGCGACCGACTGCTCGTCGAAGTCGATGCGGCCGACCACCGACAGCGGCTCGCTGACCGCGCGGCGCGCGACCGTGTCGACCTTCAGCCGCTCGGCGAGCGTCGCGGGCGCCGCGATGACGTTCGGGTCGGCGGGCGTCGACGGCCGCGCGGCGGCGGCCTCGGGCGCGGCCGGCGCCTTCTCGCCGCAGGCGGCGGCGAGCGCGGCGGCGACGAGCGCCGCGGCGAGCGCCGCGCGACCGGCGGCGACGGGGGCGATGGGGAGGTTCGTCATGGGGTTCACTCGCTTTCGGCGCGCAGGCGCTCGAGTTCGACCAGTGCGGTCCGCAGCTCGAACCGCGACGCGTTGAGATCGGCACGCACCGTGCGCAGCGTGCGCTGGGCGTCCAGGAAGTCGAGGATGCCGCGTTCGCCGAAACGGTACGCGGCTTCCGCCACGCGCAGTGCGGCCTCGGCCTCGCGCAGGATGCCGCTCTCGAACGCGGCGACCTGGCCCTGCGCGATCCGGTAGCGCTGCCACGCGGCGTCGAGCGACTGGCGCAGCTGGAGCTCGCGGTCGGCGAGCGCGAAGCGGGCGCGCTCGGCCTCGGCGCGCGCCTCGGCGATCGGGCCCTCGCGCCGGTCGAACACCGGCACGCGGACGACGATGCCGAGCCGGCTGTCGGTCGCCTCGGGCAGGCGATCGACGCTCGCCCGCAGCGCGAAGCTCGGCCGGGCGCGCTCGCGCTCGAGCTCGACGCGCGACTCCGCGGCGCGCAGCTCGGCGCGCGCGGTCCGCAGCTCGGGATGGCGCTCGAGCATCTCGGCGCGGATCGTCTCGAGCGCGGCCGGCGGCTCGGAGACGTCCTCGATGTTGCCCGCGACGGCGAACTCGGCCGGCAGCACCGGACCGACCAGCCGGCGCAGCTCGGCGCGCGCGACGTCGATGCGCAGGGCCGCGCCCTGCAGCGCGCGCTGCGCGTTCAGCCGCTCGGCGTCGGCGCGGATCAGCTCGAAGCGCGGCGACTCGCCGGTGCCGACCCGCACCCCGACGCGCGTGCGGATCTGCTCGGCGATCGACAGGTCCTGCTCGGCGAGGCGCGCGGCGGCCTGCAGCCGCAGCACGTCGAGGTAGCGCAGCTTCACCTCGGCCACGAGGTTGCGCTCGAACGAGGCGACGCCGGCGCGGGTCGCGTCGAGATCGCCGAACGCCGCCTCCTGGCGGGCGCGGCGCAGCGACGGCCGATCGAACGGCAGCGTCAGGCCGACGAGCCCGGTCGCGCCGGCCGACGTGCCGGCCGCCGACGGGCTCTGGCGCCCGAGCAGCGCCTCGACCTCGGGGTTGGGCAGCGCGCGCGCGGTCACGATCCCCGCCTCGGCGCCCGGGATCCGGGCCTGCGAGGCGGCGAGCGACGGGCTGTTCGCCCGCGCCATCTCGATCAGCGCCGGCAGCGAGTACGCGGGGGCGAGCCACTCGTCGGGCGCCGCGGGCAGCGGCGCCGACGCCGGCGCGGGCCCGGCGGTCGGGGGCGCTCCGGGCACGGGGCGGGCCGCGTCGGAGGCGGCGGGGGTCTCGGGCGGCCCCGGCCGGCGGGGC
>DASPJX010000038.1:0-14035 GCA_035628395.1 Burkholderiaceae bacterium | reverse complement strand
TCCCAGCGCGCGCCGTCGGCGTAGGCGATCGCGTCCGGACGCGGCGCGTAGTGGAACTCGCGCTCGATCTTCGCGCGCATCGGCCCGAGCACCTCGGGCGGATAGCCGTAGTGCCGCGACATGCCCTCCCAGCTGCGCGCGGCGTCGACGTCGGCCTCGTGCACGTGGACCGACGCCCGGCGCAGCCGGTGCAGGCCCGCCATGTGGTCCTCGTGCACGTGGCCGAGGATCGCGAGGTCCGCGTCGTCGATCTCGGCCCCGAGCCGGTTCGCCACGCGCGGCGTGTCGAACACCGCGAGCGCGTCGGCCCCGCGCACGATCACCTGGTTGCCGTCGGGGTACTTGCCGTTCTTCTCGCCGAAGCGGACCGTCACCGGCCCGATCGTCATCGCGTTCGAATCGTCCATCGCCGGGATCCTAACCGGCGCGCCGCCGCCGCGGCAGCAGGCCGAGGGTCAGCGCGGTCCCGAGCAGGATCACCGCGCAGCCGGCGAGCATCCGCGGCGTCACCGGCTCGCCGAGGTAGACGGCCGCCGAGCCCATCGCGACGACCGGGTTGAGGAAGGTGACCGAGGTGGCGCGCACCGCGCCGATCGAGCGCAGCAGGCCGAAGTAGATCAGGAAGCCCAGCCCCGAGGACGCGACGCCGAGGAACGCGACCTCGGCCCAGGCCTTCGCGCCCGGCGGGGTCTCGGGCCAGCCGAGCCAGGCGAGCGGCGCGAGCGCGACCGCGGCGACGGTGATGCTGCCGGTGGCGAGCGCGAGCGGGTCGACGCCCGCGAGCCGAGACTTCGCGTACTGCGAGGACACCCCCCAGAGCGCGGTGACGCCGAGCGTGATCCACACCGCGAGGCCGGCGGCCTCGCGCACGCCGGCCTTGTCCCAGACCAGCAGCGCGACGCCCGCGAAGCCGACCGCCAGGCCCGCCGCCCGCCACGCCGAGATCCGCTCGCCGAGCCACACCGCGCCGACGATCGCGGCGAACATCGGCGCCGACGACTGCAGCACCGCGAGCAGCCCCGCCCCGATCGACAGCGCGGCCGTGCCGAGCCCGACGAAGGGCAGCGCGGTGAACGCGAGGCCGAAGACCAGCATCTGCCGCCAGTGCCGCCGCAGCGGGCCGAAGCCGGTGCGCCACGCGGTCAGCGGCAGCAGCACGAGCAGGCTCGCGAGCGCCATCCGCAGGAAGACCATCGGCCCGGCGCCGAAGGCCGGCACCGAGGAGCGCATGAACAGGTACGCGCCGCCCCAGAGCACGGACAGCAGGACCAGCTGGGCGACGTGGACGGCTCGCACGGCCGCGATCATCCCACGGGGCGCCGCCCGGCGCCGCGGCCCGCGACGCGGCCCGGAACGGCCCCGTGCGCCGGGAGCCCCTCAGGTCGGATCGTCGCGGCGCCGGCGCGCGACCATCGCCCGCGCGAGCCGCGCGCGCAGCGGCGCCCCGAGCAGCGGCTTCGCGCCGCCGTAGACCACCCGCTCCTCGCGCTCGACGTGGTCGCGGTAGAGCGCGGCGAAGCGCGAGGCGAGCGGGACGTCGAGCGCGGCGCGCCCGTCGCACAGCGCGTCGAGGTTCGCGCGCAGCGCGGCCCAGGCCGCGACCATCCCGACGTGGTCGCGCTCGAGCCGATCGACCTCGGCGAGCAGGGCCGCGTCGTCGCGCGCCGCCTCGCGCACCGCCGGGAACAGGTCGGTCTCCTCGTCGGCGTGGTGGTCGGGCCCGGCGACGTCGAAGTACCGGCGGATCCGCGCGATCGCCGTCCGGGCCTCGTCGTCGACGCCGCGCGCGGCGAGGTGCGCGGGCAGGCGGTCGAGCACCGCGAGCTGGCGCGCGATCCGCTCGTGGCAGGCCTCGAGGATCCCGAACGGATCGTCGAAGTCCGCGTCGGCGACGCCGAACGCCGACGCCGGATCGATGCCCGAGCGGCTCATCGGGGCGCCGCGGGGTCGCGATCGGCGGCGTCGGCGGCCAGCCGCTCGAGCGAGCGCTCGACCGGCTCGAAGGTGCCGCGCGCGATGTCGAGCACCAGCACCCGCCCGTCGCCGAGCAGGAAGTGCCAGCCGTGCAGCGACAGCGTGCCCCCCTCGACGCCGCGCCGGACCATCGGATAGGTCATCAGGTGCTCGAGCTGCAGCACGACGTTGCGCTGCTCGACGCGGCGCAGCACCTCGGGCGTGGCCGCCTCCGGGAGCTTCGCGGGATGGGCGTGGACCAGCCACCGGCTCAGGTGGCGCGCCTCCTCGGGCGGCGGCTCGTACAGCGCGCGCATCCCGCCGCATTCGCTGTGGCCGCACACGACGATGTTGCGCACGCCGAGCGCGAGCACCGCGAACTCGATCGCCGCGGCCGAGCCGTGCCCCTCGCCGGTCACGTCCCAGGGCGGCACGATGTTGCCGACGTTGCGGACCAGGAAGAGGTCGCCCGGACCGGTGCCGGTCAGCTGGTGCGGCACCAGACGCGAGTCCGAGCAGCCGATGAACAGCGTGGTCGGCCGCTGCCCCTCCTCGACCAGCCGGCGGTAGGTGTCCTCGAAGCGGGGGAACGCGCGCTCGAAGCTGCGCAATCGGGCGATCAGGTCGGCGTCGGACATCGTGGCGGTGGCGCTCGCGTGGCTGGGGTCGGAGGTCGGCGATCGGGTCGGCGACCGGCATTCGCGATTCGGGGGGCGGGGTTCGGCGTTCGCGATTCCGGGTTAGGGGTCCAGGGTTCGGGGTTTGATTCGGGATTCGGGACTCGGGATCGGGACTCGGGATCGGGATCGGGATCGGGATCGGGATTCGGCACGAGCATGCCGGGATTCGAAACCGCGCCGCCCGCATCGTTCCGCCGGCACGCGCCGCGCCCGGCTTCGCCCGGACGGAGCCCCCGCCGGCACGATACCCCCCGACCGTCGCGCCGGGCGCGGCGATTGACCCCCTCGACCGCGCTCCGTATACTTACTGACTGAACGGTCAGTTATAAACCGATGCCCACGACCCCGTCCGATCCCGCCGGCGGCGCCCCCCGCTGGGAGCGCCGCAAGGAGAGCCGTCCGGCCGAGCTGCTCGACGCCGCGCTCGAGCTGTTCGTCGAGCGCGGCTACGCCGCGACACGGCTCGACGACATCGCCGCCCGCGCGGGCGTCTCGAAGGGCACGCTCTACCTCTACTTCGCGAACAAGGAGGAGCTCTTCAAGGCGCTGATCCGCGAGAACATCGTCTCGCTGATCGACCGGTTCCGCGCCGAGATCGAGCGGTCCGATCTTCCCGCGCCCGCGCTCGTCGAGCACTTCATGCGCGTCTGGTGGCGGGACTTCGGGTCCACCCGGCTCGCCGGGCTGGCCAAGCTGGTGATGGCCGAGGCGGGCAACTTCCCCGAGGTGGCGCGCTTCTTCCACGACGAGGTCATCCGCCCGAACGGCGAGCTGTTCGGCTCGATCCTCGCGCGCGGCGTCGCCCGCGGCGAGTTCCGCGCGGTCGACGTCCCGACGGCCGCCCACCTGTGGATCGCGCCGCTCGTGATGAAGGCGATGTGGTCGCACTCGTTCGACCTGTGCCGGATCGCCGGCACCTCGCCGGATCCGCAGCACATGCTCGACGTCCACCTGTCGCTGATCCTCGCCGCGCTGCGGCCCGACGCCCGATGAGGCGCGCCCTCCCGATCGCCGCGGTCGCGCTCGCGATCGCCGCCGGCGCCGGCTGGTGGCTGCGCGCCGGCGCGCCGGCGTCGTCCGTACCGGTCGCCGCCCCGGCGCCCGCCCCGGTCGAGCTCGCGGCCGCCGACGTGTTCGTCGTCGCGCCGGCGACGCTGTCGCGCGGCGTGCCGCTCACCGGCACGCTGAAGCCGGTCGACCAGACCGTCGTCAAGACCAAGGTGGCCGGCGAGCTGAGCGTGGTCGCCGCCCGCGAGGGCACGGCCGTGCGGCGCGGCCAGGTGGTCGCCCGGCTCGACGCCACCGAGTACGAGGTGCGCGTGCGCGAGCGCGAGGCGACGCTGAAGGCGGCCGACTCGCAGGTCGACCAGGCGCGGCGCACGCTCGACAACACGCAGCGCCTGCACGACCGGAGCTTCGTGTCGCAGAGCGCGCTCGACCAGGCGCGCTCGGGCTGGGAGGTCGCGGTCGGCAACCGCGACGCGGCCGCCGCGCAGCTCGCGCTCGCCCGCAAGACCTTCGCCGACACCGTGCTGGTCGCCCCGATCGACGGCGTGGTCGCCGAGCGCTTCGCGCAGGCCGGCGAGAAGCTGCCGGTCGACGGCCGCGTGATGTCGATCGTCGACCTGTCGCGCATGGAGATCGAGGCGCCGGTGCCGGCGGCCGAGGTCGGCGCGCTGCGGATCGGCCAGCCGGTGACGCTGCGCGTCGAGGGCGTCGCGCGGCCCCAGGTCGGACGCGTCGCCCGGATCGCGCCCGGCACGCAGGCCGGCACGCGCTCGGTGCCGGTCTGGATCGCGCTGGACAACCGCGACCCGGCGGTGCGCGCGGGGCTCTTCGCGCAGGGCACGCTCGCGGTCGAGACCCGCGCGGGCGTGATCGCGGTCCCGCAGTCGGCGATCCGGGACGTGGCCGCGCGGACCTTCGTCTACGCGATCGACGCCGACCGGCTCGTCGAGCGCGAGCTGCGCCTCGGGCTGCGCGACGAGGCGAGCGGCCTCGTCGAGGTCGAGCGCGGCCTCGCCGTCGGCGACCGCATCGTCGGCACGAACCTCGGGGCGCTGCGCACCGGCGCGCCGGTGCGGATCGCGCCGGCCGCCGGCCCCGGCGCGCCGGGCGCGCCCGGGGTCCCCGGCACCGGGCCCGGCGACGCGGCCGTGCCCGCCGCGCCGCCGGCCGCCGCCGGCGGCCCGGTGCCGACGGCCGCGGCCGCCACCCGCTGAGGCAGGCGCACCGACCCATGTGGTTCACCCGCGTCTCGATCGACAACCCGGTGCTGGCGACGATGGCGATGCTCGCCTTCGTCGTGCTCGGGCTGTTCTCGTACCAGCGGCTGCCGGTCGACCAGTTCCCCGACGTCACCTTCCCGGTCGTCGTCGTGCAGACCGAGTACCCGGGCGCGGCGCCCGAGATCGTCGAGAGCGACGTCACGCGCCGCATCGAGGAGCAGGTCAACACCGTCAGCGGCATCAACAAGGTGTCGTCGCGCTCGTACGAGGGCGTGTCGGTGGTCATCGTCGAGTTCGACCTGCTGACCGAGCCGGCGCGCGCCGCGCAGGACGTGCGCGAGAAGGTCGCGCTGGTGCGCGCCGCGTTCAAGCGCGAGGTCAAGGAGCCGGTCGTCTCGCGCTTCAACCCGGACGACCAGCCGGTGATCTCGCTCGCGGTGCGCTCGCCGAGCCGCGACGCGCGCGAGCTGACCACGCTCGCCGAGCAGGTCGTCAAGCGCCGCATCGAGAACGCGCGCGGCGTCGGACGCGTGACCGTCGTGGGCGGCGTGCGCCGCGAGGTGCAGGTGGTGCTGCGCCCGGCCGAGATGGAGGCGATGCGCATCGGCGTCGACCAGGTGCTCGCCGCGCTGCGCAACGAGAACCAGGAGCTGCCGGCCGGCAGCATCGTGACCCGCGAGCGCGAGCAGTCGGTGCAGGTGCGCGGGCGGCTGAAGTCGGTCGCCGACTTCGAGCGGATCGTCGTCGCGCGCCGCGGCGGCCAGCCGGTCTACCTGTCGCAGGTCGCCCGCGTCGTCGACGGCCAGGAGGAGCGCGAGTCGCTCGCCTTCGTCGACGGCCAGCGCGCGATCTCGCTCGACGTGGTCAAGGCGCAGGGCGAGAACACCATCGCCGTGGTCGACGAGGTCCGGCGTCTCGCGGCCGAGCTGCGCGGGCAGCTGCCGCAGGACGTCGTCGTCGACGTGGTGCGCGACCAGTCGACCGCGATCCGCAACTCGGTCAAGGGCGTGCAGCGCAACATCGTCGAGGGCGCGATCCTGACGGTGGTGATCGTGTTCCTGTTCCTGTCGTCCTGGCGCTCGACGGTGATCACCGGGCTCACGCTGCCGATCTCGCTGATCGGCACCTTCCTCGTGATGTACGCGATGGGCTTCACCATCAACCTCGTCACGCTGCTCGCGCTGTCGATCTGCGTGGGCCTGCTGATCGACGACGCGATCGTGGTGCGCGAGAACATCGTCCGCCACCAGGCGATGGGCAAGCACCACCGGCTGGCCGCGCTCGAGGGCACCCGCGAGATCGGCCTGGCCGTGACCGCGACGACCTTCACGATCGTCGCGGTGTTCCTGCCGGTGGGCTTCATGGGCGGGATCATCGGCAAGTTCTTCAAGCAGTTCGGCGTGACGGTCGCGTTCGCGGTGATGCTGTCGATGTTCATCAGCTTCACGCTCGACCCGATGCTGTCCTCGATCTGGCACGACCCGGACGCCGAGGGCGCGAAGGGCCGCGGCCCGGTGGCACGCGCGCTGCGGGTGTTCGAGGGCTGGATGCGCGCGCTCGAGGCGGGCTACGTGGCGGTGCTGCGCTGGGGTCTCGCGCACCGGTGGCTCGCGCTCGCCGGCGCGGCCGCGACGATGGTGCTGGCGGTCGGCCTCGCCCGCACGGTGGGCTCGGAGTTCGTGCCGCAGCCCGACAACAACGAGCTCTACCTGCAGTACCAGACCCCGGTCGGCTCCTCGCTCGACCTGACCTCCGACAAGACCCGCCAGGTCGAGGCGGCGCTGCGCGAGTTCCCCGAGGTGGTGTTCACCTACTCGACGATCAACACCGGCGTCGCGGCCGGCAAGAACTACGCGACGGTGTTCGTCCGCCTGAAGGACCGCGCCGATCGCGCGCGCTCGGTCCGCGAGCTGCAGGCGCCGGTGCGCGAGCGGATCGCCCGGATCGCCGGCGTCACCGTCACCAACGTCGGCGTCTTCAGCACCTTCGGCAGCAAGCAGATCGAGGTCAGCGTGCAGGGCCCCGACCAGCGCCAGCTCGAGGCGCTCGCCGCCCGGGCGGTGCAGGAGATCCGCGGCATCCCGGGCGTGGTCGACCTCGACACCAGCTCGAAGCCGGCGAAGCCGACGATCGCGGTCGAGGTCGAACGGGCGATCGCGTCCGACCTCGGGATCGGCGTCGCGCAGATCGGCGGCGCGCTGCGACCGCTGCTCGCGGGCGAGGCGGCGACCACCTGGAAGGGTCCGGACGACGAGAACTACGACGTGCGCGTGCGGCTTCCCCTCGAGGGCCGGCGCGACGTCGAGGACCTGTCGCGCCTGACCGTGGCCTCGGGGCAGCTCGACGCCGACGGCGCCCCCCGGATGGTGCCGCTGCGGCAGGTCGCGCGGCTCGTGCCCGCCGAGGGCGCCACGCAGATCAACCGCCGGAACCTGACGCGCGAGGTGACGATCACCGCGAACGTGCACGGCGCCCCCCCGGGCACGGTCGGGCTCGAGGTCCAGCGCCGTCTGCAGTCGGTGCCGCTGCCGCCCGGCTACCGCTTCGTGAGCGGCGGCGCCACCAAGGACATGCAGGAGAGCTTCGGGTACGCGATGCAGGCGCTCGCGCTCGCGGTGATCTTCATCTACATGATCCTCGCCTCGCAGTTCCGCAGCTTCGTGCAGCCGGTGGCGATCATGGCCTCGCTGCCGCTGTCGCTGATCGGGGTGATCCTCGCGCTGCTCGCCTGGCGCTCGACGCTGAACATGTTCTCGGTGATCGGCTTCATCATGCTGATGGGCCTGGTCACGAAGAACGCGATCCTGCTGATCGACTTCGCGAACCAGCAGCGGCGCGCCGGCGTCGACCGGTCGCGGGCGCTGCTCTCGGCGGCCGAGATCCGGCTGCGTCCGATCCTGATGACCACGCTCGCGATGGTCTTCGGCATGCTGCCGCTCGCGGTCTCGACCACCGAGGGCGCCGAGCAGCGCGCGCCGATGGCGCACGCGGTGATCGGCGGCGTGATCGCCTCGACGCTGCTGACCCTGCTGGTCGTGCCCGTCCTCTACGCCCTGCTCGACGACCTGACCGCCCGCTTCCGCCGTCCGGCGGACGCCGCGACGGCCGCCCGCGAGCAAGTAAAATCCGTGCCCTCGGCCTGACGGACTTCGCCCCCATGGACATCGAACGCGCCCGCTTCAACATGATCGAGCAGCAGATCCGCCCCTGGAGCGTGCTCGACCCGGAGATCCTCGAGCTGCTGTCGGTGATGCGCCGCGAGGACTTCGTGCCGCCCGCCTACCGGGCGATGGCCTTCACCGACATGGAGATCCCGCTGGTGATCGGCGACCGGGCGACCGGGGAGTCGATGCTCTCGCCGAAGGTCGAGGCGCGGATCCTGCAGGAGCTGGGCGTGCGCCGGCACGAGTCGGTGCTCGAGATCGGCACCGGATCGGGCTGGATGGCGGCGCTGCTCGCGCACCGCGGCCGGCACGTCGACACGATCGAGATCGACCCCGACATCGCGCGCTTCGCGAGCGCCAACCTGCAGCGCGCGGGCGTCGCGAACGCCGTCGTGCGCTGCGCCGACGGCTCGGACCCGGCGCTGGAGCTGCCCGCCTACGACGTGATCGTGCTGTCGGGCTCGGTGCCGGAGGTGCCCGCGCACCTGCTCGCGAAGCTCGCCGTCGGCGGCCGGCTGGTCGCGATCGTCGGCCGCCCGCCGATCATGCCGGTGCAGCAGGTCACCCGCGGCCCCGGCGGCACCAGCACGGTGGCGCACTTCGAGACCTTCGCACCTCCCCTGCGCGGCTTCGGCGCGCGCAGCACCTTCAAGTTCTGACCGTCCGCGCCTTGAAGCCCCTGTCCGCCCCCGAGCTCGCCGCCTGGCTCGCCGATCCCGCCCGCGAGGCGCCGCTGCTGCTCGACGTGCGCGAGCCGTGGGAGGTCGCGACCTGCGCGCTCGCCGGCGCGGTCGTCGTGCCGATGCGCGAGATCCCGGCGCGCCTGGACGAGATCGACCCCGCGCGGCCGACGGTCGTCTACTGCCACCACGGCATCCGCAGCCGGCAGGTCGCCCACTTCCTGTCGAGCCGCGGCTTCGACGACGTCTGGAACCTCTCGGGCGGCATCGACGCCTGGGCGAGAGAGGTCGACCCGTCCTGCCCGACCTACTGACCGACCCCGCCGTCCGGAACCGATCCGACCCTCGCCGCCCCGTCACCGTCCGGAGCCCCGCCCGCATGAAACGTCGCCTGCTCGCCCTCGCCCTCGCCGCCGCGTTCGGTGCGGCGGCCCTGCCCGCCCACGGCATGGACCTGCTCGGCGCGATCCGGGCCGCGAGCGAGATCGACCCGGTCGTCGCGGCCGCGCGCGCGCAGCTGACCGCGGTCCGGGAGCGGGTGCCGCAGGCGCGCGCGGCGATCGGACCGACGCTGAACTCGACCGCGACCGCCAACCAGGTCCGGACCGACACGACGATCACCGCGCCGCGCGACTTCAACTCCGAGCAGCTCGGCCTGCTCGCGAACCTGCCGCTGTACCGGCCCGCGCTGCGCGTCGCGCTCGAGCAGAGCGAGCTCAACGTCCAGATCGCCGAGGCGCAGCTCGCGCAGGCGCGCCAGGACCTGATCACCCGGGTCGCGCAGGCCTACTTCGCGGTGCTCACCGCGCAGGACGCGCTGTCGGTGACCCGCGCGCAGAAGCGCGCGATCGGCGAGCAGTTCGAGAGCGCGCGCCGCAACTTCGAGGTCGGCACCGCGACGATCACCGACCAGCAGGAGGCGCAGGCGCGGCTCGACCTGACCAACGCGCAGGAGGCGGCGGCGCTCAACGACCTCGCGGTCCGTCGCGCCGCGCTCGCGCAGCTCGTCGGCGGGCCGGTCGAGACGCTGCACACGCTGCGCCCCGACGTCGACGTGCGCGTGCCCGACGCGCAGAGCGAGGTCCGGTGGGCCGAGATCGCCCGCGGCCAGAGCTTCGCGGTCCGCCAGTCGGAGGTGACCGCCGAGGTCGCGCGCCGGCAGATCGACGCGCAGCGCTACGGCAACTCCCCGACCCTCGACCTGGTCGGCCAGCTGACCCACGGCCGCAGCACGAACGCCGCGCTGCAGGCGGCGCTCACCGGCGTGCGCACGACCACGGGCACGATCGGCCTGCAGCTCGCCTTCCCGATCTACAACGGCGGCGCGGTCGACGCCCGCGTGCGCGAGGCGATCGCGCTGCAGGACCGCGCGCAGTTCGACCTCGAGAGCGCGCGGCGCACCGCCGAGCAGACCGCCCGCCAGACCTTCCTCGGTGTGCGGAGCGGCCTCGAGCAGGTGCGCGCGCTGACCGCCGCCGAGCGCTCGAGCCAGCTCGCGCTCGAGTCGAACCAGCTCGGCTACCAGGTCGGCGTGCGGATCAACATCGACGTGCTGAATGCCGCCCAGCAGCTGTTCTCGACGCGGCGCGACCTCGCCAACGCGCGCTACAACGTGCTGCTGAACGGGCTGCAGCTGCGGAGCGTCGCCGGCGCGCTGACCGAGGAGGACGTGGTCGCGGTCAACGCGCTGCTCGAGCCGCCGCGCGCCGAGTCCGAGGCGCCCGCCGCCGCGCCGGCGGCCGCGCCGCCGAGCCTCGCGCCGGCGAACGTCGGGCCGTCGTCGGGCGGCGCCGCGCCCGCCGGGCAGCCGGCGGTGCCGCTCGGCTCGTCGCCGGGCACCGCCCGCCCGGGCGCGCAGGGCGGGTCGACGCCGGGCGCGACCCCGCAGGGCGCGGCGCGACCGGGCTCGCCCGGCGTGCCGGCGGTGCGCGGCGGCCGCTCGCCGGTGCCCGTCGCACCGCGCTGAGCGACGCGGCCCGCAGCCTCCCGGTCCGGACCGCCTCTCGGCGCGCGCCGCCTCTCGGTCCGCGTCGCTTCTCGGTCCGCGCCGCCTCTCGGTCCGCGTCGCCTCTCGGCCCGCGTGGCCTCTCGGCCGGCCCTGCCCCTCGGCCCGGGCCCGTCCCCTCTCAGCCCGGACCGCCCCGGCTCCCGAGCCGCGCCCGCAGCGGCGCCAGGGCGTCCATCGTCCGTCGCGTCGCGCCGCGGTGCGTCGTCGCGAAGCGCCGGCCCGCCTCGCCCATCGCGGCGGCCGCGGCCGGGTCGGCGAGCAGCGCGAGCGCGCGCCCGATCGCCGCGTCGGCGTCCGCCACCCGTTCGGCCGCCCCGGCCGCGACGGCCTGCTCGGCGGCCTGCGCGAAGTTGAACGTGCTCGGCCCGACCAGCACCGGACAGCCCGCCGCGCAGGGCTCGATCAGGTTCTGCGAGCCGAAGGGCCTCAGCGAGCCGCCGATCACCGCGACGTCGGCGAGCGCGTACCAGGCGTCCATCTCGCCCATCGAGTCGCCGACCAGCAGGTCGACCGCGTCGAGGTCGGCGGAGGCGTCGTCCAGCGCCGCGCGGCGCGCCACGCGCAGGCCGGCCGCGCGCGCGTCGCGGACGACCTCGTCGAAGCGCTGCGGATGGCGCGGGACGACGACCAGCAGCGGATCCCGACGCCGGTCGGCGGACGTGCCGCGCACCGGTGCGCCGGGCGCGGCGCCCGGCTCCGCGCGTCGCCACGCGTCGAGCAGCAGCGCCTCCTCGCCGTCGCGCGTGCTCGCCGCGAGCACCACCGGCCGGCCGATCCGCGCGCGCCACGCGCGGCCGCGCTCGAGCAGCTCCCCGCGCGGCGCGTTGTCGAACTTCAGGTTGCCGGTCACCGCGTCGGCGGCCCGGCCGAGCCGCGCGATGCGCGCCGCGTCGTCGGGCGACTGCGCGAGCACGAGCGCGAGCGAGCGCGCGGCGGGCCCGACCAGCGCGCGCTGGCGCATCCCCCGGCGCAGCGAGCGCTCGGACAGCCGCGCGTTGACCAGCGCGAGCGGCACGCCGGCCCGCGCGCATTCGGCCGCGAGCGACGGCCAGAGCTCGGTCTCCATCAGCAGCCCGATCGAGGGCCGCCACGCGCGCAGGAAGCGGCGCTGCGCGAGCGGATGGTCGTACGGCAGGTAGGCCTGCGCGAAGCGGTCGCCGAGGCGCGGCGCGTACAGCTCGCGCGCCGCCTCGCGGCCGGTCGGCGTCATGCAGGTGAGCAGCACGCGCGCGTCCGGATGCGCGTCGGCGAGCGCGGCCACCAGCGGCTGCGCGGCGCGGGTCTCGCCGAGCGACACCGCGTGGATCCAGATCAGCGGGGCGTCGTCGCGGCGCGCGGGATGCAGGCCGAAGCGCTCGCCCCAGTGCGAGCGGTACGCCGGCTGGCGGATCGACCGCCACAGCAGGTACGCGGCGACCAGCGGGGCGGCGAGGAGCCAGCCGAGGGCGTAGAGGGCGAGCACGCGCCGGATCATACCGACGCCGGACGGCGCGGGCCGCCCGGCGCGGTGTCCGCGCCCGCGCTCAGAACGGGATCTGCGCCTTCGGCGCGACGCCGCGGATCGCCTCGCCGAACGCGCGCTGGATCCGCGCGAGCGCCTCGGGCGAGTCGGCCTCGAAGCGCGTGACGACCACCGGCGTCGTGTTCGACGCCCGCGCGAGCCCGAAGCCGTCGGGGTACTCGACGCGCACGCCGTCGATCGTGATCACCTCGCTCGCGCCGTCGAAGCGCGCCTCCTTCTGGAGCGCCTCGATCAGCCTGAAGTTCTCGCCCTCGGCCGTCCGGATGTGGAGCTCGGGCGTCGCCGGCGAGTCGGGCAGCCCCTCGAGCACCGCGCCCGGATCGGCGTGCCGCGACAGGATCTCGAGCAGCCGCGCGCCGGTGTACAGCCCGTCGTCGAAGCCGTACCAGCGGTCGTTGAAGAACACGTGGCCGCTCATCTCGCCGGCGAGCGGCGCCTTGGTCTCCTTGAGCTTCGCCTTGATCAGCGAGTGGCCGGTGCGCCACATCAGCGGCTGGCCGCCGTGCCGGCGGATCCAGGGCGCGAGGTTCCGCGTGCACTTCACGTCGTAGATGATCTGGCCGCCCGGGCGCTGCGCGAGCACGTCCTGCGCGTAGAGCATCAGCTGGCGGTCGGGCCAGACGATGTGGCCCGACTTGGTCACCACGCCGAGCCGGTCGCCGTCGCCGTCGAACGCGAGCCCGATCTCGCAGTCGGTCTCGCGCAGCGTGCGGATCAGGTCCTCGAGGTTCTCGGGATGGGCCGGGTCCGGATGGTGGTTCGGGAAGGTGCCGTCGACCTCGGTGAACAGCTCGACGAGCTCGCAGCCCAGCCCGCGGAACAGCTGCGGCGCGAGCGCCCCCGCGACGCCGTTGCCGGCGTCGATCGCCACCTTCATCGGGCGCGAGAGCTTCACGTCGCCGAGCACGCGCTGCAGGTAGTCGGCCGACACGTCGCGCTTCGTCACCCGGCCGGGCGCGATGCCGGCGAACCGCGCGGCGAACCCCGGGTCGACGATCTCGCGGTACAGCGACTGGATGTCCTCGCCGTACAGCGTCGCGCCGCCCAGCATCATCTTCATGCCGTTGTACTCGGGCGGGTTGTGGCTGCCGGTGACGGCGATGCCCGAGCCGGTGCCGGTCAGCACCGTCGCGTAGTACACCACCGGCGTCGGCACCATCCCGATGTCGATCGTGTCGACGCCCGCCGACACGATGCCCGCGGTCAGCGCCTCGATCAGCCGGGGGCCGGACAGCCGGCCGTCGCGCCCGACGACGATCGCCGGGATGCCGGCCGCGCGCGCGCGCAGGCCGAGCGCCGCGCCGACGCCGCGCACCGCGGCCTCGGTCAGCGTGACCTTGGACGGGTCGCCGTCGACGATGCCTCGGATGTCGTAGGCCTTGAAGATCGAGGGGGACAGGGCGCCGCTCATCGATGGGGGTTCCTTTCGGGTCGGTTCGCCGGCGCGTCGCCGCGCGTGGCGGCGTCGGCCGGCACGGGGTCCGGGGCTCCGGTGAACTCGGGCATTGTGGCATGGCCCTGCGCGCTGACGCCCTCGCGCCGGAGCACTTTGGCGATCGTCCTCCACAGGATCAGGAGATCCACCCGCAGGCTCCGGTGCTCGACGTACCAGACGTCGTGCTCGAAGCGCTGCGCCCAGGAGGTGTCGTTGCGGCCGTTGACCTGCGCCCAGCCGGTGATGCCGGGGCGCACCTCGTGGCGCCGGGCCTGGCGGGGCGTGTAGCGCTC
Organism: Burkholderiaceae bacterium; assembly: GCA_035628395.1. Classification (GTDB taxonomy): domain Bacteria; phylum Pseudomonadota; class Gammaproteobacteria; order Burkholderiales; family Burkholderiaceae_E; genus UBA4615. Next base: position 72 of record DASPJX010000038.1, on the reverse strand, counting down.
GAGGTAGCTCATCAGCAGCGGCCGCGGTCCGACGAGGCTCATGTCGCCCTTCAGCACGTTCCAGAGCTGCGG
>DASPJX010000037.1:0-28887 GCA_035628395.1 Burkholderiaceae bacterium | reverse complement strand
GTGTAGAGGAAGACGTCGTCGAGCCGCGCGACCTCGGGCTCGATGTCGCGCGGCACCGCGAGGTCGATCATGAAGATCGGCTTGCGGCGGCGCGCCTTCAGCGCCCGCTCGACCATGCCGAGGCCGATGATCGGCAGCGAGCTCGCGGTGCAGGAGACGACGATGTCGTGCTCGGCGAGCGTGTCGGGCAGCTCGGCGAGGCGCAGCGCGCGGGCGCCGAAGCGCTGCGCGAGCCGCTCAGCGCGCTCGACGCTGCGGTTGGCGACCGCCACGCGCTTCGGATGCTGGGCGACGAAGTGCGTCGCGGCCAGCTCGATCATCTCGCCGGCGCCGACGAACAGCACCGAGGTGTCCTTCAGGTCCTCGAACAGCCGCTGCGCGAGCCGCACGCCGGCGGCCGCCATCGACACCGAGTGGGCGCCGATCTCGGTCTGGCTGCGCACCTCCTTGGCGACCGCGAAGGTGCGCTGGAACAGCTGGTGCAGGTGCGTGCCGAGCGCGTCGGCCTCCTGGGCGACGCGCGCCGCGTCCTTCATCTGGCCGAGGATCTGCGGCTCGCCGAGCACCATCGAGTCGAGGCCCGAGGCGACGCGGAACGCGTGGCGCACGGCCGCGCCGTCGGGCCGCGCGTACAGGTGCTCGGTCAGCTCCGACGGGGCGCCGATCCGGTTGCGCTCGGCCATCCAGCGGGCGATCTCCTGGTGCGCGCCCGCCGGATCGGGCGTCGCGCAGTAGATCTCGGTGCGGTTGCAGGTCGACAGGATCGCCGTCTCGGGCAGCACCGACGCCAGCTGGCGGCGCAGGTCGGCCACCGCGTCGCGCAGCGCGTCGCCCGGGAACGCCACCTTCTCGCGCAGCGAGAGCGGCGCGGTGGTGTGGTTGAGTCCCAGCGTGAGCAGGTGCATGTGACAGGCGCGGTTGACACTCGAGTGTACTCCCACCGGCTCGGCCGCGCTCCGACGGGCCGCGCTTCGGGCTTCCGAGGGGTCGCGATCGCCCGGTGCACCCGAACCGGCGAGGTGGGGCCGGGACGTCGGGATTCAAGCGGCGGGGCGGGCATCCGGGGATCCGCCGCGCCCGGGCGGGCAGCGGTCGCGCCCGGGCGGGTGGCGGTCGCGCCCGGGCGGGTGGCGGTGCGTGCCCGGGCGCCCGCCGGCCCGCTCCGGCCCGCGCCGGCCTCAGTCCGACTCGCCGCCGGCGGCGAGGAACAGCCGGTACGCCGGATGCCGGCTCTCGTCGGTGTACGGATAGCCGAGCGTGTCGAGGAACGCGCGGAACGCCTCGGTGTCGCCCGGCGGCACCTGCAGCCCGACCAGGATCCGCCCGTAGTCGGCGCCGTGGTTCCGGTAGTGGAACAGCGAGATGTTCCAGTTCGGGCTCATGCTCGACAGGAAGCGCATCAGCGCGCCGGGCCGCTCAGGGAACTCGAACCGGTACAGCAGCTCGTCCTCGGCGAGCGGCGAGTGCCCGCCGACCAGGTGCCGCAGGTGCAGCTTGGCGAGCTCGTCGTCGGTCAGGTCCAGCGTGCGGAAGCCGTGCGACTCGAAGCCGCGCGCGATCTCGCGCGCCTCGTCCCGCCCGGCGACCTGGATGCCGACGAACACGTGGGCGACGCGGGCGTCGGCGATCCGGTAGACGAACTCGGTGACGTTGCGCGGGCCCACCCGCTCGCAGAAGCGCCGGAAGCTGCCGCGCTCCTCGGGAATCGTGACCGCGAACACCGCCTCGCGCTGCTCGCCGATCTCGGCGCGCTCGGACACGAAGCGCAGCCGGTCGAAGTTCATGTTCGCCCCGCAGGCGATCGCGACGACGGTGCGCCCCTGCAGCGGCGCGCCGGCCGTCCGCGACTCCCGCTCGACCCAGGCCTTGGCGCCGGCGATCGCGAGCGCGCCCGCCGGCTCGAGGATCGAGCGGGTGTCCTGGAACACGTCCTTGATCGCCGCGCACGCGGCGTCGGTGTCGACGAGGATCACCTCGTCGAGGTACTCGCGGCACAGCCGGAAGGTCTCCTCGCCGACCTGCTTGACCGCCGTGCCGTCGGAGAACAGCCCCACGTCGTGCAGCGCGACGCGCCGGCCGGCCTTGAGCGAGCGGGCCATCGCGTCGGAGTCGGTGGTCTGCACGCCGATGATCCGCACCTCGGGGCGCAGCTGCTTGACGTAGACCGCGACGCCCGCGGCGAGCCCGCCGCCGCCGATCGCGACGAAGATCGCGTCGATCGGGCCCGGGTGCTGGCGCAGGATCTCCATGCCGATCGTGCCCTGGCCGGCGATCACGTCCGGGTCGTCGAACGGGTGGACGAAGGTCGATCCGTCGCGCGCCTGCAGCTCGAGCGCGTGCCCGTAGGCGTCGCTGTACGAGTCGCCGTGCAGCACGACGCGCGCGCCGCGGGCGAGCACCGCGTCGATCTTGACCCGCGGCGTGGTCACCGGCATCACGATCGTCGCCAGGCAGCCGAGCCGCTGCGCGGCGAGCGCCACGCCCTGCGCGTGGTTGCCGGCCGAGGCGGCGATCACCCCGCGCTCGAGCTGCCCGGGCGTCAGCTGCGCCATCCGGTTGTAGGCGCCGCGCAGCTTGAACGAGAACACCGGCTGCAGGTCCTCGCGCTTGAGCAGCACGGTGTTGCCGAGCCGGCGCGACAGCGAGTCGGCGCGCTCGAGCGGCGTCTCGACGGCGACGTCGTAGACGCGGGCCGTCAGGATGCGCTTCAGGTATTCGGTGGGCATGATCCCGCGATTCTAGCGGGGCGATTCCCCCGGGCCGGCCGCCACGGCGCCGGCGCCGACCTCGGCGCGGCGACCCCGCCGCTGCGCCGGCGCCGCGGCCGCGGCTAGAATCCGCCGGCGTCCGTCGACCGGCGGCGCCGTGCCCGCCGCCGATGGAAGCCTACCTCGAACGACTGATCGAATGGTTCGCGTTGCCGCAGCACGGGCTGACGAGCGTCTTCTTCGTCTCGTTCCTGTCGGCGACGCTGCTGCCGGTCGGCTCCGAGCCGGCGGTGTTCGGGTACGTGAAGCTCAACCCCGACGCGTTCTGGCTGACGGTGGCGGTCGCGACCGCCGGCAACACCCTCGGCGGCATGGTCGACTACGCGGTGGGGCGCGGCGCGAAGTACGCGATCGGCAAGCACGCCGGCACCCGCTACTTCGGCTGGCTCGAGCGCTTCGGCCCGAAGGTGCTGCTGCTGTCGTGGATGCCCGCGGTCGGCGATCCGCTGTGCGCGCTCGCCGGCTGGCTGCGGCTGCCGTTCTGGCCCTGCGTGCTCTTCATGGCGATCGGCAAGGCGCTGCGCTACGTGACGATGACCGCGATGCTGCTGTGGGTGCCCGACGACTGGTGGCGGCGGATGCTGCTGATGGTCACCGGGTGAGCCCCGGCGGCATGCCCCCGCGGGCCGCGGGGATCGGCCCGCGCAGCTAGAATCCGGGTTTTGCCGGGACGCGCGCCGGGCCCGCCGGGCGCGTCCCGTCCGGACTGGATGCCCCGATGAACGCCCCGATCCCCCTGGCCCTGGCCCGTCAGACCTCCGACGCGCCCGCCCGGCTGAGGGAAATCCCGTACAACTACACCTCGTTCTCCGACCGCGAGATCGTCCGCCGGGTGCTCGGCGACGACGGCTGGCGGCTCGTCGACGAGCTGCGGGGCGAGCGCCGCACCGGGCGCTCCGCCCGGATGCTGTACGAGGTGCTGGGCGACATCTGGGTCGTGCAGCGCAACCCGTTCCTGCAGGACGACTTGCTCGACAACCCGAAGCGGCGCGCCGCGCTGATCGAGGCGCTCGGCCACCGGCTCGGCGAGATCGAGCGCCGGCGCGCGGCCGACGCCGGCGACGACGAGGCGGGCGCGGCGCGCGCGCGCAACGTCGCGCGGCTGCTCGAGCTCGCGCGCGAGGCGGTCGCGCGCTTCGAGTCGACCTTCGAGCAGACCGCCGCGCTGCGCGCCCGCGCGCTGAAGCGCCTGTCGCGCGCGACCCGGCGCGACAACGTCCGCTTCGACGGCATGTCGCGCGTCTCGCACGTGACCGACGCCACCGACTGGCGCGTCGAGTATCCGTTCGTCGTGCTCGCGCCCGACACCGAGGCCGAGGTCGCCGCGCTCGTCGCCGGCTGCATCGAGCTCGGGCTCACGATCGTGCCGCGCGGCGGCGGCACCGGCTACACCGGCGGCGCGGTGCCGCTCGTGCCGCTGTCGGCCGTGATCAACACCGAGAAGCTGACCGGGCTGGGCCGGGTCGAGCCGACGCGGCTGCCCGGCGTCGACGCCGAGGTGGCCACCGTGTTCTCGGAGGCGGGCGTCGTCACCCGGCGCGTCACCGACGCCGCCGAGGCGGCCGGCTTCGTGTTCGCGGTCGACCCGACCTCGCTCGACGCCTCGTGCATCGGCGGCAACGTCGCGATGAACGCCGGCGGCAAGAAGGCGGTGCTCTGGGGCACCGCGCTCGACAACCTCGCCTGGTGGCGGATGGTCGACCCCGACGGCAACTGGCTCGAGGTCACGCGGCTCGACCACAACCTGGGCAAGATCCACGACGCGCCGGTCGCCACCTTCCGCCTCGATCGCTGGGCGCCCGACGCGCTCGGCGCCGACGGCACGATGCGCGGCGCCCCGTTCTCCAGCGAGACGCTCGAGATCGAGGGCGCGCGCTTCCGCAAGCAGGGCCTCGGCAAGGACGTCACCGACAAGTTCCTCGCCGGCCTGCCGGGCGTGCAGAAGGAGGGCACCGACGGGCTGATCACCTCGGCGCGCTGGGTGCTGCACCGGATGCCGAAGCGCATCCGCACGGTCTGCCTCGAGTTCTTCGGCCAGGCGAAGGACGCGGTGCCGTCGATCGTCGAGATCAAGGCGTACCTCGACCGTCGGCCGTTCGGCGCGATCCTCGCCGGCCTGGAGCACCTCGACGAGCGTTACCTGCGCGCGGTCGGGTACGCGACGAAGTCGCGCCGCGGCGGGTTGCCGAAGATGGTGCTGATCGGCGACATCGTCGGCGACGACGACGACGCGGTCGCGCGGGCCACTTCCGAGGTCGTGCGCCTCGCCAACGCGCGCTCCGGCGAGGGCTTCGTCGCGGTCTCGCCGGAGGCGCGCAAGACCTTCTGGCTCGACCGCTCGCGCACCGCCGCCATCGCGCGGCACACCAACGCGTTCAAGATCAACGAGGACGTGGTCATCCCGCTGCCGCGGATGGCCGAGTACACCGACGGCATCGAGCGCATCAACATCGAGCTGTCGACGCGCAACAAGCTGCGCGTCGTCGACGAGCTCGAGGCGCTGCTCGCCGAGCCGGCGGCGCTGCCGCTGGGCAAGTCCGACGACGCGTCGGCCGACGCGCGGCTGCCGGCCGAGATGCTCGCCGAGCGCGTCGCCCAGGCGCGCGAGCTGCTCGGCGCGGTGCGCGCCCGCTGGGAGCTGCTGCTCGGTCGGATCGATGCGCCGCTCGCCGGCCTGCTGCCGGCGCTGCAGGCGGCCGGGCTCGAGGCCGCGCTCGACGAGGCCCGCGCCCGCGTCGCTGCGGAGCCGTCGACCGCGCTCTTCCACCTGCTGCAGGACCGCACGATCCGCGTGTCCTGGAAGCGCGAGCTGCTCGCGCCGCTGTCCGAGATCTTCTCCGGCCAGGCGTTCCGCCCGGTGCTCGAGCGGATGGTCGCCGCGCACCGCCGGGTCCTGCGCGGCCGCGTGTTCGTCGCGCTGCACATGCACGCCGGCGACGGCAACGTGCACACCAACATCCCGGTCAACTCCGACGACTACGGGATGCTGCAGGAGGCCAACCGCGCGGTCGACCGGATCATGGCGCTCGCCCGCAGCCTCGACGGCGTGATCTCCGGCGAGCACGGCATCGGCATCACCAAGCTCGAGTACCTGACCGAGGCGGAGCTGCGCGACTTCCGCGCGTACAAGCGGCGGGTCGACCCCGAGGGCCGCTTCAACAAGGGCAAGCTGATGCCCGGCGGCGACCTGCGCGACGCGTACACGCCGAGCTTCGGGCTGATGGGCGCCGAGTCGCTGATCCTGCAGCAGTCGGACATCGGCTCGATCGCCGACTCGATCAAGGACTGCCTGCGCTGCGGCAAGTGCAAGCCGGTGTGCGCGACGCACGTGCCGCGCGCGAACCTGCTCTACAGCCCGCGCAACAAGATCCTCGCGACCTCGCTGCTGATCGAGGCGTTCCTCTACGAGGAGCAGACGCGCCGCGGCGTGTCGATCCGCCACTGGGACGAGTTCGGCGACGTCGCCGACCACTGCACCGTCTGCCACAAGTGCGAGACGCCGTGCCCGGTCGACATCGACTTCGGCGACGTGTCGATGGCGATGCGCAACCTGCTGCGCAAGATGGGGCAGAAGCGCTTCAACCCCGGCACCGCGGCGTCGATGCTGTTCCTCAACGCGACGAGCCCGCGCACGATCAACGTCGCGCGCAAGGTGATGATCGACTGGGGCTACGCCGCGCAGCGGATCGCGCACGACGTGCTGAAGGCCCCGGCGAAGGCGCAGACCGCCGCGCCGCCGTCGACGGTCGGGCGGCCCCGGCTCGCCGAGCAGGTCGTGCACTTCGTCAACAAGAAGATGCCGGGCGGCCTGCCGAAGAAGGCGGCGCGCGCGCTGCTCGACATCGAGGACGCCCGCTACGTGCCGATCATCCGCGACCCGAAGGCGGGCGCCGACGCCGAGGCGGTGTTCTACTTCCCGGGCTGCGGCTCCGAGCGGCTGTTCTCGCAGGTCGGGCTCGCGACGCAGGCGATGCTCTGGCACGTCGGCGTGCAGACGGTGCTGCCGCCCGGCTACCTGTGCTGCGGCTATCCGCAGCGCGGCTCCGGGCAGTTCGACCGCGCCGAGAAGATCATCACCGACAACCGGGTGCTGTTCCACCGGGTCGCGAACACGCTGAACTACCTCGACATCCGGACGGTGGTGGTGTCCTGCGGCACCTGCCACGACCAGCTGCAGCACTACGAGTTCGAGAAGATCTTCCCCGGCTGCCGGATCGTCGACATCCACGAGTTCCTGATGGAGAAGGGCGTGCGGCTCGAGGGCGTGACCGGCACGCGCTACGCGTACCACGACCCCTGCCACAGCCCGATGAAGCAGCACGCGCCGCTCAAGGTCGTGAACGCGCTGATGAACGCCGAGCTGAACGGCCGCATCGAGAAGAACGACCGCTGCTGCGGCGAGGCCGGCACGCTCGCCGTCTCGCGTCCCGACATCTCGACGCAGATCCGCTTCCGCAAGGAGGAGGAGATGACGCGCGCCGCCGTCGCGATCCGCGAGGGCCGCCAGGCGGCGCCGGCCGACGCGGCGGGCGAGGCCTTCGGCGGCCCGGTCAAGGTGCTGACCTCGTGCCCGTCGTGCCTGCAGGGGCTGTCGCGCTACCAGGGCGACACCGGCGTCGAGGCCGACTACATCGTCGTCGAGATCGCGAGGCACGTGCTCGGCGAGGCGTGGATGCCCGAGTACGTGAAGCGCGCGAACGACGGCGGGATCGAGCGCGTGCTGGTGTGACGCGGCGGCGCGCGCCGGCGTGACGCGGCGCCGCGCACGGGGGCGCCGCCGGCCTCAGCGGGGGCGCCGCGGGCCTCAGCGGGTGCGCCGCGGGCCTCAGCGGGGGTCGCGCACCGTCGAGGCCGGCAGCCACTCGTAGAGGTCGACGCCGCCGCTGCGGCCGCCGAGGCACCGCGCGAACGTGTCCTCGATCTCGCGCCACAGCGCGAGCCGGTTGCGCCACTTCGAGATCGCGTGCCCCTCGTCGGGGAAGGTCAGGAACGTGACCGGGTGCCCGCGCGCGCGCAGCGCGTCGACCACGTCGATCGAGTCCTGCAGCAGCACCCGCACGTCGTTCGTGCCGTGGACGACCAGCAGCGGCGCCGAGATCCGGTCGAGCCGCGAGACCGGCGAGTTCGCCGTCATCCGCGCGCGCTCGGCCGGGTCGCCCGGCCGGCCGTAGAAGCGCTCGAACCAGTGTCGGTCGCGCCAGAACCGCGGCCACTGCTCGATCGCGCGGGGCCAGTCGGCGACGCCGACGACGTCCACGCCGCAGCGGTACGGATGCGGCTGCTGGATCAGCTGCATCAGCACCGAGTAGCCGCCGAAGCTGCCGCCGAGCAGGCCGATGCGGTCGCGGTCGGCCACGCCGGCGTCGACGGCCCACTGCACCGCCTCCGCGATGTCGCGCTGCAGGCGGCCGGCGTACTCGTGCGCGCCGGCCCACAGGTGCTCGCGCCCGTAGCCCGCCGATCCCCGGTAGTTGACCTGCAGCACCGCGTAGCCGCGGTTGGCCAGCATCTGCCGCGGCCCGAAGGTGGCCGGCCCCCAGGTGTCGCGCGTCCAGGGGCCGCCGTGGATGTCGACCACCAGCGGGACGGGGCCCGTCACGCCGCGCGGACGGATCAGCAGCCCGTGGATGCGCCGGCCGTCGGAGGCGACGAACGAGTACGGCTCCTGCGGCGACAGCCAGCGCGCGGCGTCGGCGGCGTCGCGGCCGTCGAGCCTGACCAGGCGTCCGGTGTCCCGCTCCCACAGCAGCTCGGCCTCGTAGAAGCGGCCGACGGCCCGCACGATCGCGCGGCGCCGGTCGTCCGAGGTCGACTGCGGGCGGACGAGCACCGGGCGCTCGCCGAGCAGTCCCTCGCGCACCGCGCGCTCGGCCACGGCGTCGAGCTCGGCCGCGAAGGCGGGGTCGAGCCCGTGCAGTCGCGGCCGGTCGGGCTCGACGAGGTAGCCGACCGGGGGCCCGGACCGCCCCGCGAAGACGACGGCGCCCACGTCGACGGCGTCGTGCGCGCCCAGGACGCGCTCCTCGCCGCTCGACAGGTCGACCTCGACCAGCTCGATGCGGTCGCGCCCGACGTTGGTGAGGACCCAGGCGCGCATCGTCGCGCCGTCGATCCGCTGCACGGACCAGGTGTCGAACGCGCCCACCGTGCGCAGCGTGCGCCGGCCGCCGTCCGGGCGCGCGAGCTCGATCGCGGCGTCGGAGCCGTCGGAATCGCCGAGCCGGCGCAGCCGCCCGTGCAGCGTGCCGTGCTCGTCGATCAGCCAGGCGCGCGTGTCGCCCGCGTCGCGCGCCACCTCGCGCACGGTCCGGTCGGCGGCGTCGGCCTCGTACAGGTCGAAGGTCGTGCGGTCGCGCCGGTTGCTCGCGAACAGCAGCCGGGCACCGGCGCCGCGGCCCACGACGAACGAGCGCACGCCCGGCCAGGGCGTCACCGTCCAGGGCGGCGAACGCGGATCGGCGGTGTCCTGCACGTGGATCCGCAGGTTCTCGTCGCCGCGCGGATCGGTGGTGTACACGACGTGCCGGCTGTCGGCGAGCCAGGCCCGGAAGCCGCCGCGCCGGCCCTGCGAGCCGATCGCGTACCGGGCGATCGGGGCGCCGCTCGCCGCGTCGCGCACCACCAGGCCGAGATCGAGGCCGACCACCTGCGAATTCAGCAGCCGCGTCCCGTCGGGCGACAGCGAGAACCCGCCGATCCAGTCGGCGTCGGCGACGAAGCGCCGCATCGGCACGAGCGGCGGTCGCTCCCCGTCCGCATCGGCGCGGGCCAGCGTCGGATGCGTCGCGGGCACGGCGCAGCCGAGCGAGGCGGCCGCGAGCAGCATCGCCGCGGCGGCGGCGGCGCGGTCGCGCCATCGGCGGGACGGACGGATCACCGGGAGCCTCGGGGGTCGGGCGCGGCGGGCCGCGGGCAGGGGCAGCTTAACCGGTCGGTGCCCGCGCGTCCCGGTCCGTGCCGATCGGTCCGGGAGCGCGCGTCCCGTTCCGTGCGGAGGCGGCGCGACCCGCCGGCGCCGGGTCGCTCAGGCCTCGGGCCGTCGCCACAGCCAGGTCGCGACGCCGGCGAGCAGCGCCGGCACCGCGAGCTTCAGCCAGCCGGGCACGGCCGACGCCCACAGCATCGCGACGCTGGCGGTCATCGTCGCGCTCGCGGCCCACTTCGCGCGTCGCGACACCGCGCCGCGCTCGCGCCACTGCAGGATGTGCGGGCCGTATCTCGGATGCGCGAGCAGCCGGGCCTCGAGCCCCGGCCAGCCCCGGTTGCCGGCCCACGCCGCGACCAGCAGGAACGGCACGGTCGGCAGCACCGGCAGCACGACGCCGATCGCGGCCAGCGCGAGGCTCGCGAGCGCGAGCGCGCGCCAGAGCAGCGTCGCGAGCGCGCCGCGCACCGCCGGTCAGGCGGTCGCGGGCGCGGCCGCGGGCGTCGCGACGAACTCGTCGAAGTCCGGCTCGACCGTCATCCGCCAGTAGTCGACCATCCGCCAGGGCATCGGCACGAACACGCGTCCCGCGTCGTTGCGGTACCAGTTGCGCATGCCCGGATGCGACCAGACGAGCTCGCGGTGGGCGGCGTCGAAGCGCGCGATGAACGCGTCGTGCACGTCGCGCCTCACCTCGACCGCGTCGATGCCGCGCTCGACCATGCCGACGATCATCCGGCTGATCCAGCGCACCTGGCACTCGGTGACCAGGAAGATGCTGCCGCCGTGGGCGAGCCCGGTGCCCGGGCCGACGAGCAGGAACAGGTTCGGGAAGCCGGGCACCGTGATGCCGAGGTGCGCCTTCGGGTCGTCGTTCGCCCACTCGCGGTCGATCGTCGCACCGGCGCGGCCCTCCACCGTCATCGGCCCGAGCATCCGCGACACCTCGAAGCCGGTCGCGAGGATCGCGACGTCGGCGCGCCGGCGCGTGCCGTCGGCGCCGACGATCTCGTCGCCCTCGACGCGCGCGACGCCCTCGGTGACGAGCTCGACGTTCGGGCGCTTCAGCGCGTCGAACCAGCCGTTGTCGATCAGGATCCGCTTGCCGTAGGGCGGGTAGTGGGGCAGCGCCTTCTCGATCAGGTCCGGACGCCCCTCGAGCCTCTCGCGAAGGTAGGCGGCGAGCTGCTCGCGGTGCCGGTCGTTGCGCGCGTTCATCGCGCGCTCCGGGTGCGGCCAGTCGGGGTCGCGCACCAGCGTCGGCAGCAGCCCGTCGCCGAAGCGCCACATCAGGCCGAAGCGGTACCAGGCGTAGTAGTACGGCACGTTCTCGAGCAGCCAGCGCGACTCCGGGCTCACGGTGCCGTGGTAGTCCTGCGGCGGGCGCGCCCACTGCGGCGAGCGCTGGTAGATGACGACCGACCGCGCCCGCTCGGCGACGGTGCGCAGGCACTGCATCGCGCTCGCGCCGGTGCCGATCAGCGCGACGTCCTTCCCCTCGAGCGGCACGTCGTGACGCCACTGCGCGGTGTGGAACCAGTCGCCGGCGAAGCCGTCGATGCCCGGCACCGACGACAGCTTCGGGCGCGACAGCGGGCCGCAGGCGAGCACGACCGCGCGGTAGCGCTCGATGCGCTCGCCCTCGGGCCCGCGCACCGTCGCGGCCCACTCGCGGGCGGCCTCGTCCCATTCGAGCGCGGTCACCTCGGTGCGCAGCCGCACGGTGCGCAGCACGCCCATGCCCTCGGCGCTGCGCTTCAGGTAGTCGAGCACCTCGGCGCGCTTCGAGTAGTTGCTCGTCCAGCCGAGGTTCGGCGCGAACGAGTACGAGTAGAAGTGGTTCGGGGTGTCGACGCCCGCCTCGGGATAGTCGTTGTCCCACCAGGTGCCGCCCACGTCGGCGTTCTTCTCGACGATCTCGACCGGCACGCCGAGCTCGCGCAGCCGCCACGCGGCGCACACGCCCGACAGGCCGGCGCCCACGACCAGCGTGCGCATCCGCGCGACCCCCGACGGCGGCGCGGGCGCGTCCCAGCGCACGTCGCGGTCGGCGAAGCCCATCTCCTCGCGCGCCATCCGCGCGTACTCGGGCGGCACCCGCTCGCCGAGGCACACGCTCATCATCCGCACCAGCGTCGCGTCGTCGGGCAGCGGCGGCAGCGCGCGCTCGCCGCGCGCGAGCTCGTCGAGCACCCGCGCCGCGGCCTCGCGCACCGAGCGGCGCACCGCCTCGGGCAGCCCGCCGGTCGGGTCGGCGAAGATCGACACGTCGCGCTGCGGCCGGTACGGGGGCTCGAGCCAGCTCGGGTCGCCGGTGATCTGGGCCACGCACATCAAGAGGGTCGGGATCGACGCCTGCTCGAGCGCGGCCGCGCGTCGCGCGTCGCTCATCGGGATCTCCTGGTGGGTCCGTCGTTCCGAGGAGGGTACCGCGAGCCGTCCCGCGGCCGCCGTCCGGGTTCCGCCGCGCGGGCCCCTTCGCTACAGTGCCGTCATGGAGACGGAGCTGCTGCGGCACGTGCGCGGATGGATGCCCTCGGCCGTCGCGCTGCGCGGGCTGGAGCGGCTGTCGGGCGGCGCCAACAACGAGACCTGGTCGTTCGACGCGCTCGCCGGCGACGGCGCCCCGCGGCCGCTGATCCTGCGCCGTCCGGCCCTGGGCGCCCCCGCGCCCGGCGACCCGGCGGCGGCCTCGATCCCGCCCGCGACCGAGGCCGCGCTGCTGCGCGCGGTCGCCGCGGCCGGCGTGCCCGTGCCGCGGGTGCTCGGCGAGCCGGCTCCGGACGAGGGGCTCGGCGCCGGCTTCGTGATGGCCCGCGTCCCCGGCGAGACCCGGCCGAGCCGGCTGCTGCGCGACCCGGCGTTCGCGACCGCCCGAGCTCGCGCGCTCGCGCACTGCGCGGCCGCGCTCGCGAGCCTGCACCGCGCCGATCCCTCGGCGCTCCCGGCGCTGCGCCGCGCCGGCCCGCGCGACGAGCTCGCGCTCTGGGAGGCGCGCTGGCGCGCCCACCGCGGCGCCCGCCCGGTGTTCGAGCTCGCGCTGCGCTGGCTGCACGACCGGCTGCCCGACGAGGTGCGGGCGGTGCCGGTGCACGGCGACTTCCGCACCGGCAACCTGCTGTTCGACCGCGACGGCCTCGCCGCGGTGCTCGACTGGGAGCTCGCCCACCTGGGCGATCCGGCCGAGGACCTGGGCTGGTTCTGCGTCGCGAGCTGGCGCTTCGGCGAGCTCGACGCCGAGGCCGGCGGCTTCGGCACCCGCGACGGCTGGATCGCCGCCTACCGGGCCGCGGGGGGCGACTCCGACGCGGCGCGCGTCGCCTGGTGGGAGGTGATGGGCACCTTCCGCTGGGGCGTGATGTGCCTCGACATGGCCCAGGCCTGGCGCGACGGCGTCGATCGCAGCGTCGAGCGGGTCGCCGTCGGGCGCCGCGCGTCCGAGACCGAGCTCGACCTGCTGCGGCGGCTCGCGCCGCGCGCGCGGGCGGCCTGAGGAGGATCGACGATGGAGACGAAGCCCGGCGTCGCGGAGCTGCTCGAGGCGGTCGACGAGTGCCTGCGCCGCGAGCTGCTGCCGGCGCTCTCGGGCCGCGCCGCGTTCCAGGCGCGGGTCTGCGCGTCGGTGCTCGGCATCGCGCGGCGCGAGCTGCTCGCCGCCGGCGCGGCCGACGCCGCCGAGGCGCGGCGGCTGGGGGCGCTGCTGTCGACCCTGGGCGCGGGCGGGTCGGTGCCCGGGACGCCCGGCACCGACCTCGAGCCCGCCCGCCGCGCGCTGTGCGAGGCGATCCGGGACGGGCGCGCCGACCTCGCGCTGCCCGGCCTCGCCGAGCACCTGTGGGCCGACGTGCTCGCCCGCGTCGCGATCGAGCAGCCCGCGTACCCGAGCTTCGTGCGCGAGACCTCGCCCACGCCCCCCGATCCCGATCCGGAGCGCTGATGGACTTCGACCTGCCCGCCGACCTCGTCGGCACCCTCGCCGAGCTCGACGGCTTCATCGAGCGCGAGATCGCGCCGCTCGAGGCGGCCGACGACAACGCGCGCTTCTTCGACCACCGGCGCGAGTGGGCGCGCACCGACTTCGAGGGCGGCGGCCTGCCGCGACACGAGTGGGAGGCGCTGCTCGCCGAGGCGCGCCGGCGCGCCGACGCGGCCGGCCACTACCGCTACGCGCTGCCGCGCGAGTGGGGCGGGCGCGACGGCTCGCACCTGGCGATGACGGTGATCCGCGAGCACCTGGCCGCGAAGGGCCTCGGGCTGCACAACGACCTGCAGACCGAGCACTCGATCGTCGGCAACCATCCGCTCGCGCTCGCGATCCGCGACTTCGGCACCCCCGCGCAGCGCGAGGCGTTCATCCCGGGGCTGCTCGACGGCTCGCTGCGGATGAGCTTCGGGCTGACCGAGCCCGAGCACGGCTCGGACGCCACGCACATGGAGACGGTCGCGGTCGCCGAGACGCGCGGCGGCGCGCGCGGCTGGCGCATCGACGGCGAGAAGATGTGGACGACCGGCATGCACGTCGCGACCCACTGCCTGACCTTCGCCCGCACGAGCGGCGAGGCGGGCGAGGCGCGCGGCATCACCGCATTCCTCGTGCCCGCCGACGCGCCCGGCGTGAAGGTCGAGGAGTACCTGTGGACCTTCAACATGCCGACCGACCACCCTCGCGTCAGCTTCACCGGCACGTGGGTGCCCGAGGACGCGATCCTCGCGGGCCTCGGCACCGGGCTGCGCGTCGCGCAGCACTTCGTCCACGAGAACCGGATCCGGCAGGCGGCCTCGAGCCTCGGCGCGGCCGACTTCTGCGTGCGCGCCTCGATCGCGCACGCGAAGCGGCGCCGGCCGTTCGGCCGGCCGCTCGCGGCGAACCAGGGCATCCAGTTCCCGCTGGTCGAGCTCGCGACGCAGGTCGAGATGCTGCGGCTGCTCATCCGCAAGACCGCGTGGGAGATGGACCGGATGCCGAAGCCCGAGGTCGAGACGCGCCTGTCCGACCGCGTGTCGATGTGCAACTACTGGGCGAACCGGCTGTGCTGCGAGGCGGCCGATCGCGCGATGCAGGTGCACGGCGGGCTCGGCTACTCGCGCCACGTGCCGTTCGAGCACATCTACCGGCACCATCGCCGCTACCGGATCACCGAGGGCTCGGAGGAGATCCAGATGCGCAAGGTCGCCGGCCACCTGTTCGGCTTCCTCGGCCGGGAGGCGCGATGAGCGCGACGCTGCCGCCGTTCCGGCGGATCCCCTGGCCGGCGCGCGACATCGAGACCGTGCGCCGTCCCGACGGCACGGTGCTGATGCGCTCGCGCGTGCCGCTCGACCCGTACCCCGAGCACGTGCCGAGCCTGCTGCGGCGCTGGGGCGTCGAGGCGCCCGGGCGCACCTGGCTCGCGCAGCGCCGCGGGCCCGGGCGCGCGTGGCACCGGCTGTCGTACGGCGAGGCGCTCGCCGCCGTCGACGCGGTGTCGCAGGCGCTGATCGACCTGGGGCTGGGCCCCGGCCGGCCGGTGATGATCCTGTCGGGCAACTCGCTCGAGCACGCGCTGCTGACGATGGCCGCGATGCAGGTCGGCGCGCCGGCCGCGCCGGTCTCGCCCGCGTACTCGCTGGTGAGCCGCGACCACGCGAAGCTGCGCCACGTGTTCGGGCTCGTCGAGCCGAAGCTGGTGTTCGTGCAGGACGGCCCGCCGTTCGATCGCGCGCTCGCCGCGCTCGAGCTGCGCGACGCGGTCGTCGTGCACGTCGAGCGCCCGCCCACGGACGTGCCGAGCGTGCCCTGGAGCGAGCTGGTCGCGACCCGCGCGGGCGAGGCGGTCGCCGCGCGGCTCGCGACCGTCGGCCCCGAGACCGTCGGCAAGCTGCTGTTCACCTCGGGCTCGACCGGCATGCCGAAGGCGGTGCCGAACACCCAGCGGATGATGTGCGCGAACCTGACGATGTACCTGCAGTGCCGGCCGCGCGACCCGTCCGACCCGCCGCCCGAGCTGCTCGACTGGCTGCCCTGGAACCACACGATGGGCGGCAACGCGCTGTTCCATCCGGCGCTCGCCGACGGCGGCACGCTGCACGTCGACGACGGCCGGCCGGTGCCGGGGCAGTTCGACGAGACGCTGCGCAACCTGCGCGAGATCTCGCCCACCTACATGAGCAACGTGCCGGCGGCGTGGGCGATGCTCGCCACCGCGCTCGAGCACGACGACGCGCTCGCCCGCCGCTTCTTCGCCCGGCTGAGGCTGATGGGCTACGGCGGCGCGACGCTGCCCGACGACCTGTACCGCCGGCTGCAGGCGCTCGCGATCCGCCACACCGGCGAGCGGATCGTGATGGTCACCGGCTGGGGCTGCACCGAGACCGCGCCCACCGCGACCTCGACCTACTGGGACACCGAGCGGGTCGGGCTGATCGGGCTGCCGTACCCGGGCGTCGAGCTGAAGATGGTGCCGGTGGGCGGCAAGTACGAGATGCGGATCCGCGGCCCGATCGTGATGGCCGGCTACCACCGGCAGCCCGAGCTCACCGCCGCGGCGTTCGACGAGGAGGGCTACTACCGGATCGGCGACGCCGCCACCTTCGTCGACCCCGACGATCCGTCGCAGGGGCTCGCCTTCGCCGGCCGCGTCGTCGAGGACTTCAAGCTCGACTCCGGCACCTTCGTGCACGTCGGCACGCTGCGCGTGGCGGCGATCGCGGCGGCCTCGCCGGTCGTGCTGGACGCGCTGGTGGCGGGGCAGGACCGCCCGTACGTCGGGCTGCTCGCGTGGCCCAACCTCGCCGCGTGCCGGGCGCTCGCCGGGCTGCCCGACGCCGACGCGGCGACGCTCGCGCGCCATCCGGCGGTCGTCGCGCGGCTGCGCGACGGGCTGCGCGCGATGAACGCCTCGGCCGGCGGCTCGAGCGGCCGCGTCGGGCGCGCGCTGCTGCTCGCCGAGCCGCCGTCGGTCGACGCCAACGAGATCACCGACAAGGGCTACGTCAACCAGCGCGCCGGCCTCGAGCGCCGCGCCGCCGACGTCGACCGGCTCTACGCCGAGCCGCCGGGCGAGGACGTGATCGTCGTCGATCCGCCGCGGGCCTGAGTCCGCGCGGCCCCGGTCCGCGGCGGCACGGCCGCCGGGCCGCGGGCCCGCGCCCGGGTATCATCGCCCGCACCGAACGACCCCTCGACCGGCCCGAGCCGGCGCATCCAGGAGACCCCGACCATGTACACCCCCTTCGACCTGAGCGGCCGCGGCGTCGTCGTCACCGGCGGCAACGGCGGCATCGGCTACGGGATGGCGCGCGCGCTGCTCGCCGCCGGCGCCTCGGTCGCGATCTGGGGCTCGAATCCCGACAAGACGGCGAAGGCGAAGGCCTCGCTCGCCGCCGAGGCGCCCGACGCGTCGCGCGTGCACGCGTTCGTCGCCGACGTCGGCGACGAGGCGCAGGTCGAGTCGACCTTCGCGGCCTCGGTCGCGGCGCTCGGTCGCGTCGACGCGTGCTTCGCGAACGCCGGCGTGTCGTCGAAGGGCATCCCGATGCTCGAGATGAGCCTCGAGGAGTTCCGCCGCGTGCAGCGGATCAACGTCGAGGGCGTGTTCCTGACCTTCCGGGCGGCCGCGCGCCACATGGCCGAGCGCGGCGAGGGCGGCGCGCTCGTCGCCACCGCGAGCACCGCCGCGCTCGAGGGCGCGGCGCGCAACAGCCACTACGGCGCCTCGAAGGGCGCGGTCACCTCGTACGTGCGCGCGCTCGCGGTCGAGCTCGCCCGCCACCGGATCCGCGTGAACTCGATCCTGCCGGGCTGGATCGTCACCGAGATGACCGAGCGCTCGGTGGCCAACGAGAAGTTCGCCGGCGCGGTGATGCCGCGGATCCCGGCGCGGCGCTGGGGCGGGATCGACGACTTCGGCGGCATCGCGGTCTACCTCGCGAGCGACGCGTCGGCGTACACCACCGGCGAGCAGTTCGTGATCGACGGCGGCTACACGAAGTTCTGAGCGGGACCGGCGCGATGCGGCTGCTGGTGCTGTCCGACCTGCACGTCGAGCACGTGGCGTTCGACGCCGCCGCGTGCGGCGACGCGTTCGACCTCGTCGTGCTCGGCGGCGACGTCGGGCAGGCGACGCTCGCGGTGCAGTGGGCGCGCCGGGCGTTTCCGCACCATCCGATCGTCCAGATCGCCGGCAACCACGAGTTCTTCCACGCGCGCCGCGACGCCGCGCTCGACGCGATGCGCGAGACCGCGCGCCGGCTCGAGGTCGCGTTCCTCGAGCGCGAGGAGGTCGCGGTCGGCGGCGTCTCGTTCCTCGGCTGCACGCTGTGGACCGACTGGAAGCTGCACGAGACGCCGGGCCGCCCGGTGCGGATGGCGGCGGCCGAGGTCGCGGTGGTGGCGCGCCGCGTGATGCTCGACTACCGCTACGTCGAGGAGCCCGATCCCGCCGCGCCCGGCGGGGTCCGGGCGTTCTCGCCCGAGGACTCCGCGATCGACCACGAGGCCTCGCGGCGCTGGCTCGCCGAGCGGCTCGCGCGGCCGGCGACCGGGCCGCGCGTGGTCGTCACCCACCATCTCCCGAGCTGGCGGTCGGTGTCGCCGGAGTACGTCGCCGCGCCGTCGAACCCGGCGTTCGCGAGCGACGTCGACGCGATGTTCCCGGCCGCCGACCTCTGGATCCACGGCCACACGCACTCGTCGCACGACTACTTCGCGGCCGGCTGCCGGGTCGTCTGCAACCCGCGCGGCTATCCGATGCGCGGCGGCGGCTTCGAGAATCCGCGCTTCGACCCGCGGCGCGTCGTCGAGGTGCCCGCCGCCCGCGGCACGACCGTCGGTCCCTGAGCGTCCGCCCGTCGGGCCGGCGCCGCGACCGTGTCGCGGCCGTGACGAATGCCCGCGCGCCCCGACGCCGGCGCCCGCACCATCCGCGGCATGGATGTCGTCGCCGCCCTCCGAAAGACCCGTCCCGCCCGCCCCGCGGGCGCGTCCGAGCTGTCCCGCGTCGCCGCGCTGCTGCGCGGCGATCCGCAGGCCGGCTTCGCGATGCTCGCCCGGGTCGCGATGACGCTCGAGGAGCGGATCCCCGGACCCGAGGCGCGGCTCGAGGCGCTCGACGCGCTGCGCCCGGCGCTGTGGTCCGCGCTCGGTCCGGCGCTGCGCCCGCTGCGCGGCCAGCCGATCCCGTTCGCGCACGACGAGATCACCGCGTTCCACCGCGTCGGGGTCGCGCTGCGCGCGACGCGCGACGCCTTCGTGCGGCTGCACGGCGAGCTGTGCGAGCCCGGCGCGGCGCCGTCGCCGCGCGCGCTGCTCGCGCTCGCGCGGGCGCTCGACGCGCAGTCGTCGCTGCTGTCGGCGGCGTGCCGGCTGCGGATCGCGCTGCCGCGCGAGGACTGGGACGAGCTGTGCCGGCTCGCCCATCCGCTGCTCGCCGCCGGCGCGCTCGACGAGCCCTTCGCCGACGCCACCGGCGTGCGCGCCGGGATGTCCGCCTCCGGCACCCCGCGCGCGGCGTTCGCGATGCCGCTGCTGCTGCGGCTGCTCGAGCCGCTCGGGCTGCGCGGCGCGGCGCTCGACACCGCCGGCGCGCTCGCCCGCGCGTCGGCCGGACGCGTCGGGGTGCGCATCGAGCTCGACGGCCGGCCGCACGTCAGCGGCGACGGCCCCTCGCTGATGCTGTCGCTCGATCACACGGTGCTGCTCGACACGCGCGCCGGTCTCTCGTGGATCGGGCGCTGCGCCGAGCGCCTCGGGCGCGGCGCCTCGCCCGGCGCGCTCGGCGTGCGCACGCTGCTGCCCGCCGGCCAGTTCGGCGAGCTGCTCGAGCGGCTCGGCGAGGTCTGGGGCCCGACCTGGGTGCCGACCCCTCTGGTGCGCCCGCCGATCCCGCAGGCGTCGATGATCCTCGGCCTGCCGCAGCGCTCGCGCCGCGCGTCGGCGTCGTCCGCCGACGAGCCCGCGGGCACCGGGGCGCCGCTGTACGTGTACGGTCGCGGGCTGATGGCGGCCGGGCTCGCGCCGGCCTCGGCCGAGGGGCAGGATCCGGAGACGCTCCGTCGCGAGGCGATCGACGCGGCGATCCGGGCGCTCGCCGACGCCAACGGCCGCCCGGTCGTCTGGCGCGGCCGCGACGCGCGCCGCGCGGTGTTCGCGCGGGCCGACGACGCGCCCCGGCTGCACCTCGGTCAGCTGGTCGCGGTGCTGCCCGAGCGCGGCACGCGCCGCGCCGCGCCGCGTCCGGGCGCGGGTCCGTCGCGGCTGATGCTCGGCCGGATCGTCACGCTCGCGCACACCGGCAGCGCCGACGGGCGCGAGCCCGCGGGACACGACGTCGGCGTCGCGTTCTGGCCGGGCTCGCCGGTGCCGGTGCGCGTGCGCCTGGGCACCGGCACCGCGTTCGAGGACGCCTGGTGGTTCGAGACGGGCGCGGACGGCGAGCCGCCGAGCCTCGTGCTGCGGCGCGACCGCGTCGAGCGCGACGAGTCGGTCGCGGTGCTCGTGCGCGACGCCGCCGGCGACCGCGACCTGCGCGTCGTCGGGCTGCTCGAGCGCGGCCTCGACTTCGACCGCGTGGCGCTCGCCCCCGCGGCCTGAGGCCGCGCCCGGCGCGCCCCGGGACGGTGCGCGATTCGCGTTACCATCGTCGCCCCCGCACTTCCTCACGGCACCGCGCGATGGCCGGCATCGACAAGGACACCCCGACGCCCACCCGGATCGTCGTGCACCAGAAGTCCCGCATCCTCGAGCTCGGGTTCGAGGACGGCCGCTCGCTGCGGCTGCCGTTCGAGCTGATGCGCGTGTACTCGCCGTCGGCCGAGGTGCGCGGCCACGGCCCCGGCCAGGAGGTGCTGCAGGTCGGCAAGCGCGACGTCGAGATCCTCGCGATCGAGCCGGTCGGCCACTACGCGATCCAGCCGAGCTTCTCCGACGGCCACGCCACCGGCATCTTCTCGTGGGACTACCTGTACTGGCTCGGCGAGAACCAGGACGAGCTGTGGCGCGAGTACCTCGGGCGTCTCGAGCAGGCCGGCGCGAGCCGCGACCCCGGGCCCGGCACGGGCGCCGCGCCGGCCGTCCCCGCCGGGCCGACGACGCTCGCCGCGACCGCGCTGTCGCGGCCGCGCTCGTGAGCGCGCCGGACCCGCTCCCGCCGGCGTCCGCGCCGGCCGGCGACGACGCCGAGCGCACGCACTTCGGCTTCGCGACCGTGCCGGCGGCCGAGAAGGCGGGTCGGGTCGCGGGCGTCTTCGACTCGGTCGCGGGTCGCTACGACCTGATGAACGACCTGATGTCGGTCGGGCTGCACCGCGCCTGGAAGGCGTTCACGGTGCGGCAGGCCGCGCTGCGTCCCGGCATGAAGGTGCTCGACATCGCCGGCGGCACCGGCGACCTCGCGCGCGCGTTCGCGCGCCGCGTCGGCCCGGCCGGCGAGGTCTGGCTGACCGACATCAACGGCTCGATGCTCGGGATCGGCCGCGACCGCCTGCTCGACGACGGCGTCGACGCCCCGGTCGCGCAGTGCGACGCCGAGCGCCTGCCGTTCCCCGCGGGCCGCTTCGACCGCGTCAGCGTGGCCTTCGGGCTGCGCAACATGACCCGCAAGGACGCGGCGCTGCGCGAGATGCACCGCGTGCTCAAGCCGGGCGGCCGGCTGCTCGTGCTCGAGTTCTCGCGGATCTGGAAGCCGCTCGCGCCGGTCTACGACGCCTACTCGTTCGGCGTGCTGCCGCGGCTCGGCGAGCGGATCGCCGGCGACGCCGAGAGCTACCGCTACCTGGCCGAGTCGATCCGGATGCATCCGGACCAGGACACGCTCAAGTCGATGATGGAGGAGGCCGGTTTCGGCCGCGTCCGCTATTTCAACTTGAGTCTCGGGGTAGTGGCCCTACATGAAGGTGTGAGATTCTGATGAGGGCCGCGGGGCGCGGCTAGTCTCGTCTCGTATGGCAGGGCACGAGCCTTGCCCGGCTCGGATGAAGGAAGGACGGAGGACCGACATGAAGACGTTCTGGATGGCCATGGTCGCGGTGATCGCCGCGACGTCGATCTCGATCGGCGACGCCGAGGCGAAGCGCATGGGCGGAGGCCGCAGCATCGGCAAGCAGGCGCCGAGCAACACGATCCAGCGCGACGCGACCCCGTCGACGCCGGCTTCGCCGTCGGCCGCGCCGAACGCGCCCGCCCAGTCGGCGGGCCCGAACGCGCCGGCCGCGCCCGCCGCGTCGGCGACCGCGCCGCGCCCGGGCCAGGCCGCCGCGGCCGCGCCCGCCCGCGCCGGTAACCGCTGGCTCGGCCCGATCGCCGGCATCGCCGCCGGTCTCGGCCTGGCCGCGCTCGCCAGCTACTTGGGCTTCGGCGAGGAGCTCGCGACGATCATGCTGATCGCGCTGGTCGCGATGGCGGTGCTGGTCGCGGTGCGCATGTTCATGGCGCGGCGCGCGGCCGCCCAGCGGCGCCCGGCCTACGCCGGCCAGTACGGCTTCACCGGTCTCGGCCAGGAGGCCTCGGTGCCGAACTACCAGCCGACGCCGGTGCCCGCCGCCGCGAGCGCGCAGCCGATGGACGCGATCCGCTCGGCGGCGCAGCCGATCGCCGACGGCCGCGTGCCGGCCGGCTTCGACACCGAGGGCTTCCTGCGCAACGCGCGCGTGCACTTCATCCGGCTGCAGGCCGCGTTCGACGCCGGCGACACCGACGATCTGCGCGAGTTCACCAGCCCGGAGATGTTCGCCGAGCTCAAGCTCGAGATCGACGAGCGTGCCGGCGCGCCGAACCAGACCGACGTGGTCTCGCTCGACGCGGCGCTGCTCGGCGTCGACGCGGGCGCCGACGAGCACCTCGCGAGCGTGCGCTTCACCGGCTCGCTGCGCGAGCGCGCGAACGCCGCGCCCGAGGCCTTCGACGAGGTCTGGAACTTCACCCGTCCGGCCGCGGGTCAGGGCGGCTGGGTGCTCGCGGGCATCCAGCAGCTGACCCGCGCCTGACGGCGCGCGCGGCGTGACCGAGCTGCCGCTGCCGCTCGCCCAGGGCGCGCTGTCGGCGCTGAACCACGTGCTGCGCCAGCAGCAGTGGGCGCGCGACCGGCTGCGCGCGCACGCGGGCCGCAGCGTGCGGATCGTCGTCGAGTCGCCGCTCGGTCCGGTCTCCTCGGAGGCCCGGATCGGCGACGACGGCACGCTGACGGTCGCCTCGGTCGAGTCGCCGACGGTGACGCTGTCGCTGCGGCCCTCGATCGACGCGCTGTTCGGCATGCTGCGCGACGGTCCGCGCGGGCTCACCGGGCACCTGAAGGTCGAGGGCGACGTGATGGTGGCCGCGGCGATCGGCGAGATCGCGCAGCAGCTGCGCTGGGACGTCGAGGAGGACCTGAGCCGGCTGGTGGGCGACCGGATCGCGCACCGGATGGGCGAGACCGCCCGCGGCGGCGCCCGTCAGGCCGAGGTGCTGCGCGAGCGCGTCGAGACCGGCGTGCGCCAGTTCCTCGTCGACGAGGACCGACAGCTGGTCGGTCGCGACGACCTGCGCACGCTCGCCGACGCGGTGCGCTCGCTCGAGGACGGGCTCGCCCGCCTCGAGGCCCGGATCGGACGCGCGGCGTCCTGAGACCCCCGTGCCGGCGCGTCGCGCCGGCCGGTCGCGGCGCGCCCGCGACCGCGCGTCACAGCCCGTCGAACAGCTCCTGGATCGCGTCGCGGCCGAGCCCGGCCGCGAGCGCGAGCGCGAGCACGGTGCGCGCCTTGTGGGCCGAGGCGAACCCCGCCGCGACGAACCCCGAGGCGGCGTCGTCGACGCCCGCGCCGCGCAGCACCGGTCCGCCGGCCACGCGCGTGGCCCGCACCACCGTGCAGCCGGCGCGCACCGCCCCCTCCAGCGCCTCTCGCATCGGATCGGACATCGTCCCGTGCCCGGTGCCGGCGAGCACCAGGCCGCGCGCGCCGCGCGACAGCGCCCAGCCGACGACGCCGGGGTCGGCGTCGACGTGCTGCGCGATCAGGTCGACGCGCGGCAGCCCGGCGGGCAGCGCGGCGAGCGCGTCCGCGAGCGACGGCCGCCGGGCGGCCGCGGCGGCCGCGGGCTCGCGCCACGCGGGCCGGCCGTCGAGCACCTGCGCGAGCGGGGCCGCGTCGCGCGCGACGAACGCGTCGACGCGCGCGGTGTGGGCCTTGGCCGCGCGGTCCGGGCCGAACACCAGGTCGTTCATCAGCACCAGCGCGCCGGCGCCGCGCGCGGCCGGGTCGAGCGCGACCGCGGCGGCGGCGAGCAGGTTCATCGGGCCGTCGGCGCTGACGGCGGTCGCCGGACGCATCGCGCCGGTGAGCACCACCGGCACGCCGCGCGCGCACAGCAGGTCGAGGACGAGCGCCGTCTCCTCCATCGTGTCGGTGCCGTGCGCGATCACCACGCCGTCGTGCGTGCCGCGGTCCTGCGCCTCGCGCACGCGCGCGACGAGCGCGAGCCAGTGGGCGCTCGTCAGGTGCTGGCTGCCGATCGAGTACGGCTGCTCGGCGTCGACGCGCGCCATCGCGCCGAGCGCGGGCACCGCGTCGAGCAGCGCGGAGACCGGGAGCGCGCCCGGCACGTAGCCCTGCGTGCGGTCGGCGGACGGGGCGGCGCCGGCGATCGTGCCGCCGGTGGCGATCAGCAGGAGACGGGGCGTGGCCATCCCCGCATCGTAGCCCGCGGGCGGGCGCCGGCGCCCGGGCGGTCGGCGCGACCGTCGCACGGGCGTCGCGCGGCGACGGTATGATGGGTTTTCCGCATCACACGGAGCGGATCGTCCCGATGCACGAGATCCTCGTCCTCGACGTGGCCGGCACGCCGGTCCGATGGGTCGACCACGAGTCCGCCGCGACCTACTACGCGAGCGGCAAGGTGCGCTGGGAGCTCGGCACCGATCGCTGGGTGCTGCACGGCGGCACCAGCCGCCTGCACGGACGGCGCTCGACGCTGGAGATCGCCGCCATCATCGCGATCGACGGTCCGCGCTGGAAGTTCCGCCCGGGCGAGGACCGCGTGCCGCTCGGCCGGACGATGGTCTTCGCGCGGGATCGGCACGTCTGCGCGTACTGCGGCGGGCGCTTCCCGCCGTCGGCGCTCGAGATGGAGCACGTGATCCCGAGCTCGCGCGGCGGCCGCACGGTCTGGCAGAACGTCGTGTCGGCGTGCCGCGCGTGCAACCAGCGCAAGGGCAACCGCACCCCCGAGGCGGCCGGCATGCCGCTGCTCTACGTGCCCTACGTGCCCAACCGGCACGAGGCGTTCATCCTCGCCAACCGCCGCATCCTCGCCGACCAGATGGCGTTCCTGCTCGCCGGCGTGCCGCGGCACTCGCGGCTCTGGGTGCGCGACGACGAGCCCGTCGCCGCGCGCGCTCAGCCCGGCAACGGCACGTCCGCCTCGCCCTCGAGGAAGCGCGCGCCGAATTCGTCCGCGGGCAGGGGCCGCGAGAACAGGTAGCCCTGCATCCCGCGGCAGCCCAGCGCGAGCAGCGCCTCGCGCTGCGCCGCGGTCTCCACCCCCTCGGCCACCACGCCCGCACCCAGGCTGTGCGCGATCGCGATGATCGCGGGCACGATCGGCTCGTGCCGGTCGGCGCGCCCCAGGTCGGCGACGAACGCGCGGTCGATCTTGATGCAGTCGATCGGGTAGGTGCGCAGGTACGCGAGCGACGAGTGCCCGGTGCCGAAGTCGTCGAGCGCGATCCGCACGCCCATCTCCGAGAGCTCGCCCAGCACGCGCGCCGCGTGCGCCGGGTCGGCCATCACCGTGCCCTCGGTCAGCTCGATCTGCAGCCGCGAGGCGGGCAGCCCGCTCGAGGCCAGCACCGCGCGCAGCTCGGCCGCGAAGCCGGGCGCCCGCAGCTGCGCCGGCGAGACGTTGACCGACACGTACGGGCCCGCGTCGGCGCGCCGGCCGCCGTCCCAGGCGCGCATCTGCGCGCAGGCGCGCGCGAGCATCGACGCGCCGATCCGGCCGATCAGCCCGGTCTCCTCGGCGAGCGGCACGAAGCTCGACGGCGGCACGGCGCCGCGCACCGGGTGCGACCAGCGCGCCAGCGCCTCGACGCCGAGCAGCCGGCCGCTGCGGCCGTCGACGATCGGCTGCCAGGCCGCGCCGAGCGCGCCGGCGCCGACCGCGGCGCGCAGGTCGTTGCTGAGCGCGACCTTCTCGAGCAGCGACGCGTTGATCTGCGGCACGTAGAAGCGCATCGCGTTGCGGCCTTCCTGCTTGGCGCGGTACATCGCCGCGTCGGCGTTCTTCAGCAGGCGCGACGGATCGTCGCCGTCGTCCGGGAAGATCGCGATGCCGATGCTCGCGCTGACCGTCGCCGTGGTCGTGCCGAGCTGGATCGGCGTCGCGACCGCGGTCAGGATCTTGCGCGTCACCGCCTCGACGTCGGCGCGCCGGCGCATCGGGTCGATCAGCACGAGGAACTCGTCGCCGCCGAAGCGCGCGAGCCCGTCGCCCTGGCGCAGGCAGCCGCGGATGCGGGCCGAGACCTGCCGCAGCAGCTCGTCGCCGGCGTCGTGCCCGAGCGAGTCGTTGATCTCCTTGAAGCCGTCGAGGTCGAGGAACAGCAGCGCGAAGCGCGAGTCCCCCTCGCGCGCGCTCGCGACCGCCTGCGCGATCCGCTCGCGGAACGCCGCGCGGTTCGGCAGGCCGGTCAGGTCGTCGTGGAACGCGAGCCGCTGCACGCGGCCCTCGGCGAGGCGGCGCGCGGTGACGTCGAGCATCGCCCCGCGCACCCGCGCGACGCGGCCCTGCGGATCGGGCAGCGAGACGATCGTGCACGCGAACCAGCGCAGCTCGCCGCGCGCGTCGCGCAGCCGCAGCTCGCCGTTCAGCCGGCGCGGCTCGCGCATCGCGGCGGCGAGCGCGCGCTGCGCGCCCGCCCGGTCGTCCTCGACGACGAAGTCGAGCAGCGCCTCGAGGCTGCGCGGCTCCACCTCGAGGCCGATCAGCCGGGCGAGCTGCCGCGACACCTCGACGCGGCTGCCGTCGCCCGCCGCGCTCCAGCTGCCGAGGCCGGCGAGCTGCTGGGCCTCGACGAGGTCGGCGCGGCTCTGCTCGAGCTCCGCGGCGCGCTCGCGCAGGTGGGTCTCGAGCCGCAGGCGCTCGGCGTGGAGCACGTCGCGGGCGCGAGCGAGCTCGTCGGCCGCGACGCGGCGCGCCTGCTGGGCGATGCGCAGCATGCGCCCGAGCCGCCGGTAGGCGCGGGCGATCGAGGCGACCAGCGAGGGCCAGGCCTCGGGGCCGGGGGGCGTGTCCGCGTCGAGCCCGAGGCGGGCGAGCTGGCGCACCAGCCGGGGATCGATCGGGGCTCGCACGGGGGTGGACCGCGGGTCGTGTTGCATCGCCACAAGCCTAGAGAGCGCCCCGGTCGAGGGGCAGCGGAGGACGGCCGTCGCCGACGGGCGGTCGTTCGCGATCGCCCGGCGGCGGTCCGGGGCCCCGACGTCGATCCGGTCGGGCGGGCGACCGCTCGGACGCCCGCGGGGATCCGGTATCGTGCGGGGTCTCATGAGCGCCCCGTCCCTCGTCACGCTGATCGACGCGCAGCTCGCGTACGGCGACCTCCCGCTGCTCGATCGCGCCTCGCTCGCCGTGCTCTCCGGCGAGCGCATCGGCCTGATCGGCCGCAACGGCACCGGCAAGTCCTCGCTGCTCGCGGTGATCGCCGGACGGCAGGCGCTGGACGACGGCACGCTGCAGCGTCGCGACGGGCTGCGCGTGGTGTCGGTCGAGCAGGAGCCGGTGCTGCCGCCGGCGCCGACGCTGCGCGACAGCCTGCTCGCGCGCGGCGCGCTCGAGTCGATCGACGACGAGCGCGAGCGCTGGCGCACCGAGGCGCGCCTGAACGAGCAGCTGCAGCGGTTCGGGCTCGACGGCGGCGCCGACCCGGAGTCCGCCTCGGGCGGCGAGCGCAAGCGCGCGGCGCTCGCGCTCGCGTTCGCGCTCGATCCCGAGCTGCTGCTGCTCGACGAGCCGACCAACCACCTCGACATCGTCGGCATCGAGCACCTCGAGTCGCAGCTCGCGCGCGTGCCCGCGGCGATCTTCGTGACCCACGACCGCTTCTTCCTCGACGCGACCTGCACGCGGATCGTCGAGCTCGACCGCGGCGTGCTGCGCTCGTTCCCCGGCAACTTCTCCGCCTACCAGCGCAGCCGCGCCGCGCAGCTCGCCGCCGAGCGCACCGCCGCCCAGAAGTTCGACAAGTTCTGGGCGCAGGAGGAGGTCTGGATCCGCAAGGGCGTCGAGGCGCGCCGCACCCGCAACGAGGGCCGCGTGCGCCGGCTCGAGCAGCTGCGCCGCGACCGCGAGGCGCGGCGCGAGCGGATGGGCTCGGTGCGGATGTCGATCGACTCCGGCGAGCGCAGCGGCAAGCGCGTCGCCGAGCTCGAGCACGTGTCGAAGTCGTTCGGCGGGCGCACGGTGGTGCGCGACCTGTCGCTGCTCGTCTCCCGCGGCGACCGGCTCGCGCTGGTCGGCCCGAACGGCGCCGGCAAGTCGACGCTCCTGAAGATGATCCTCGGCCGGCTCGCGCCGGACGAGGGCACCGTCGAGCTCGGCACCCAGCTGGCGGTCGCGTACTTCGACCAGATGCGCGAGCAGCTCGACGGCGATCGCACCGTCGCCGAGACCATCAGCCCGGGCTCCGACTGGGTCGAGGTCGGCGGCGAGCGCAAGCACGTGATGAGCTACCTCGGCGACTTCCTGTTCCCGCCGCGCCGCGCGAGCGCGCCGGTGCGCACGCTGTCGGGCGGCGAGCGCAACCGGCTGCTGCTCGCCCGGCTGTTCGCGCGGCCGGCGAACCTGCTGGTGCTCGACGAGCCGACCAACGACCTCGACATCGAGTCGCTCGAGCTGCTCGAGGCGGCGCTGCAGGACTACGACGGCACGCTGCTCCTCGTCTCCCACGACCGCGCGTTCCTCGACAACGTGGTCACCCAGGTCCTCGCGCCCGAGGGCGGCGGCAGGTGGAAGGAGTACGTCGGCGGCTACAGCGACTGGGCGAGGCAGCGTCCGCCGCCGGAGGAAGCCGCGCGCAGGAAAGAGGCCCCGCTCCGGGAAAAGCCGAGGAGCGCGAAGCTCTCCTACAGGGAGGCGCGCGAGCTCGAGGCGCTGCCCGGGGAGATCGAGGCGCTCGAAGCCGAGCAGCAAACCCTCGCGGCGAAGATGAGCGACCCGGCGTACTACCGCCAGCCCCCGGAGGC
>DASPJX010000036.1:0-2214 GCA_035628395.1 Burkholderiaceae bacterium | reverse complement strand
GCCGGGGCTGCGGCGGCCGCGGGCGCCGCCGCCGCCGGCACGGCGCCGGGTGCCGCCGCCCCACCGCCTTCGGACGACTCCAGCAACGCGACCACGCTGCCCTCGGCCACCTTGTCGCCGAGCTTGACCCTGAGCTCGACGATGCGGCCCGCCGCGCTCGACGGGATCTCCATCGACGCCTTGTCCGATTCCACGGTGACCAGGCTCTGGTCGGCCTTCACCGTGTCGCCGGGCTTCACCAGCAGCTCGATCACCTCCACCTGCTCGAAGTCGCCGATGTCGGGAACCTTCAGTTCGATCGTGGGCATCGCGCGGCGGTCCTCAGGCGGTGTGCGGATTGGTCTTCTCGGCGTCGATGCCGTACTTGCGGATCGCGTCGGCGACCACCTGCGCCTTCACCTTGCCCTCGTCGGCGAGCGAGCGCAGCGCGGCGATCACGACGAAGTGGCGGTCCACCTCGAAGTGCCGGCGCAGGCGCCAGCGGAAATCCGACCGCCCGAAGCCGTCGGTGCCGAGCACCCGGTACGACCGCCCCTGCGGGACGAACGGCCGGATCTGGTCGGCGAAGAGCTTCATGTAGTCGGTCGACGCGACGATCGGACCCTCGCGACCGGCGAGCTGCGCGGTGACGTAGGGCTGCTTCTGCGCGTCGGTCGGATGCAGCAGGTTCCAGCGCTCGCAGTCCAGGCCGTCGCGGCGCAGCTCGGTGAAGCTGGTGACCGACCAGACGTCGCCGGCCACGCCCCAGTCCTCCTCGAGCAGCTGGGCCGCGGCGATCACCTCGCGCAGGATCGAGCCGCTGCCGAGCAGCTGCACGCGCGCCGCGCGCTTGCCCGCCGCGCCTTCGCGCAGCAGGTACATGCCGCGCACGATGCCCTCCTCGCTGCCCGGCTTCAGGCCCGGGTGCGCGTAGTTCTCGTTCAGCAGCGTCAGGTAGTAGAAGACGTTCTCCTGCTCGCCGACCATGCGGCGCAGGCCGTCGCGGATGATCACCGCCACCTCGTGCGCGAACGTCGGGTCGTACGACACGCAGTTCGGGATCGTCGCCGACAGGATGTGGCTGTGGCCGTCCTCGTGCTGCAGGCCCTCGCCGTTCAGCGTCGTGCGGCCCGAGGTGCCGCCGAGCAGGAAGCCGCGCGCCTGCATGTCGCCCGCCGCCCAGGCGAGGTCGCCGATGCGCTGGAACCCGAACATCGAGTAGTAGATGTAGAACGGGATCATCACGCGGTCGTTCGTCGAGTACGACGTCGCCGCCGCGATCCACGACGAGAACGCGCCCGCCTCGTTGATGCCCTCCTCGAGGATCTGGCCCGCCTTGTCCTCGCGGTAGTACATCACCTGGTCCTTGTCGACCGGCGTGTACTTCTGGCCTTCCGGCGCGTAGATGCCGAGCTGGCGGAACATGCCCTCCATGCCGAAGGTCCGCGCCTCGTCGGGCACGATGGGCACGACCCGCTGGCCGAGCGACTTGTCGCGCACGAGCGCGGTCAGCACCCGCACGAAGGCCTGCGTCGTCGAGATCTCGCGGCCCTCGGGCGTCGGATCGAGCACCGACTTGAACGCCTCGAGCGGCGGCACCTCGAGCGTCTCGCTCGAGACGCGACGGCGCTGCGGCAGGTAGCCGCCGAGCGCCTGCCGGCGCTCGTGCATGTAGCGCATCTCCGGCGCGTCGTCGGCCGGCTTGAAGAACGGCAGCTCGTCGAGCTTGTCGTCCGGCACCGGGATGTTGAAGCGGTCCCGGAACTCGCGGATCGCCGCGGTGTCGAGCTTCTTCAGCTGGTGGGTCGGGTTCTTCGCCTCGCCGACGCGGCCCATGCCGTAGCCCTTGACGGTCTTGGCGAGGACGACGGTCGGCTGGCCGCGGTGGTTGACCGCCGCGTGGAAGGTCGCGAACACCTTGTGCGGATCGTGGCCGCCGCGGTTCAGCCGCCAGATGTCGTCGTCGGTCATCCGCGACACCATCTCGAGCAGCTTCGGATGCTTGCCGAAGAAGTGCTTGCGCACGAAGGCGCCGTCGTTGGCCTTGCACGCCTGGTACTCGCCGTCGACGGTCTCCTCCATCACGCGCTGCAGGATGCCGTCCTTGTCGCGCGCGAGCAGCGGGTCCCAGTACGAGCCCCAGATCAGCTTCAGCACGTTCCAGCCCGAGCCGCGGAACTCGCCCTCGAGCTCCTGGATGATCTTGCCGTTGCCGCGCACCGGGCCGTCGAGCCG
>DASPJX010000035.1:0-5401 GCA_035628395.1 Burkholderiaceae bacterium | reverse complement strand
GCGAGGCGAAGACCGAGGAATGGGCCCGCGGCGTCGTCGCGAACTTCGCGCGCTCGCCGCGCGGAGGCGACACCGACCAGATCCGCGCGGTGGCCACCGGCGAATGCGGCGTCGCGCTGACCAACACCTACTACCTGGTCCGCCTGCTGCGCTCGAACGCGCCCGCGGACAAGGAGGCGGTCGCGAAGCTCGGCGTGGTCTGGCCGAACCAGAAGTCGTTCGGCACGCACGTGAACGTCTCGGGCGGCGGCGTGATGAAGAACGCGCCGAACCGCGAGGCCGCGGTGAAGTTCCTCGAGTACCTCGCGAGCGACGCCGCGCAGGCCTACCTGGCCAACGGCAACAACGAGTGGCCGGTGGTCGCGAGCGCCGTCGCGCGCAACGCGGAGCTCGAGTCGCTCGGCACCTTCAAGGCGGACACGCTGTCGATCGCGTCGATCGGCCGCGCGCAGGTCACCGCGGCGAAGATCGCCGACCGCGTCGGCTGGCGCTGACCGGTCGAGCGCGGGCCCGACGGGCCCGCCGGGCCCGCGGCGCATATGCGGCGGCCGCCCGGCCGCCGCGCGCGGCCCGCGTCAGACCGCCGCGACCACCATGATCTCGACGCGGTACTTCGGCGCGGCGAGCTTCGCCTCGATCGTCGCGCGCGCCGGCGTGTGACCCGCCGGCACCCACGCGTCCCACACCGCGTTCATCGCCGCGAAGTCCGCGATGTCGGCCAGGAAGATCTGCGCCGACAGGATCCGCGTCTTGTCGCTGCCGCTCTCGGCGAGCAGCGCGTCGATCCGCTCGAGGATCTGCCGGGTCTGGCCGCCGGTGTCCTGGCTCGGGTCCTTCGCGACCTGGCCGGCGAGGTAGACGGTTCCGGCGTGGACGACGGCGTCCGACATGCGGGGGCCCACGTGCAGTCTCTGGATGGTCATGGCGTCGATGCTCTCGGGTGGAAGACCGCGCCCGCGGGCGCGGTCGGGAAAACGGCGGCGCGGCTCAGGAGCGCGGCGCGGTCTCGTCGAGGAACCGCTCGACGATCGCGATCTGGTCGTCCGGGATGAAGGTCGGCGCGTGCCCGACGCCGGCCACGTCGACGCGTCGCGCCCGCGGGCCGCGCCGGGTCATCTCGTCGGCGACCTCGGGGGTCAGCAGGTCGGACGTCTCGCCGCGCACGACCCATGCGGGGCACGCGATCCGGTCCCACAGCGGCCAGAGCGGCGGCACCTCGAGCGGCGCCGCACGGAACGGCTCGGCGATCCGCGGGTCGTAGTGCAGCCGCCAGCGGCCGTCGCGCTGCACGACGGTATGGCGCGTGAGGAGGCGCCACTGCGCGTCGGTGAGCGGGCCGAAGTCGGCGGCCAGCCGCTTCACCGCGGCCTCGCCCTCCTCGAAGCTCGCGAACTCGGGGTCGGCGCCGACGTAGTCCCGGATCCGCGCGAGGCCCTCGAGCGACAGCACCGGGCCCACGTCGTTGAGCAGCAGCCGCGAGATCGGCGCCCCGTCGAGCGACGCGAGCGCCATGCCGATCAGCCCGCCCATCGACGTGCCGACCCAGGCCACCTCGGGCACGTCGAGCCGCGCGATCAGCGTCACGCAGTCGGCCACGTACTGCGGCGGCGCGTAGAGCATCGGGTCGGCGACGCGATCGGAGCGGCCGCGCCCGATCATGTCGGGGCAGACCACGCGGTGACGCGACGCGAGCCGGGCGGCAAGCGCGTCGAAGTCGCGTCCGCTGCGGGTCAGCCCGTGGACGCAGACGACCACGCTGGGGTTGCCGGGGTCGCCCCATTCCCAGTACGCGAGCCGGTGCAGCCCGCCCGGGTGGGCGCAGGTCACGCTCTTCAGCTCGGGTTCGATGCTCGGATCCATGGCGCGGGCCGGCCGGGATCGGCGGGCGGGAGGGGACGATAGAATCGGATGGTAGCAGCCCCCTCACTCCCCTCCCCCACAGGATCGAACGATGCTCAAAGGCAAGCTGGCCCTCGTCACCGGTTCCACCAGCGGCATCGGCCTCGGCATCGCCCGCGCGCTCGCCGCCCAGGGCAGCGACGTCGTGCTCAACGGCTTCGGCGAGCCCGACGCGATCGAGGCGCTGCGCACCGAGATCGCGGGCACGCACGGCGTGACCGTCCGCTACGAAGGGGGCGACCTGTCGAAGCCGGCGGACATCGAGGCGCTGATGACGCGCTGCGCCGCGCACGGCGGCGTCGACATCCTCGTCAACAACGCCGGCATCCAGCACACCTCGCCGATCGAGTCCTTCCCGCCCGAGCGCTGGGACGCGGTGATCGCGCTGAACCTGACGTCGGCGTTCCACACGACGCGGCTCGCGCTGCCGACGATGAAGGCGCGCAACTGGGGCCGCATCGTCAACATCGCGTCGGCGCACGGGCTGGTGGCCTCGGTCGAGAAGTCGGCCTACGTCGCCGCCAAGCACGGCATCGTCGGGCTGACCAAGGTGACGGCGCTCGAGACGGCGCGCACCGGCGTCACCTGCAACGCGATCTGCCCCGGCTGGGTGCTCACGCCGCTCGTGCAGAAGCAGATCGACGCGCGGATGGCGAGCATGGGCCTCACCGCCGACCAGGCGCGCGACGCGCTGCTCGGCGAGAAGCAGCCGTCCGGCGCGTTCGTCACGCCCGAGCAGCTGGGCGCGCTCGCCGCGTTCCTGTGCTCGCCCGCGGGCGAGCAGGTCCGCGGCGCGGCGTGGGCGATGGACGGCGGCTGGACCGCGCAGTGACCGCGGACGGCGCCGGCGCGCGCGCCGGTCAGGGCGGCACCGGCACCCGCCAGTAGCGCTCGGGCGCGCGCCGCGCCCGCAGCACGACCGGCTCGCGCCCGGCCGCGAGCCGCAGCTGCACCGCGCCGTCGGCGTCGCTGCGCAGCAGCTCGATCCCGCGGGCCTCGAAGCGCGCCACCACCGTCGGATGCGGATGCCCGTAGCGGCTGCGGTACGCGTGCTGGACGATCGCGCGACGCGGTGCCACCGCGTCGAGGAAGGCCCCGGTCGACGAGGTCCGGCTGCCGTGATGGGGGACCAGCAGCACCTCGGCACCGAGCCCCGCGGCGCCGAACAGCTCCACCAGGCGGCGCTCCTGGGCGGCCTCGATGTCGCCGGCGAGCAGCACCGCCCCGCCCGGCGCGCGGATCCGTAGCACGCAGCTCGAGGCGTTGGTCGCCGAGCCGCGCGCCGGCTCGGGCGGATCGGCCGGATGCAGGAACTCGAACTCGACGTCGTCCCAGCGCCAACCCTCGCCGCGTCGGCAGGGCTCGCCCGCATGCGCGCGCACGAGCGCGTGATCGTCCCGGATCGAGGACACGAGGCGCGCGGCCGGCACGGCGGCGAGCACCGACGCCGCGCCGCCCGCGTGATCGTCGTCGACGTGCGAGACGACGAGCGCGTCGAGCGCGCCGATGCCCTGGGCGCGCAGCCACGGCACGACGACGCGCGCGCCCGCGTCCGAGCCGGTCCGCGCGCCCGGCCCGGTGTCGTACAGCAGCGTGCGACGGCCGACCTGCACGACCGCCGCGCTGCCCTGCCCGACGTCGAGCGCGGTGAGCCGCAGCTCGCCGGGCTTCGGGCGCGGCAGCGGCACGGCGGCGATCGGCAGCAGCGCGAGCGCCCCCAGCGCGCGCGCGGGCATGCCGCGCGGCGCGAGCAGCAGCGCGCACCCCGCGCTCGCGACGATCAGCGCCGCGAGATCCGGACGGGGGAGCGACACCGCCGCGTGCGGCACCGCGGCGAGCGCCTCCAGCGCCGCGATCAGCGTGCCGAGCACCGCCGCGGCGGGCGCGAGCACGAGCGACGCGAGCGATCCGGAAACGGGCGCCAAGGCACCGCCCGCGAGCGCGAGCGGCGTCACGACGAACCCGACGACCGGGATCGCCACCGCGTTCGCGAGCGGGCCCACCAGCGAGACCGACCCGAAGAACCACGCGCCCAGCGGCACCAGCGCGATCGTCGCGGCCCACTGCGTGCGCACCGCGGCGGCGAGCACCGCGCGAGCGCCCCGCACGCGTGAGGGCATGCCGGTGCAGGCCCACACGATCGCCGCCACCGCGCCGAACGACAGCCAGAAGCCCGCGGCGAGCGGCGCCCACGGATCGGCGAGCACGACGACCGCGGCCGCCGCGGCGATCGCCGTCCCGATCGACGCGGCGCGGCGCGTGACCAGCAGCACCGCCGCCGCGCACAGCATCAGCCCGGTGCGCTGCGCGGGCACGCCCCAGCCGGCGAGCGCGGCGTAGCCGAGCGCGGTCACCGCCGCGGCCGCGAGCCCCGCCGACGGCGCCGACACGCGGGCCGCGAGCCCGAGCGCGCGCAGCGGCGCCGCCGTCCACGCGCGGCGGACGGCCGCGCCCGCGAGACCCGCGAGCATCGTCACGTGAAGCCCGGAGATCGAGACGAGGTGCCCGGTGCCGGTGACGTTGAACAGCGTCCACAGCGTCGGGTCGATCGCCGCCTGGTCGCCGACCGCGAGCGCGGCGAGCACGCCCGCCTCGCGCGCGCGCTCGCCCGAGGCGCGCAGCACGCCGTCGCGGATCGCGGCACGCGCGCGCTCGATCGCGATCGCCGGCCCGGCGACGGGACCCGCGACCCGCGTGCCGCGCCGGACCGACCCCACCGCGCCGATGCCCTCGTGCAGCCACCGGAGCTCGCGGTCGAACGCCCCGAAGTTGATCGGTGCGTGGGGGCGACGCAGCGACACCTCGAGCGACCAGCGCTCGCCCGGCAGGAGCGGCGGCACCGGCGGTCCGCGGCCGCTGCCGTGCCAGGAAAGCTGGAGGCGTCCCGGCAGCGGGCAGGGTCCGGTGTCGATCGCGATGGCGGACGATGTGGCGCTCGGATCGGACGGGCGAGGCGAAGCGCGAGCCGCCTCGTCCGCCGGCTGGGGCGAAGACGCGTCCGTGGCTTCGGCGCCCTCGGCCCCGGAACCGCCGGACGCGAACGGATCGACGGGCCGCGCCGCGGCCTGCTGCGCATCGCCCGAATGCCGCGGGCGAGCGCCTCCTCGGACGGCCTGCCCCGCGTCGTCGGCGCCGCCCGAGCGCGACGTCGGATCGACCGGCCGAGCGCCGCGCGGCGGGCGCGCCGACTCCCCGAGGCGATCGCAGGCCTCGATCCGCAGCGCGAACCGCCAGCCGTCGCCGACCCGGGTCGGCAGTTCGTCCACGACGCCGACGACGCGCATCGGCCGGCCCTCGAGCGCCGGAGCGAGCCGATCGGCGAGCCGGTCCGCCGCGCGCGCGCCCGCCAGCGCGAAGACGATCGCGGCGATCCCGCCGAGCGCGAGCGCCGCCGCCACGCGGCGACGCCGGCGGCATGCGACCGCGGCCGCGAGCGGCACGACCGCCGCCAGCGCCACCCACGACAGCGTCTGGGCCGACGGCAGGGAGGGCACCGACTGGA
>DASPJX010000034.1:0-7802 GCA_035628395.1 Burkholderiaceae bacterium | reverse complement strand
GCGCGGTGCGCGCGGTCGACCGACGGACGTCGCGCCCGAACGAGCGGCGCGCACCGCCGACGCGCGCCGGCCGACGGGCGTCGCGGGGGTGACGCGGCGCGTCACCCGCGGCGCGCGCGAGCTGACGCGGCGCGTCAGGTCGGACGTGACGCGCCGCGTCACCTTCAGCGGCACGGCGACGGCGCGTAGCGGACCGGCAGCGTGCCCGCGCTGCCCGCGCGCGAGCTGCCCGCGGCGTTGCAGTTCCATGCGAGGAAGCCGGTGAACGTCGAGCCGGCCGCGAGCGCCGGGCCGGTCGCCGAGTTCTGGCGCGGCGCGAGCACGATCGTCGGCGAGCCGGCGCCGACCAGCGCGGTGTAGGTGACGGTGATCTCGCCGTTGGCCGGATCGATCGTGACCGACTGCACGTTGCGCGTCGCGGACGCCGGCGGCGCGCCGCTCGCGAGCGACGCCATGCCGTTGCCGGCGTTCTCGACGATCAGCGTCTTGAACTCGGCCGCCATCGCCATGCCCTCGGACACGCGGGCCCGCACGACGTAGTCCTGGTAGGCCGGGATCGCGACCGAGGCGAGGATGCCGATGATCGTCACCACGATCATCAGCTCGATCAGCGTGAAGCCGTGTTCCGCGCGGGTCGCGGGATGTCGCATGCCGTCTCTCCTCCGACCGGGATCGGTCGAACCGACGGAGGGGCTGCAAGGTCCGTGCCGGACGGCGCCGCGGCCCGACGGACGGGGCTTCAGATCTCCAGGACCTGGCCGCGCTCGAGCAGGCGCGGCATGAACCGGCCGGCCCAGGCCTCGATCTCCTGCGCGATGCGCTCGGCGTCGGAGGGCTTCAGGTGCGTGATCAGCACCTGCGGCTCCTTCTTCAGG
Source organism: Burkholderiaceae bacterium (assembly GCA_035628395.1). Lineage (GTDB taxonomy): Bacteria > Pseudomonadota > Gammaproteobacteria > Burkholderiales > Burkholderiaceae_E > UBA4615. The sequence continues at coordinate 6,927 of DASPJX010000034.1, read as the reverse complement.
CTCTTCAGCTGCTCGCCGAGCTCGATCGGGTACAGGTGCTTGGCGGTGATCGCGAGGTCGCGCTCCTTGTTGGAGAACGCGGTCTCGATGATCAGGTAGCGCAGGTCGCGGATGCCGTTGACCACCCGCCAGAACTCGTCGGTCGGCCAGCTGTCGCCGGAGAACACGAGCGCGCCGCGCTCGGTGAACACGTGGAAGCCGAGCGCGGGCACCGTGTGGTTGGCCGGCAGGCTGCGGATCGAGCGCTCGCCGACCGAGACCGTGCCGCCGAGCGCGAGCGGCTCGAACACCATCCACGGGCGGTCGTAGTGCGGGATCTCGGTGAAGTCGGGCCAGATCACCCAGTTGAAGATGTGGGCCCGCAGCGCGGCGATCGTCTCGGGCAGCGCGTGCACGACGATCGGCTTCGAGCGCAGCGCGCCCACCGAGTCGACCAGCAGCGGCAGCGCCGCCACGTGATCGAGGTGCGAGTGGGTCAGGAAGACGTGGTCGATCCGGGCGAGCTCCTCGACCGACAGGTCCTCGACCCCGGTGCCGGCGTCGATCAGGATGTCGTCGTCGACGAGGAACGAGGTGGTGCGCGCGCGCGCGCCGATGCCGCCGCTGCAGCCCAGCACGCGGAACCTCATGCGATCGGCTCGCGGGGCGGGCGCGAGGGGGCCGCGCCCGGCACCGGTCCGGGCGTCGCGGCCGCGGGCTCCGGAGCGCGGCGCTCCGCGGGGCCGGGCGCCTCGACGCGCGCCGGCACCAGCGTCCCCGGGAACGACGGGCGCAGCGCCGCGGCCGGGGCCGCCGGTGCGGTCGCGCCGGGCGCGCTCGCGACGCCGGGCGGCGCGTAGGCGGCCGGATCGAGCGGCACCGGCTGCCAGACGTCGACCGGCTCGGTGCGGCCGTGGACCTCGGCGCGCGAGACGAACTGCAGCGCGATGCCGCGCACCGCGCGGCGCGTCGCGTCGCCGACCACGATCGGCAGCGCGAGCCCCTTCGACAGCCCCTCCAGGCGCGCCGCGAGGTTCACCGCGTCGCCGATCACCGTGTACGCGCGACGCAGCCGCGAGCCCATGTCGCCGACCCGCACGACGCCGGTGTTGATGCCGATGCCGACGGCGAGCCGCGGCCAGCCGAGCGCCGCGAACTCCTCGTTCAGCGCGTCGACGCGCCGCTGCATCGCGATCGCCGCCGCGACCGCGTGGTCGGCGTGCTCCGGATCGTCGACGGGCGCGCCCCAGAACGCCATCACCGCGTCGCCGATGTACTTGTCGACGGTGCCGTCGTAGGCGTGGATGACCTCGGTCATCGCGGTCAGGAAGCGGTTCAGGTAGTCCCGCAGCTGCTGCGGCTCCATGTTCTCGGCCATCCGCGTGAAGCCGCGGATGTCGGCGAACAGGATCGTCAGCTCCTTGTTGCGGCTCTCGAGCGGCACGTCGTCGCGCGCGTGCGCCATCCGCTCGACGAGCTGCGGCGCGACGTACTGGCCGAACAGCGAGATCACCGCGCGCCGCGAGCGCCCCTCGTTCATGTAGCCGGCGACGAGGTTCAGCGCCGCGACCGCGAGCACCGCGAGCACGCCGGCGGCCAGTGGCATCACCAGCTCGAGGCTCGCGAAGGCCACCGCGTTCCAGGCGACGAGCGACGACAGCGCGAGCGCCGCGACCGCGGCGATGCCGACCGCGCCGGCGCCGGCCATCGCGAGCGCCGACGCGCCGCCGGCCGCCGCGATCGTCGCCGCCGAGATCAGCGGCGCCTCCGGCGGACGCGTGCGGATCGTGCCCTCGAGCGCGCCGGCGATCAGCGACGCGTGGATCTCGACGCCCGGGTAGACCTCGCTGACCGGCGTCGCGCGCAGGTCGGTCAGCCCGGGCGCGGAGGTGCCGACCAGCACGATCCGGTCGCGGAACAGCCGGGGCTCGACGCGGCCCTCGAGCACGTCGGTCGCCGACACGTAGCGGAAGCGCGAGGCCGCCGGACCGCCGCGGCCGTGGAACGGCACGAGCGCGGTGGTGCCCGCCGAGATCGGGATGCGGGCCTGGTCGCCCGAGGGCCCGAAGCCGAGCGCGTCGGCGTGCAGCCCGTCGCCGTGCAGCGCGAGCGGCGCGTCGCCGTAGTAGATGCGCAGCACCGACACCGCGAGCGACTCGTACAGCCGGCCCCGGTACTCGGCGAGCAGCGGCAGCGAGCGCACCACGCCGTCGCGGTCGACCACCGGGTTGAAGAAGCCCGCGCCGCGCGCGGCGCGCTGCAGCGGCAGCACGTTCGCGCCGTAGCCGTTCCAGCTGGTCACCGAGAGCCGCCGCTCGCGAAGCACCTCCGCCGGCCAGACCGGCGCGGGCAGCGCGCCGGTCGACACCGCGCCGAGCTCGCTCGAGAAGTAGTAGCCGAGCGAGACCGGCGCGCCGGACAGCGCCCGCATCAGCGCCGGGTCCTGCTGCGCCTGCGGCTCGGCGAACACCATGTCGAAGCCGACCGCGCGGGCGCCGCCCTCCTTCGCGATCGTCTCGGCGAGCCGCGCGATCGTCTCGCGCGACCACGGCCAGCGCCCCTGCTCGCGCAGGCTGCGCTCGTCGACGTCGACGATCAGGATCCGGCTGTTCGGACGCGCCGGCTGCAGCTGCAGCCGCGTGTCGTACAGGTAGCGGTCGAGCGTCTCGACCAGCGGCAGGTCGACCCCGACGAGCTCGGCGCAGGCGGCGAGCAGGATCAGCGCCGCGCCCAGCAGGCGGCGCGTCGCCTTCGTGGAAAGGGGGCCGCCGATCCGCACCGCGCGCCTCAGGACGGCGGCTCGCGCAGGAACTGGAAGATCGTGCCGGCGAGCTCGATCAGGTCCTCGTCGCGCAGCGGATGCGCGACCAGGCCGATCGACTCCCCGTTGACCAGCGGATACGTCGGCCCCTCCAGGTGCGTGACGTGCCAGCCGGTGCGCCGCTGCGCGATCACCGCGACCTGCCCCGAGCCGTTGTCGATCGAGGTGATCGGACGCTCGAGCGGCATCATCGTGCCGCCCCGCGGGCCCGACAGCACCCGCAGCCGCGCGCCCGGCTCGCCCGCGCCCGCCTCGGCGCCGACGCGCTCGAGCACGTACTGCAGCCGGTAGATGCCGATCTCGATCCGGTCGCCGTCGGCGAGCACGCGCTGCAGGATCGGCGTGCCGTTGACCAGCGTGCCGTTGCGGCTCTTCAGGTCGTGGATCACCGTCTCGCCGGAGCCGGTATGCAGCACCGCGTGCTCGCCCGACACCGTCAGGTCGTCGAGCATCACGTCGTTGTAGGGACGACGCCCGATCGAGATCCGGGGCTTGTCGATGGCGATGCGGCGCAGCGGGCGCTGGGCGGTGCTCAGCACCAGCAGCGGCAGGGCGGTGGTCTCGCGCTGTTGCATGACGGAGTCGGGGGGAGGCGTCCCGCAATCTATCGGCAGGCGATCGCCCGTCGAAGGCATTGGGTCACGAACGGGGGCACGAGACCGCCCGGCGGCGAGCGCCGGGGGGCGGACGGACGGTCGGGCCGCAGGGCGGTCTCGTGTCGGGGATCGGCGGGCCGACGCGGGACCGCGTCGGGTGCCGGGGCATCGGTCGTCCGCGCCGGCGGACGGAGCGGGTGCGGCGCGCCGCGCGCGTTCCGGCCCCGGGCCCGGTCCCGGCCGGAGCCGGAGCCCGGAGCCCGGCGAGCCGGAGCTCGGAGCCGGAGCCGCGCGCCGGTCAGGCGGCCGGGGCCGCGCGCCGCTTCAGCGCGATCCAGGCGATCGCGACGACGAGCAGCGCGCCGGCGATCCCGACCAGCCGCGCGAGCGTGCCGAGCGTCATGCCGAGCGCCTGCGCCTGGGCGGTCGCCCAGCCCTCGATCGCCGGATCGTGCATCGCGATGTCGCCGGCCACGTAGCCGAGCAGCGCGGCGCCCCCCCAGACGATCGCCGGGTAGCGCTCGATGACCTTCAGCAGCAGCGTGCTGCCGTAGACCACCAGCGGGATCGAGATCACGAGACCGGTGATCAGCAGGAACGTGTCGCCGCGCGAGGCGGCCGCCACCGCGATCACGTTGTCGAGGCTCATCACCAGGTCGGCGATCAGGATCGTGCGGATCGCCGAGCTCATCGAGCCGACCTTCATCCGCTCGCCGATCGCCGACTCGTCCTCGTGGTCGGGCAGCAGCAGGCCGACCGCGACGTACAGCAGCAGCACCGCGCCGACCAGCTTCAGGTACGGGAACGTCAGCAGCTGCGCGGCGACGACGGTCAGCGCGATGCGCATGATCACGGCCGCCGCCGTGCCGAAGATGATCGCCTTCTTCTGCTGCGCCGCCGGCAGCGCGCGCACGGCGAGCGCGATCACCACCGCGTTGTCGCCGGCGAGCAGCAGGTCGGCGACGATGATCTGGCCGAGCGCGATCCAGAAGGCCGCGGTCCCGAAGTCCATCCGAATCTCTCCCTGGAATCCCGTGTCGTTCGCCGGCCCGCGCGCGCGGCGGGCCGGCGGCTCGTCAGATCGCGGCCTTCAGCAGCCGGCCCATCTCCGACGGGTTCTTCGTGACCTTGATGCCGCAGGCGGCCATGATCTCGAGCTTCTCCTGCGCCGTGCCCTTGCCGCCGGAGATGATCGCGCCGGCATGGCCCATCCGCTTGCCCGGGGGCGCGGTGACGCCGGCGATGAAGCCGACGACCGGCTTCTTCATGTTGTCCTTGATCCAGAGCGCCGCCGTCTCCTCGTCGGAGCCGCCGATCTCGCCGATCATCACGACCGCGTCCGTCTCCGGATCGTCGTTGAACATCCTCATCACGTCGATGTGCTTCAGCCCGTTCACCGGGTCGCCGCCGATGCCGACCGCCGACGACTGGCCGAGGCCGAGCTCGGTCAGCTGACCGACCGCCTCGTAGGTCAGCGTGCCCGAGCGCGACACCACGCCGATGCGGCCGCGGCGATGGATGTGGCCCGGCATGATGCCGATCTTGATCTCGTCGGGCGTGATGACGCCCGGGCAGTTCGGCCCGAGCAGCACGGTGCGGCGATTCTCGCGGCGCATGCGGTCGCGGACCTCGATCATGTCGCGCACCGGGATGCCCTCGGTGATGCAGACGACCAGGTCGAGGTCGGCCTCGACCGCCTCCCAGATCGCCGCCGCGGCGCCGGCCGGCGGCACGTAGATCACCGACGCGTTCGCGCCGGTCTTCGCCTTCGCGTCGGTCACCGTCGCGAAGATCGGGATCCCCTCGAAGTCCTCGCCCGCCTTCTTCGGATTCACGCCGGCGACGAAGCAGTTCCTGCCGTGGGCGTAGTCGCGGCACATCCGCGTGTGGAACTGACCGGTCTTGCCGGTGATGCCCTGCGTGATGACCTTCGTGTTCTTGTTGACCAGGATCGACATGGTGCGCTCCGGAATCTCGTGATTACTTGGCCGCCGCGACGACTTTCTCGGCCGCTTCGGCCATCGAGTCGGCGGAGATGATCGGCAGGCCCGACTCGGCCAGCAGCTTCTTGCCCAGCTCCTCGTTGGTGCCCTTCATCCGGACCACCAGCGGCACCTTCAGGCCGACCGCGCGCGAGGCGGTGATGACGCCCTCGGCGATCGTGTCGCACTTCATGATCCCGCCGAAGATGTTGACGAGGATCGCCTTCAGCTCCGGGTTGCGCAGCATGATCTTGAAGGCCTCGGTGACCTTCTCGGCGGTCGCGCCGCCGCCGACGTCGAGGAAGTTGGCCGGCTCGCCGCCGAACAGCTTGATCGTGTCCATCGTGGCCATCGCGAGGCCCGCGCCGTTGACCAGGCAGCCGATGTTGCCGTCGAGCTGGATGTAGGCGAGGTCGAACTTCGACGCCTCGATCTCGGCCGGATCCTCCTCGTCGAGGTCGCGCAGCGCGACGATGTCGGCGTGGCGGAACAGCGCGTTCGAGTCGAAGTTGAGCTTCGCGTCGAGCGCGATCACGTCGCCGTTGCCGGTCAGGATCAGCGGATTGATCTCGGCGAGGCTCGCGTCGGTCTCCCAGAACGCCTTGTACAGCGCCTGGAACACGGTGCGCGACTGCGCGAGGCTGCCCTCGGGGATGCCGATGCGGCGCGACAGGTCGTCGGCCTGCGCGTCGGTCACGCCGGTGGCCGGGTCGATCGACAGCTTGTGGATCAGCTCGGGGGTCTTCTCGGCGACCTCCTCGATGTCCATGCCGCCCTCGCTCGAGGCCATCACGGTCACCTGCTGGGTCACGCGATCGACGACGAGGCCGACATAGAGTTCTTTCTTGATGTCCGCGCCTTCCTCGATCAGCAGGCGACGGACCTTCTGGCCCTCGGCGCCGGTCTGGTGGGTGACCAGCTGCATGCCCAGGATGTTGCCCGCGTGCGTGCGCACGTCGGCGATGGACTTGGCGACCTTCACGCCGCCGCCCTTGCCCCGGCCGCCGGCGTGGATCTGCGCCTTGACGACCCAGACCGACCCGCCGAGCGCCTCGGCCGCCTTGACCGCCTCGTCGACCGAGAAGCACGGGATGCCGCGCGGCACGCGCACGCCGTAGCGCTTCAACAGTTCCTTGCCCTGGTACTCATGGATTTTCATCGCGGTCTTTCCCGTTCAATCGGCTTGGACGAACCACTGGGGATAGTGCCGCTTCACGGTCTCGCCGCTGCGATCGTACGCATGGCACTGCCCGATGAAGAACGGCGGTTCGGGGGAGGAAGGGTCGTGGCGGGGCTGGAGCAGGTGCGGCACCGACTGCAGCGCCGCGGTCGGCAGCACGCCGGCGAGCTCGGACAGATGGGTGCAGCCGCGCGTGCCGCCCATGCGCGCCTTGACCTCGCGGCGGAAGCCGCGCAGCAGGTTGGCGCCGACGAGCCGGCGGTAGTCGGGGTGCACGCCCTCGCAGGCGCCCGGCACCGGCAGCGAGTCGCCCGCGGCGATCGCGTCGACCACCGTGTATCCGGCATCGATCGTCACGCGCAGCGACAG
>DASPJX010000033.1:0-2892 GCA_035628395.1 Burkholderiaceae bacterium | reverse complement strand
GGGGGCGGCCGGCGCGGCGCCGGCCGGCGCGGGCGCGCCGCCCGGGGCCGAGGCGGCGGGACCCGCGGCCTGCGGGCCGCCGTCGCGCGGACCCGAGACCGAGCCCGGGCCGGGACCGGTGCCGTTGCCCGGGCCGCCGGGCCGGCGTCCGCCGTCGACCGGCCGGACCTCCTGCCCGTCGCGCTGCAGCCGCAGCTGCCCGGCGGTGACGATCGTGTCGCCGAGCGCGAGCCCGGCGGTGACCTCGACGATCCCGTCGCGGCGCAGCCCGGTCTCGATGCGGGTGCGCTGCGCCTTGCCGTCGACCACCTTCCAGACGAAGACCTCGGCGCCCTGGGCGATCAGCGCCTCCTCCGGCACGACGAGCGCCGACGGGTTCTCGCGCAGGATCACGCGGGCGCGGGCGAACATGCCGCTTCGCAGGCCGCCGTCGGGGTTGGCGAGCGTGCCGCGGGCGAGCAGCGCGCGGCCGTTCGCGTCGATCTGCGCGTCGAGCGCGGTCAGCGTGGCCGTGAACGTGCGCCCCGGCAGCGAGTCGAACGAGACCTGCACCGCCTGCCCGGCCCGGACGCGGCCGAAGTAGCGCTCGGGCAGCCGCAGGTCGACCTTCATGCGGGCGATGTCCTCGATCACCGCGAGGTCGGCCCCGTCGCGGACGAAGTCGCCGGGGCTGACGTTGCGCAGGCCCATCACCCCGTCGAACGGCGCGCGGATCTCGGACTTCGCGAGCCGCGCCTCGGCGAGCTTCACGCGCGCCTCCTGGACCTTCAGGTTGGCGGCCGACTGGTCGCGCGCGCTCGCCGACACGAAGTTGCGCTGCGCGAGCTCGGCGGTGCGGTCGTAGTTGGCGCGGGCGAGCGCGAGCTCGGCGCGCGACTGCTCGAGCTCGGCGGCGGTCACCGACGCGTCGAGCGCGATCAGCACCGTGCCGCGCTTCACGCGCGCGCCGTCGGTGAAGCCGACGCGCTCGATCCGGCCGGCGACCTCGGCGCGCAGCGTCACCGACTCGTTGGCGCGCAGCGAGCCGACCGCGGCCGCCTCCTCGGCGAGCGCCCGCGTCTCGACCTTCGCGATCTCGACGCCGACCGGGCCGCGCGGGCCGCCGCCCTGCTGTCCGCCCTGCTGACCACCGCCCTGCTGGGCGCCCGCCGGGCCGCCGGAGCCGCCGGCGGCTCCGCCCGGAGCCGCGCCGGGGCCGCCCGCGGCCTGGGGCGCGGGCGCGCCGGCCTGCGGGGCGCCGGCCTTGACCTCGAACCCGGTGCCGGAGGGGTTGCGCTGCGTCGTGTACGCGAACCAGCCCAGGCCGCCGAGGCCCGCCAGGGCGAACACGATCACGATCAGCTTCGATTTCATCGGGAACACCGGACGTAGAGCCGGAGCACCATAGCACAAGGGGCCCCGGCGCCGGCTGCGCCGCGCACTAGAATGCCCGACCGTCCGTCCGTCCCCGCGACCATGCACCCCGCCCTCGCCCGCGATCCCGTCCGCCGCCTCGCCGCCTCGCGCATCCGGGAGGTCGCCAACGCGGCGATGGGCGCGCCCGACGTGCTCGCGTTCTGGTTCGGCGAGCCCGACCGCCCGACCCCCGCCTTCGTCGTCGAGGCGGCGAAGGCGGCGCTCGACGCCGGCGACCTCTTCTATCTGCCCAACGCCGGGATGCCGGCGCTGCGCGAGGCGCTCGGCGGCTACGTCGGGCGGCTGCACGCCCCGGGCGGCGCGCCGCTCGACGCCGGGCGGATCGCGGTGACGAGCTCGGGCGTCTCGGCGCTGATGCTCGCCTCCCAGGCGCTCGTCTCGCCCGGCGATCGGGTCGTCGCGGTCGTGCCGCTGTGGCCGAACCTGACCGCGATCGCCGCCGTGCTCGGCGCGCGCGTCGACACCGTCGCGCTGTCGATCGACCCCGCCTCCGGGCGCTGGTGGCTGGACGTCGACCGGCTGCTCGCCGCGCTGACCCCCGACACCCGGATGCTGATGATCAACTCGCCGGGCAACCCGACCGGCTGGACGATGCCGGCCGACGCGCAGCGCGCGGTGCTCGAGCACTGCCGGCGCCACGGGATCTGGGTGCTGTCGGACGAGGCGTACGAGCGGCTCACGATGGACGGCGACTGCGCGCCGTCGTTCCTCGACCACGCCGATCCGGCCGACCGGCTGGTCGTCGCGAACACCTTCTCGAAGACCTGGCAGATGACCGGCTGGCGACTGGGCTGGCTGGTGCTGCCCGAGACGCTCGCGCCCGACGTCGAGAAGCTCGTCGAGTTCAACACCTCGTGCGCCCCGGGCTTCGTGCAGCGCGCCGGCCTCGCCGCGGTGCGCGAGGGCGAGGCGGCGGCCCGCGAGTTCGCCGGCTACGTGCGCGACGGCACCCGGGCGCTGCTCGCCGCGCTCGCCGACGTGCCGCGGGTGACGCCGGTGATCCCCGACGGCGCGATGTACGTGCTGCTGCGCGTCGACGGCGAGCCCGACAGCCTGGCGCTCGCGAAGGCGCTGGTCCGCGACGCGCGGCTCGGGCTCGCGCCGGGGATCGCCTTCGGGCCGGAGTGCGAGGGGTTCCTGCGGTGGTGCGTCGCGCGCCCGGCGTCCGTGCTGCAGGACGGCGCCGCACGGCTCGCCGGCTTCCTCGCGCGTCGCTGACGGCGCGCGGGTGCGGGCGCCGCGGCGGGCCCGGTCCCGCCGAGCTCTCGGCGGGGCGGCGGCGGTGGGCCGCGGTGGGCCGCGGTGGGCCGCGGTGGGCCGCGATGGGCCGCGATGGGCCGCGATGGGCCGCGATGGGTCGCGATGGGTCGCGATGGGTCGCGATGGGTCGCGATGGGTCGCGATTTTGGCCCCAACGGGTCGCGATTGGCCGCGATGGGCCGCGGCGAATGGCGGCGGGTGGCGGCGGGTGGCGGG
>DASPJX010000032.1:0-3262 GCA_035628395.1 Burkholderiaceae bacterium | reverse complement strand
GGGCGTCCGGGCGGCGGGGTGGCGAGGCGGAACGCGGGCGGTCGCCCGCGGGCGGTGGCCCGCGGTCGGTGGTCCGCGGTCGGTGGTCCGCGGTCGGGATCCGCGGTCGGGGGTCCGCGGTCGCGGTCGGGGGTCCGCGGGCGACGATACGCGCGCGGCGATCCGCGCATAGCGGTCAGCGCGAGGCGGGCCCCATCTGCGCGACGAGCCGCGCGACGAGCGCCGAGCCGGGATCGGCGAGCGGCGCGACGATCGAGAAGTGGTCGTCGCCGGACGTCACCTCCACGCGCACGCGACGGCGCGCGTCGCTGCCCCAGGCGGCGCCGAGCTCGACGCTCTGGCGCAGGTACTCCGCACCCTCGGCGCCGCCGACCAGCAGCGTCCAGTCGCCGTCGGCGGGCGGCGCCATGCCGAGCGGCGCGTTGCGCGCGGCCTCGGCCGCGTCCATGCCGAGCGTGTCGTTCAGGTAGCACAGCCGGATCGGCTCGAGGTCGAAGAGCCCGCTGAACGCGAAGCCGCCGGCCGGCCGCCGTCCCGCGGGCACGCCGGGCTGCGCGGCCCAGTCGGTCGCGGCGACGGCCGCGGTCAGGTGTCCGCCCGCCGAATGGCCGCCGACCCAGACGCGCGCCGGATCGCCGCCGAACGACGACGCGTTCGCGAGCGCCCAGCCGACCGCCGCGCGGCACTGCGCGACGAGCGCGTCCATCCGCACGCCGGGCATCAGGTCGTAGTCGACGTTGACGACGATCGCCCCGTGCGGCACCAGGCCGAGCGCGACGAAGTCCGAGTGCGCCTTCGCGAGCGACATCCAGTAGCCGCCGTGGATGTATACGAGCACCGGCGCGGGCGCGGGCGTCGCGGCGGGCGCGAGCACGTTCAGCGACTGCCGCTCGCTCGCGCCGTAGCGGACCTCGAGCGCGCGGCCGTGCGTCGCGCGGGCGCGCTCGCCGTCGGCGAGCCAGCGCTCGACGTACGCGGCGAAGGCCGGCACCTTCGCGCGGTTGTTGTACTGCGCGTCGAGCGCGGCGCGGTCGTAGCCGCGGAAGATCGGGTCGGCCATCGTGGTCTCCTCGGTCCCCGATTATGGACCGGGCGGCACCGGCGATAAGATCCGCGCTCCGATTCGAGCACCGAGCCCGTGACCATGTCCGACACCGCCGCCTCGCCCTTCGTCCGTCCCGCCACGCCGGCCTCGCTCGAGCGGCTGCACGAGAACACCGTGGTCGCGCGGCTCGGCGTCGAGTTCCTCGAGGTCGGGGCGGGCGTGCTGCGCGCGCGCATGCCGGTCGACGAGCGCACGAAGCAGCCCGCCGGCATCCTGCACGGCGGCGCCTCGGTGGTGCTCGCCGAGACGCTCGGCAGCGTCGCGGCGACGCTGTGCCTGCCGCCCGGACGGCACGCGGTGGGGCTCGACATCAACGCGAACCACGTGCGCGCGGTCCGCGAGGGCTGGGTGATCGGCGAGGTGCGCCCGGTGCACCTCGGCCGCAGCACGCACGTCTGGCAGATCGAGATCCGCGACGAGGCCGACCGCCTCGTCTGCACGTCGCGGATCACGATGGCGATCCTGGGCGAGTGACCGAGGCGATCCCGGGCGAGTGACGGGCCGCGCCCGCGGCGCTCAGTCCCTCGCGTCGAAGCGCGGACGCATCAGCGCCGCGGCGGCGAGCAGCACCACGCAGGCGAGCAGCGAGGGCGCGGCGAACGGCCGCGACTCGAAGACGCCGCCGCCGGCCGCGGCGCTCGCCTCGGCGAGGTAGGCGGCCGCCACCGGCCCCACGATCTGGCCGGCCCCGAAGGCCGCGGTCATCAGGCCGATCGCGCCGGCGCCGCGCGCCGGGTCGAGCACCCGCGCGAGCGGCAGCGCGATGCCCGTCACCGAGGTCAGCGTCGCGCCGAGCCCGATGCCGGCGATCGCCGCGGCGACGATCGAGCCGCCGGCCAGCATCGGCAGCAGCGCGGTCGCCCCCGCGACCGCGTAGCAGCCGATCACCGCCGCGCGCGCGCCGCGGCGACGCGCGAACGCGAGCCAGGGCCCGGTGCAGGCGATCGCCGCGGCGCCGACCAGCACCCAGATCCAGTGCGCGGCCGCCGGCGGATAGCCGGCCGCGCGCACCATCGCCGGCAGGTAGGTCGCGTGGATCACGTAGCCGAGACCGAACAGCCCGTAGGCGACGACGGCCGCGGCGAAGGCCTTCGGTGCGGAGGGGGCCGGCGCGGGCGCCGAGGGGAGTGGCGCGGCAGGCGTCGAAGCAGCAGATGTCGAGGCGGCAGACGTCGAGGCGGCAGACGTCGGGGCGGCAGACGTCGGGGCGGCAGGCGTCGGGGCGGCAGGCGTCGGCGTGGTAGGCATCGCCGCGGCGGGAGACGGCGTCGACCCCGACGCGGCGGGCGACGCGCTCGACCCGGCCGATGCGGAACCCGCCGTCGACGCCGCCGGCGAGCCGCCCGCCGCACCCGCTTCCGCCGCCCCACTCCGCGACGGCGCCTCGCCGCCCGCCGGTCCCCAGGCCGCCGCCCCGAACGCGAGCGAGAGCCCGGCGGCGGCGAGCCACGCGGTCGGCCACGTCGCGCCCGCGGCCTGCACCGCGAGCGTCGTCAGCGCCGACACCGCGATGCCGACCCCCACCCCGGCGAACATCCAGATGATCCGGTCGCCCTCGCCGATCCGCGTCAGCCGCTCGAGCACCTGGTTGGCGACGAACACCAGCGCGAAGGCGCTCGCGACACCCGACACGAAGCGCGCGACCATCCATGCGGCGATGCCGTCGGCGAAGGCCATCGCGACCAGCGACAGCACCGTCGCCGCGAGCCCGGCCCGCGCGAGCCGCGACTGCAGCCGCCGTCCGCGGATCGCCGAGGCGGCCATCGCGCCGGCGAGGTAGCCGCCGAAGTTCGCGGCCGCGACCCAGCCCGCCTCGCGCAGCGTCAGCGCGCCCGAGGCGAGCATCTCCGGCAGGATCGGCGTGTAGACGAAGCGCCCGATGCCCATCGCGGCGATCAGCGTCGCGACGCCCGGCCAGGCGAGCGCCCACCAGCGCGGCGGCGGACGGCTCATCGACACCCCTCGGCGCCGATGCGGCCGGGGACGAACCGCGGGGCGGCGACCGGCTCGACGACCGCGGACCGGCCGGCGAACGTAGTTCGAACGGCGGACGAAGTTCTGACGGTGGACGTGGAAGGGACGGTGGACGCGGATCGGACGGTGGACGCGGATCGGACGGCGACCGCGGAACGAACGGCGAACTCGGAACGAACGCCG
>DASPJX010000031.1:0-7049 GCA_035628395.1 Burkholderiaceae bacterium | reverse complement strand
CTTCGAGACGTACTGAGCGCGGCGGCGCCGGCCCGGCGGGGCGCCGGGTCGGCGGCCGTGCGGCGGGGTCCGCCCGGCCGAGCCGACCCGCGACCCGCGACACGGTCCGCCGGCCCGGCCCGGCCCGGCCCGGGCGTCGGGCTCGGGAGCGGGAGCGGGATCGGGATCGGGATCGGGCGAGCGGATTCGGTGAGCGGATCCAGGCGAGCCGGGACGGGTCAGGCGGGACGGGTCAGTCTGGACGACTCAGTCGGGATGGGTCGGTCGGGATGGGCCGGTTGGGCCGGTCGGGACGGTCCTGTCGGGACGGACGAGCCGCGACCGTCGGGCTCGGCCGACCGGCATAGAGGCCGGGCGACTTTGCTCGGAACGATCGGCTCGTTCTCCGTGCCGGGTCCGGCCCGCAGCATGTCGGGCCAGACCTCCGAGCGCCCCCGGCCCATGTACCGCTACGATGCCCTCGACCAGGCGCTGGTCGACGAGCGGGTCGCGCAGTTCCGCGACCAGACCCGCCGCTTCCTCGCCGGCGAGCTGTCCGAGGACGACTTCCGCCCGCTGCGGCTGCAGAACGGCCTGTACGTGCAGAAGCACGCGCCGATGCTGCGGATCGCGATCCCCTACGGCACGCTGTCGTCGGTGCAGCTGCGCACGCTCGCCGACGTCGCCGAGCGCCACGACCGCGGCTACGGCCACTTCAGCACCCGTCAGAACCTGCAGCTCAACTGGCCGGCGCTCGAGCGCGTGCCGGACATCCTGGCCGAGCTCGCGACGGTGCAGATGCACGCGATCCAGACGAGCGGCAACTGCATCCGCAACACGACGACCGACCACTTCGCCGGCGTCGCGCCCGACGAGCTCGTCGATCCGCGGCCGTACTGCGAGCTGATCCGGCAGTGGTCGACGCTGCACCCGGAGTTCGCGTTCCTGCCGCGCAAGTTCAAGATCGCGGTGTCGGCGAGCGCCGGCGACCGCGCGGCGGTGCAGGTCCACGACATCGGGCTGCGCGTCGTGCGCGATCCCGCCGCGGCGCCGGGCGAGGGCGCGATCGGCTTCGAGGTCTGGGCGGGCGGCGGCCTCGGGCGCACGCCGGTGGTGGCGCCGCGGCTGCGCGCGTTCCTGCCCGAGCCGGAGCTGCTCAACTACCTCGAGGCGATCCTGCGGGTCTACAACCGCTTCGGGCGTCGCGACAACAAGTACAAGGCGCGGATCAAGATCCTGGTGCGCGAGCTCGGCGCGGCGGCCTTCGCCGAGGCGGTCGAGGCCGAGTACGCGCACCTGCGCGGCGGGCCGTCGACGCTGACGCCCGCCGAGGTCGCGCGGGTCGCCGACTGCTTCGCGCCGCCGCCGTACCGCGCGCTCGACGAGCGCCCCGACGTGCCCGACGGCGCGCTGTCGGACGCGCCCGGCTTCGCGAGGTGGGTCGAGCGCTGCGTGCATCCGCACAAGGTGCCCGGCTACCGCGCGGTCACGGTGTCGCTCAAGCCGCACGGCCTCGCGCCGGGCGACGCGAGCAGCGCGCAGATGCGAGCGGTCGCCGACGCCGCCGACGCGCACGGCTTCGGCGAGATCCGGGTCAGCCACCACCAGAACCTGGTGCTGCCCGACGTCGAGCGCGACGCGCTGCCGGCGCTGTACGCGCGGCTGCGCGCCGCGAAGCTCGCGACGCCGAACGTCGGCCTGCTGACCGACATCATCGCCTGCCCGGGCGGCGACTTCTGCGCGCTCGCGAACGCGGTGTCGATCCCGGTCGCGACCTCGATCCAGGAGCGCTTCGACGACCTCGACGACCTGTTCGACCTCGGCGAGATCGAGCTCAACATCTCGGGCTGCATCAACTCCTGCGGCCACCACCACGTCGGGCACATCGGCATCCTCGGCGTCGACAAGGCCGGCGAGGAGTGGTACCAGGTCTCGCTCGGCGGCGTGCAGGGCCCGGTCGCGTCGATCGGGCGCATCCTCGGCCCGTCGTTCTCGCGCGCGCAGATCCCCGAGGTGATCGAGCGGCTGATGCGCACCTACGTCTCGCTGCGCGAGTCCCCGGACGAGCGCTTCGTCGACGCGGTCGCCCGCGTCGGCCTCGACCCCTTCAAGGCTGCCGTCTATGCCGACGCTGATCGACCGGAACGGGCCGCGGCCTGACGCCTGGGTGACCGCCGCGGGCGGCCCCGACACCGTGCCCGCCGGCGCCGACGTGCTGGTCCCGCTGGCCCAGTGGCGCGCGGACGCCGACGCCTGGACGCGGCGCGCGGCGCGCATCGGCGTGCTGCTCGGGCCGGCCGACGACCCGGCGTCGATCGCCGGCGACCTGGGGCGGCTCGCGCTCGTCGCGGTCGCGTTCCCGAGCTTCGTCGACGGCCGCGGCTACTCGATCGCGCGGCTGCTGCGCGAGCGCCACGGCTGGCGCGGCGAGCTGCGCGCGGTCGGCGACGTCGCGCGCGACCAGCTGTTCCTGCTCGCGCGCTGCGGCTTCGATGCGTTCGCGCTGCGCGACGGCGAGGACGTCGCGGCGTGCACCGCCGCGTTCGCCGACTTCGGCGTGCGCTACCAGGCCGCGGCCGACGAGCCGCTGCCGCTGTTCCGGCGCCGCGCCGCGGAGGCGCGGTGAACGCCGCCGACCGCCCGCCGGGCAAGGTCTGGTTCGTGGGCGCCGGCCCCGGCGCGGCGGACCTGCTGACGGTGCGCGCGATCCGCGCGATGGCGCGCGCCGACGTCGTGCTGCACGACGCGCTGCTGACCGACGAGGTGCTCGACTGGGCGCCGGGCGCCGAGCGGATCGCGGTCGGCAAGCGCTGCGCGGGCCGCGCGGCCGAGCAGGCCTGGATCGACCGGGAGCTCGTCGCGCAGGCGCGCCGGCACGCTGTGGTCGTGCGGCTGAAGGGCGGCGACCCGACGGTGTTCGGGCGGCTCGACGAGGAGATCGACGCGCTCGACGCGGCCGGCGTGCCGTGGGAGATCGTGCCCGGCGTCACCGCGGCGAGCGCCGCGGCGGCCGCGGCCGGCCGGTCCCTGACGCGCCGCGGCGTCGCGCGCCGGCTGCACGTCGTCACGCCGCGCATCGGCCGGGGCGAGCGCGAGGCCGACCCGGGGCGCGCCCACGCGTGGGCCGACGGGCTCGGCCCCGACGACACCGTCGTGCTGTACATGGCCGGCCGGATCGCCGCCGACTGCGCGCGCGCGCTGATCGGGCGGGGCTTCGCGCCCGACGTGCCGGCGCTCGCGGTGCGCGGCGCGTCCTGGCCCGACGAGTCGGTCGAGCGCACGACGCTGGCGCGGCTCGCCGCCGACGGGCTCGCGGTCGACGACCGGCCGGTGGTCCTGCTGGTCGGCCGCGCGATGGCCGCGCGCGACGCGCTGGCCGCCGCGCGTCGCGTCGCGGCCTCGGGCGCGCCGGCGCCGGCGCTCGCGCTGCACGCGGACTGAGGCGGGCGGATCAGTCGCGCGGAGCGCCGTAGTAGGTCTCGGCCCGGACGACGCGCCCGGCGTCGTCGAAGTCCATGTGCTCGCAGGCCCGGGTGGTGCCGCCCGGCAGCTCGGCGCGCCACCAGACGATCAGGCGGGACAGCTCCGCGACCCAGGCGGCCGCCTCGAGCGTCAGGCGGGGCGCGGTCACGTCGCCGTACGCCTGCCGCCAGTATTGCCGGATCCGCTCGCGCCCCCGTATCGTCGGGGTGCCCGCGAGCCGCGCGGCCAACGGACTCGTCAGCTCGGCGTCGGGCGCGAAGTGGTCGGCCACGCCGTCGATGTCCACCCGGTTCCAGGCGGCCGCCCACCCGTTCGCGAACGACAAGGCTTCCTCGTGCGTCATCCGTCGTCTCCCTCCCCGTGCCGTCCCCGATGATCGGCGCATCCGGTCGTCAAGTCAACAAGGTTGACCTGACGCCGCTCGATCCGCTCGACCCGTTGCTCGAGCTGATGTACTTCGGGCTGAAGGGCCTGACCCGCGAGGCGGACGAGCGCCTGGCCTCGCACGGGCTGTCGCGCGTGCATCATCGGATCCTCTTCGTGATCGGGCGTCGCGACGGCATCACGGTCGGCGAGCTCCACGCGATGCTCGGCGTCACCAAGCAGGCGCTGCACGGGCCGCTGCGCCGGCTGACCGAGGCGGGGCTCGTCGAGGTGCGTCGCGACGCGGCCCGCCACCGCGCGAAGCCGCTCCACCTGACCGAGTCGGGACGACGCGTCGAGGACGAGGCCTCGGGCTGCGAGCGACGGGTCATGGACGACGCGCTGCGGCGCTTCGGCGAGGCCGAGCGGCGGGCCTGGGCCACCGTGATGCGCGCGATCGCCGCGCACGCCTGAGCACGACGCGCGACGGCCGCGACCGCCGTCGGTTCCACCGCCGAGGAGCGCGAGGACATGTTCGACCTGATCGTGCGCGACGCCGCGCTCCCCGACGGCCGCGTCGGCGTCGACGTCGCGGTGAGCGGCGAGCGGATCGCCGCGGTCGAGCCGCGCCCGCGGCTCGCCGACGCGCGGGCCGCGCGCGAGATCGACGCGCGCGGCCTGCTGCTCGCGCCGCCCTTCGTCGACGCGCACTTCCACATGGACGCGACGCTGTCGCTCGGGCTGCCGCGGCTCAACCGCTCGGGCACGCTGCTCGAGGGCATCGCGCTGTGGGGCGAGTTGAAGCCCGAGCTCACCGAGGAGGCGATCGCCGAGCGCGCGCTCGCGTACTGCGACCTCGCGGCGGCGCGCGGCCTGCTCGCGATCCGCAGCCACGTCGACACCTCCGACCCGAGGCTGCTCGCGGTGCGCGCGCTGCTCGAGGTCAAGCGCCGCGTCGCGCCGTACCTCGACCTGCAGCTGGTCGCCTTCCCGCAGGACGGCGTGCTGCGCTACGACCCGCGGCGCGACGACCCGTCGTGCACGCTCACCGCGCTGCAGCTGCTCGAGCGCGCGCTCGACCTCGGCGTCGACGTGGTGGGCGGCATCCCGCACTTCGAGCGCACGATGGACGAGGGCCGCGAGTCGGTGCGGCTGCTGTGCGAGCTCGCCGCGCGGCGCGGCCTGCCGGTCGACATGCACTGCGACGAGACCGACGACCCGATGTCGCGGCACGTCGAGACGCTCGCCGCGCAGTCGCACCGGCTCGGGCTGCACGGCCGGGTGGCGGGCTCGCACCTGACGTCGATGCACTCGATGGACGGCTACTACGTGTCCAAGCTGCTGCCGCTGATGGCGGAGGCCGGCCTCGCCGCGATCGCCAACCCGCTGATCAACATCGTGCTGCAGGGCCGGCACGACGGCTATCCGAAGCGCCGCGGCATGACCCGCGTGCCCGAGCTGATGGCCGCCGGCGTGCCGGTCGCGTTCGGCCACGACTGCGTGATGGACCCGTGGTATCCGCTCGGCTCGGCGGACATGCTCGAGGTCGCGTCGATGGGGCTGCACGTCGCGCAGATGACCGGGCAGGAGGCGATGCGCGCGTGCTTCGACGCGGTGACCGAGGTGCCGGCGCGCATCCTCGGGCTCGAGGGCTACGGCATCGCGCCGGGCCGCTTCGCCGACATGGTGCTGCTGCAGGCGCGCGACCCGGTCGAGGCGATCCGGCTGCGCGCGACGCGGCTCGCGGTGGTGCGCCGCGGCCGCGTCGTCGCCGAGCAGGCGCCCGCGGTCGCGCGCCTGCGGCTCGACGGCCGGCCCGCGGAGATCGACTTCCTGCACCGGCGCTGAGCGCGCCTCAGGCTCCGGCCGCGCCGTCCTCGCCGACCGGCTCGCCGAGGCGCGCCCACTCGGCGCCGCGCGGCGCGTCGATCCGCAGCGCGCCGGCGCCGTCCGGACCGCCGTCGATCGACAGCGACTCGGCGTGCAGCCACAGCCGCGAGACGCCGAGCCAGGCCGCCGCCGCGCGGTTGTGCGCGCCCTTGCCGTGCGTCGCGTCGCCGACCAGCGGATGCGCGAGCCGCTTGAAGTGGCGGCGGATCTGGTGGCGCCGCCCGGTGACGGGCTCGACCTCGACCAGCGCGTAGCGGCTCGTCGGATGGCGGCCGTCGACGGCGAACGGCCACTCGTGGCGCGCGAGGCGCCGCCAGCGCGTGAGCGCGGGCAGGAGCGGCTGGCCCGCCGACGGCCGCTCGGGGTCGCGCGCGAGCGGCGCGTCGATCTCGCCGCTCGCCGCGGGCCAGCCGCGCACGAGCGCGACGTAGCGCTTGCGCACCCGGCCCTCCTCGAACGCGCGGCGCCAGCGGCCGGCCGCCGCCGCGTCGCGCGCGAACAGCAGCACGCCGCTGGTGCCCTTGTCGAGCCGGTGCAGCGGCCACGGCCGCGCGCCGAGCCGCTCGGCGAGCAGGTCGAGCGCGGTCACGGTCTCGTGCGCGTCGAGCGCGCTCGGATGCACGAGCAGCCCCGCCGGCTTGTCGATCGCGACGAGCTCGCGGTCGACGTGCAGCAGCGTCAGGCCGGCGGCGGTCGGCGCGGGGGCGGGAACGGGCGCGGAGGCGGGGACCGGGGCGGGCGGGGCGGGGAGCGGCACGGGTGACGGAGCGATGGGCGGGACGGTGCTGGACGGTACGGGCGAAGGAGCGAGGGGCGGAATTGTGCTGGACGGTAGGGGCGAAGGAGCGAGGGGCGGAATCGTGCTGGACGGTACGGGCGAAGTGCGATGGGCGGAGCGGTGCGGTGCGGGATGCCACGGGCAAGGAAGCGATGGGCGGGACCGTGCCGGGCGGCACGATCGACGAAGCGATGCGAGGAACGGTGCCGGGCGGTACGAGGCGATCGGGCGGAACGGCGGGACGGTGACCGAGCGAAGCGCAGGTCGGACGAGGCGGACGGCACGCACCGCCCGGGCCGGACGCGCACGGCTCGCACGGCTCGGACGGCTCGGCCCGGACGGCTCGGCCCGGAACGGCCCGGACGGCGGGGCGCGGACGGGATCGCCGCCTGCCGGAGCGCGCCGGGCCCTGCGCTACACTGACCCGATCCCCCGACGAGTGCCGCCCCGATGCGCCAGGACCCCCGCTTCCCGACGCTCCACATCCTCGACCACCCGCTGATCCAGCACAAGCTGTCGCACATGCGGGACCGGACGACCTCGACGCGGACGTTCC
>DASPJX010000030.1:0-4215 GCA_035628395.1 Burkholderiaceae bacterium | reverse complement strand
CGCCCCCGACGGCGAGGACGCGGCGGCGCGTCGCCGTCCGCGGCGGTGGAAGGGGGAACGGCGAAATCGACGGTATCGGGCGTGTCGCTCATGGGTCGGGCTGGAAGTCGGGGGCGGGACGGGCGGGGGACGTGGGGGAGGCCGCGGTCGTGCCGCGGTGGGTGCCGGCCGCGACGGCGGTCGGCCCGGAGGGACGCGCCGCGACGGGCGGCGGATCGGACGGCCGCTCGGAGGCGGTGCCGTCGGGGGTCGGATCCGGCGCGGGGCCGGACGGAACGAGGGCGTCGTCGACGGGCGGGAAGGGGACGGCATCGTCGACGAGCGGGAACGGGACGACGTCGGAGAACGCCGGGATCGCGTCGGCGGCGTCGGGCGAGGCGGAGCCGGGCTCGACGCGCTCCGCGTCGGCGAGCGTCGGGGGATCGGCATCGGGGACGCCGACGCCGGCGACCGCGTCGCCCGCGATCCCGTCCGCGTCGGCGGTGACCTCTGCGGGGTCCTGCACCGCGGCGGGCTCGTCCGTCGCGGGCGACGCGTCGTCCGCGGGGCCCGCGACCGCAGAGCCGATCGCGACGCCGGCCAGCGGCATCGCCTGCTGCCCGAGCGCGTCGACCGCGGCCAGCGCGTCCTCGAGCGACGGCAGCTCCTGCAGCGTGCGCAGGCCGAGGTCGTCGAGGAACTGCCGCGTCGTCGCGAAGAGCGCGGGACGGCCGACCACGTCCTTGTGGCCGATCACCTCGATCCAGCCCCGGTCCTCGAGCGACTTGACGATCTGGGCGGACACCGAGACGCCGCGGATCTCCTCGATGTCGCCCCGGGTCACCGGCTGGCGGTACGCGATGATCGCGAGCGTCTCGAGCACCGCGCGCGAGTAGCGCGGCGGCCGCTCCGGATGGAGCCGCTCGACGTAGCGGGCGACGTCCGGCGTCGTCTGGAAGCGCCAGCCGCTCGCGAGCGGCACGAGCTCGACGGCGCGGCCCTGCCACTCGACGCGCAGCTCGTCGAGCAGCGCGCGCACGGTGTCGGCGCCGAGGGGCACCTCGTCGGCGAACAGCCGGCGCAGCTCGGCGACGGGCATCGGCTGCTGCGCGCTGAGCAGCACCGCCTCGATGATGCGCTTGACCTCCGCGGTATTCATCACGCGGTCAGGGATCCCGATGAATGTGGACCGGGCCGGCAGGCTTCGGTGTGGCCCGCACGCGCCGCGACGGGCGGCATGGGTGCGGCGGGACGGGGCGAGCCGATCGACGGGGATCGGAAGCCGGATCGACGACCGGCCGGGGAGGCCCGGAACCGGGCCTTCCTCGCACGACGCGATCTTCGATGATAGCAGCAGCCCGACCTCGGCCACAAGGCGTGCGGCCACGCCGTCCTACTGCTCGGTGCGCTCCGGGTACGCCGACTGCATCCCGGCCTCTCCATCCGCGGACGACGGAGCGCGACCCCGACCGGCGCTCCGCGGATGGAGCACGGCGCCGCCCCAGAGCGGCCCGTGCGGATCCTTCCCCTCAATCAAGGAGAGACGAGCGATGGCACAAGGCAGCAGCGACAAGGGCGACACCTCCAACCGCGGCTTCGCGTCGATGGACCCGGAGAAGCAGCGCGAGATCGCGAGCAAGGGCGGCCAGGCGAGCGGCGGCAACTTCGCCAACGACCCGCAGCGCGCGTCCGAAGCCGGCCGCAAGGGCGGCGAGGTGAGCGGCGGCAACTTCAAGAACGATCCCGAGCGCGCGGCCGAGGCCGGGCGCAAGGGCGGCGAGCACAGCCACGCGGGCAGCGGCGGAAGCGGCGGCGGCCAGGCGTCGGACGACGAGCGCGGCGGCGGCTCGGGCGGCAACTTCGCGAACGACCCCGAGAAGGCCTCGGAAGCCGGTCGCAAGGGCGGCCAGCAGAAGGGCGACCGCTGACGTCCGCGCGGACCCGGCCCGTGCCGAAGCGGCGCGCCGGGTCCGCGTCCGGGCCGCGCTCCGGCCGATCTCCCCGGCTGCCCTCCTCCTTCCTCCTCCGATTCCTCCGATAGCAACAGGACCGCTTCCGATGTCGAACGAACCCCGTCACGGACCCGTGACCATGCACAAGGCGATCGAGCGCAAGATGCTGCGCGAGATCGCCGCCCGCCCCGCCGACGTGCCGCGCGAGCGGGCGTCGGCCGACGACGGCAACGACGCCGAGGGCGCGCGCGCCGAGGCCCGCCCGACGCGCGGCGCGGCCGTGCTGCGCACGAGCGCCGCCCGCCCGGGCACGCCCAAGCCCCGTCGCCGCGACGACCCGAGCTGACCTCCGTCCGAGAGACACCGATGACCCGTACCGTGATCGCGACCTTCCCCGACGGCGAGGCCGCCCGGCGCGCCGCCGTCGCCCTCGGCCGAACCGAGCTCGCCGCCGGACCGACCCGGGTCCAGGTGGCCGCCTCCGGCCCGGCGCGCAACGCGCGCCTCGAACTGCGCGTGGAGGACCCCGACGCCTCGCGCGCGATCGCGCTGCTGCGCGAGCACGGCGCCGACGTCGTCGACCCCGACCACGACGGGCGCGACCTCCGCAGCGGCGGCGTGCTCGCCGGCTGGGGGATGGCGGTGGCCGACGCGGTGACCGCCGCGATGGCCGGAGCGACCGCCTCGGACGCCCAGGTGCCGAGCGGCGCGCCCCCGACCGACCCGACGTCCGCGGACCGCGGGAACCGACCCGCCGAGCGGGCGGGCGGCGCGGCGCGCTCGGCCCCGCCGGTCTTCGACGCGACGGCGGTGTCGGCCGCCTCGCCGATCGGAGTCGACGCTCCGGGCGGCGCGACGGACCCGTCCGTCGGCCGATCGGGCCCGGCGTCGTCGGCGCCCCCTTCGACGACGGCCTCGACGCCTTCGCGGGCCTCGACGCCTTCCGGGGCTTCGGCCCCTTTCACCGCAGCGACCCCTCCCATGACCGCACCGACGACACCTTCCACCGCCTCGACGACGTCCGCGCTCTCGCCCTCCGACGGTGCCGACGCGCCGGCGGCCCGGACCGGGGAGGCGCCCGCCGAGATCCTCCGCGGCCTCGACCGCCTGCCGGTCGCCGGCGAGGCGGCGGTCTGGGGCAACGCGCCGACGCCGGCCGGCTCGCAGGCCGGCACCGCCAGCGGCACCCACATCAGCGACACCGCCTCGGCGGGCACCGAGTCGAGCCTGGGCCAGATCGGGCCGGGCAGCAGCCTCACGGCCGCGATGGGCGCGACCGACGCGACCGGCACCGCGAGCGGCACCCGCACCCGCGAGGATCCGCGCCGGCAGGCGCGCGCGGACGACGTGCCGATGGAGGACCCGCGGCCCCGGGGCCGGCGCCCGAAGTCGGACGCGTGACCACGCCCGCCGCACCCGGAGGACCCGGGTCGGACGGACCCGTACGGCCCGGCTCGGCCGGACCGGGCGCTGCTCAAGCGTTGGTCAACGGCGAAGGCGCAGGGAACCGTCGCCCGGGACGGCGCACCGTTGCGTGGCCGGGGGGTCGGCGGACCCGGGTTATCCCCGGTTGTCCCGGGTTGCCCACCGGGCTGTCCACAGCGGCTGTGGACATCCCGGTCGCCGGGGTCAGAAGCCCAGCGAGCTGAGCAGGTCGTCGACCTCGCTCTGCGAGGCGACCGCGTCGGAGCGTCCGACGACCACCTGGGGCCCCTCGAGCATCTCCAGGTGCCGCGCCCGGTGATCCTCCGGCGCGGTGTCGATCAGCAGCGCGAGCAGCTGCTTCTCGATCCGCTCGGTGATCACCTCGATCTTGCGGCACACCTGACCGGTCAGGTCCTGGAAGTCCTGGGCCATCATGATGTCGCTGTGCAGGCTGGCGCTGCGCTCGGCGCGCTGCCGGCTCGCCGCGAGGTGCTCGCGGGTCGTCCGGAACAGCGCCATGTAGCCTTCCTCCGGACGGCGACGCTCCTCGAGCAGCCGGTCCCAGCGCTCGAGCAGCCTGGCCGACTCGTCGCGCTGCGAGTCCTGCAGCGGCGACAGCTCGTCGAGCGTGTCCAGCACCTTCTGGGCGCTGCGCTCGCACATCTCGGTCACGTACTTCAGGCGGTTGCGCGCGTCCGGGATCTCGACCGCCATGTCGGCGAGCGTCTGGTCGAGCTGCAGGTCCTTCAGGCTCTCGTGCAGGTCGCGGGTCAGGCGCCCGACGCGGTCGCGCAGCTCGCGGGCGCTGCCGCAGGTGCACTGCCGGCAGATGCCGTCGGGGTCGGCGTTCGGGCACCGG
>DASPJX010000029.1:0-19238 GCA_035628395.1 Burkholderiaceae bacterium | reverse complement strand
CGGCCTCGTCCGGGCCCGGGGCGGCCGCGGCGACAGACGCGTCCGTCGCGCCGTCGACCGCGGCGGCGCGCGCGCGGCTGCGGCGCGGGCGGCGGGCGGGCGCCCGGGCCTCGTCGTCGGCCGCGGCGGCGGGCTCGACGGCGTCCGCGTCGTCGCGCGCGGCGTCGTCGGGCGCATCGTCGTCGCGGGCGTCGTCGCGCGCCGCATCGAGCGCGTCGTCGCGCGCCGCATCGAGCGCGTCGTCGGCGTTCCCGCCGGTCGCGCCCCGCGCGGCGGCCAGGTCCTCCGCCGCGAAGTCGGCGGCGGTGAACGTCGCCGTCGCGTCGAAGGCCGAGCCCGCGTCGGGCACGGGGTCCCGCGCGTCGGCGATCGCCGGCTCGCGCGGCTCGGGGGCGTGGCGGCGCCACGGCCCGCCGACCACCGACGAGGCCTCGTCGCCGGGCTCGGCCCGCGCGCTCGCCGGCACGACGCGCAGCGGCTCGCGCGGCGCGTCGCGGTCGGGGCCGCGGCCCGCGCCGTTGCCCCGCCCGCCGCGCCCGGCGTCGCGTCCGCCCTCCCGGTTGCCGTCGCGGCTTCCCTCGCGACCGGAGTCGCGGCCCGCGTCGCGCGCCGGCTCGCGCGGCGTCTCGCGCCGCGCGGCGCCCTGCGCGCCGCGGCGGCGGTGCTCGCGCACGAGGTCGTCGTAGAAGATGAACTCGTCGCAGTTCGCGGTCAGCAGGTCCGAGGTCGAGCCCTTGACGCCGACGCCGATCACGGTCTTCGCGTTCTCGCGCAGCTTGGAGACCAGCGGCGAGAAGTCGGAGTCGCCGCTGATGATCACGAAGGTGTCGACGTGCGACTTCGTGTAGCAGAGGTCGAGCGCGTCGACCACCATCCGGATGTCGGCCGAGTTCTTGCCCGACTGGCGCACGTGCGGGATCTCGATCAGCTCGAACGAGGCCTCGTGCATCTCGGCCTTGAACTCGCGGTAGCGAGCCCAGTCGCAGTAGGCCTTCTTGACGACGATGCTGCCCTTCAGCAGCAGTCGCTCGAGCACCCTCCGGATGTCGAACTTCTCGTACTTCGCGTCGCGGACGCCGAGGGCGACGTTCTCGAAGTCGCAGAAGAGCGCCATGCTGGGCGTGTCGTCGGGTTTGGCCATCGGGCCTCCGGGTGGTCGGTGCGGACGGCCCGAGCGGGCCGTCCGAGGGCCGCCATTATGTTCCCGAAGCGTCGTTCCCTCCGAACCGGGCCCGGCACAGCGCCTCGCTGCGCGCGTCGGCGGGGAAGAAATGCTCGACCCGGATGCCCGCGGCGAGCACGTCCTGGGCGGTGCCGAAGGTGGTGATCGTCGTGAACAGGTCGATCCGCTCGCCGTCGACGACGAAGCGGGTCTCGAGCACCGGCGACAGCGTCGCGCCGCGTCCGGCGGCCGCGTCCGGCTCGGGCGTCGGCACCCACGGGCGGACCTCCTCGACCAGCTCGGCGAGCTCCGGATGGCTCCAGGTCTCCTGGCGCAGCCGCGCGAAGACCGCCGGGCCGACGACCGCCCAGTTCTCGACCGCGCGGGCCATCCCGCGCGGATGGAAGCTCAGGTGCATCACGTTCGGCACCGGCCCGCGGCCGCGCTCGGCGACCAGCGCCGGCAGGTCGCAGACCGACGAGATCATCGCCATCGCGCTGCGGTTGATCTGCAGCACGTCCCAGTTCGCGTCGACCGCGACCGCGGGGAACGGATCGTGGTGGTCGAGCAGCCGGGCGATCGCGCGGCGCACCGCGGCCATGTCGACGTCCTCGAGCGTGCGGCGCCCGTACATCGGCGCGAAGCCGGCGAGGCGCAGCAGCTCGTTGCGCTCGGCGAGCGGCACGTCGAGCACGCCGGCGGCCCGCAGCACGAGCTCGCGGCTCGGATACGAGCGGCCCGACTCGACGTAGCTCGCGTGGCGCTGCGAGATGCCGCAGGCCTCGGCGAAGGCCGCCTGGGTCAGGCCGCGCCGCGCGCGCCAGCGGCGCAGCGACCCGCCCACGCTCGGCGCGGCGACGTCCATCAGCGCGCCCCGGCCGGCAGCGGCGACCGGCGTCCGCGCAGGGCGCCGGCGAGCAGGTAGCCGAGCGGCCCGAACGAGCCGAGCAGCAGCGTCGCGACGACCCAGGGCCACGGGTTGCGGCCGCTGCGACGGGCGTCGGCGACCATCCAGACGATCGCCAGCGCGAGCGCGATCGCGAGGTCGGCGAACAGCTGCAGCCCGGCGATCGACTGCAGCGCCGGCATGAAGAGGCCGAGGTAGCCGACCTGCGCGAGCGCGACCGTCGACAGCGCGCCGAAGGCGGCGAGCACCAGGACCAGGAGGGGAATCGTCATCGCGGGCTCCCTGAACGTCTCGTGTGTGGAGCCCCGATTCTGCTCAGCGCCCCGGCGGGCGTCGATGACCCGCGAGGTCATCGCCCGCCGCGGGCGTCTCACATCGTGCTGCGCGGCACGCCCCCGACGCGCTCGGCGCGCTCCTGGCACGCGATGCAGCGGGCGGCGAAGGGCCGGGCCTCGAGCCGCGCGGACGGGATCTCCTCGCCGCAGTCGACGCAGGTGCCGTAGTCGCCCGCCTCGAGCCGCGCGAGCGCGGCCTGTGCCTCCTGGTACTCGCCGACGTCGCGTCGCGCGTCGGCGAAGTCGCCGGTCGCGGTGTCGTCGGCCACCGACAGGTCGCCCGAGTCGGCGTTGCGGCCGGTGTCGCCCGACACGGCGGCGGCCTCGTCGAGCTTGTCGGCGATGTCGCCGCGCAGCTCGTCGAGGCGGCTCTCGATCAGCCGGCGGATGCGGTCGGATTCGGCGGGGGTCGGGTTCACGGCGGTCTCCTGTCGTGCGGGCGGTGCGTCGGGGGCCGGTGCCGGCCCGCGGTGGATGCCGCGCGACAGGCCAGTCGCATGCCCGTCGCGGCGCGCTCCGTGGCGGCGGGGCCGTCGCGTCGCGTCTCCGTCGCGGCACGCCCGTCGCCACGGGCTCGATTGCGACGAGCCGTCGCGATGCACACCCGTCGCGATGTACACCCGTCACCACGCACACCCTTCCCGACGCACGCCCATCCCGACGCGCGCCCGTCCCGACGCGCGCCCGTCCTGACGCACGCCCATCCCGACGCACGCCCATCCCGACGCGCGCGCCTCCGCCCGCCCGACCGGCCGCGCTCAGCGGCGCCGCTCGAAGAAGCCCGAGGCGATCGCGAGCGCCCGCTCGACGTCGTCGCGACCGGCGTCGAGGTGCGTGACCCAGCGCTGCACGAGGCCGCTGCCGTAGCGGCCGGCGCTGCCGGTGGTGCGCACGCCGTGGGCCGCGAGGTGCGCGGCGAAGCCCTCGGCGATCGAGTCGGCGACCCGCAGGAACACGATGTTCGTGTGCGGCGCGTCGCACTGCAGCGCGCCGTCGTGCCGGCGGCCGAGCTCGGCGAGCCCGCTCGCGAGCCGCCGCGCGTTGTCGTGGTCCTCGGCGAGCCGCTCGACGTGGTGCTCGAGCGCGTGCAGCCCGGCCGCGGCCAGCAGCCCCGCCTGGCGCATGCCGCCGCCGAGCATCTTGCGCCAGCGCCGCGCGCGCGCGACCAGCGGCTTCGAGCCGAGCAGCAGCGAGCCGACCGGCGCGCCGAGCCCCTTCGACAGGCAGACCGACACGCTGTCGAAGCTCGCGCAGATCTCGCGCGCGACGCCCCACGGATCGGTGGCGGTGCCGCCGCGCGCGTCGCCCTCGCGCTCGCCGGCCCGGCGCCGCCGCGCGACCTCGACCGCGGCGTTGAACAGCCGCGCGCCGTCGAGGTGGGTGGCGAGGCCGCGTCGCACGGCGAGCGCGCGGACGTCGCGCAGGTAGTCCATCGGCAGCACGCGCCCGCCGGTGGTGTCCTCGAGGCAGACGAGCCGCGTGCGGGCGAAGTGCGGATCGTCGGGCTTGATCGCCGCCTCGATCGAGGCGAGCGGGATCGAGCCGTCGGGCGCGTGCTCGAGCGGCTGCGGCTGGATCGAGCCGAGCACGGCCATGCCGCCCGCCTCCCAGCGGTAGGTGTGCCACTGCTGGCCGACGATCGCCTCGTCGCCGCGCTCGCAGTGCGCGAGCAGCGCCATCAGGTTGGTCTGCGTGCCCGAGGGCGCGAAGACCGCGGCCTCGTGGCCGAGGCGCTCGGCGGCGACGGCCTCGAGCCGGTTGACGGTCGGGTCGTCGGAGAACACGTCGTCGCCGACCTCGGCGGCGGCGATCGCGGCGCGCATCGCGGCGGTGGGTGTCGTGACGGTGTCGCTGCGGAAATCGGGCATGGTCGATCGGTGTCCGGAGGGAAGGGCGCGGTTCGAAATTCAGGGCGTGCCCGGCGGCACGAGCCTCGAGGCGAGCTCGATGGCGGCGAGCAGGCTGCGGTGGTCGGCGACGCCGCGGCCGGCGAGGTCGAAGGCGGTGCCGTGGTCGACGCTGGTGCGCACGAACGGCAGGCCGACGGTGACGTTCACGCCGGTGTCGATGCCGAGGTACTTGACCGGGATCAGGCCCTGGTCGTGGTACATCGCGACGACGACGTCGAACTCGCGGAAGCCGCGCGCGCGCATGAACACCGTGTCGCCGGGCCACGGACCGGTGGCGTCGATGCCGAGCGCGCGCGCGTCGGCGATCGCGGGCGCGATCGTCTCGATCTCCTCGCGGCCCATCAGCCCGCCCTCGCCCGCGTGCGGGTTCAGGCCGGCCACGGCGATCCGCGGGCGCTCGATGCCGAGCCGGCGCAGGCCCTCGTGGGCGATCGCGATCGTGTCGCGCACGGCCTCGCGGGTGATCGCCTCGATCGCCGCGCGCAGCGGCACGTGGATGGTGACGAGGATCGTCCGCAGCTCGTCGTTGGCGAGCATCATCCGGACGTCGCTCACGCCGGCGGTCTCGGCGAGCAGCTCGGTGTGGCCCGGATGGCGCACGCCGGCCGCGGCGAACGCCTCCTTGTGGATCGGGGCGGTCGCGACCGCGGCGACGCGCCCGGCGATCGCGTCGCGCGACGCGCGCACGATCGCGTCGTGCGCGGCGCGCCCGGCACGCGCGTCCACACGGCCGAGCGGCAGGTCCTCGGGCAGCGCCGAGCAGGCGACCACGAGCACGCGCGGCGCGGCGGGGTCGTCGGCCGCGTCGGCCGCTCCGCGCGGATCGTCGGGGCCGCGGCCCGCGTCGGTCGCCGCGCGCGGATCGGCGGGGCCGTCGAGCGCGACGACGCGCGCCGGCAGCCCGAGCGCGCGCGCGGTGCGCGCGAGCACGCCCGGGTCGCCGTAGACGACGAGCGGCCGCGCGCCGGGGCGCGGCGCGGCGCAGGCCTTCAGCACGATCTCGGGACCGATGCCGCAGGCGTCGCCCATGGTGACCGCGATCGGGAGCGGGGAGGTCGGCATGGCGGCGATTGTAGGGCGCGCGCCGCCGGCGGGCACGGCACCGCTAGAATCGGGACCGTCGTGAGCGCCTTCTCCAATTCCGACTGGATCGCCCTCGGGCTCTGGGTCCTCGCCTGGTTCGGCTACGCGGCGTGGGCCGAGCGCGCGGCCGCGACCCGTCCGAGCCTGATGGCGGCGCTCGCGCGCCATCGCCGCGCGTGGATGCGCGAGGCCTACTTCCGCGACCCGCGGATCACCGACGCCGCGCTGATCGGCAACCTGATGCAGAGCGCGACGTTCTTCTCGTCGACGACGCTGCTGGTGCTCGGCGCCTCGTTCGCGCTGCTCGGCACGATCGAGCGCGGCAGCGAGGTGCTCGACGTGGTGCGCAGCCTGCCGTTCGCCTCGCGGGTCACGCAGGACGGGCTGGAGTCGAAGGTGCTGGTGATGAGCCTGGTGTTCGTCTACGCGTTCATGCGCTTCACCTGGTCGCTGCGGCAGTTCAACCTGGTGAACATCATGGTCGGCGCGTTCCCGGGCCGGCGCGAGCGGCTGCGCGACGACGACCCGTCGATCGACGCGGCCGCGCGGCTCAACGAGCTGGCCGGCGGCAACTTCGCCCAGGGGCTGCGCGCGTACTACTACGCGGTGCCGGTGCTGCTGTGGCTGGTCAACCCGCTGCTGTTCGGCGCGGCGACCGTCGCGATCACCGGCGTGCTGTGGTTCATGGAGTTCCGCTCGGCGACGGTGCGCGCGCTCGCCGACGAGCAGCGCGCCGAGGGCGCGTAGGCGGCCCGCCGCGCCCGGGCCGGCGGCTCAGCGCACGACCAGCGAGATCGCGACCGTCACCAGGAACGCGAGCAGCAGCCGGCGGAACTTCGCCTCCGACACGTGGCGGCGCGCGGCGCGGCCGATCGTCATGCCGAGCGCCATCGGCGCGAGCCCGAGCGCGGACAGCACGACCTCGGGCAGCGAGAGCACGCCGGCCAGCGCCATCGCGCCGAACAGCGGCACCGCGCCCGCGAGGTAGATCACGCTGATCGAGCCGACGAAGGTCTCGCGATCGAGTCGCAGCGCGGTCAGGTAGGCGATCAGCAGCGGCCCCATCAGCGAGGACGCGCCGCCCATCAGGCCCGAGGCGAGCCCGACGGCCACGCCCCAGCGGCGCTCGCCGCGCGCGTCGATGTCGAGCCGCGGGTTCCACGCCATCAGCGCGACCGCGACCAGCAGCGCGGCCGCGACCGTGGCGCGCAGCGTGGGCTCGGGCATCGTCAGCGTGAGCCGCACCGCGACGAGCGTGGCGACCATCATCGGCACGAGCAGCCACGCGAAGCGCCGCAGCGCCGCGCGCGCGTGGCCGCCGTCGGCCGCCTGCCAGACGTTCGACAGCAGGATCGGCAGGGCCATCAGCGCGATCGCCTTCGGGCTCGGGATCAGCAGCGCGAGCAGCGGCATCGCGACCAGCGGCAGCCCGACGCCGAGCAGCCCCTTGACGACGCCGCCGAGCAGGAACGCGACCGCGACCGCGGCGAGCAGCCACGGCGTCGGCGGCTGGCCGAGCACCGTCGCGAGCTGCGCCCCGACGAACGCGCCCGCGCTCATCGGACGCCGGCCGGGCCGGCGCAGGGCCCCCGCATCGGTCGGGTCAGCGGTCGGCGCGCTCGAGCACCGCGTGCAGCAGCACGTCGGCGCCGGCGTGCAGGTGGGCCGGATCCGCGTTCTCGATCTCGTTGTGGCTGATCCCGCGCTCGCAGGGCACGAAGATCATCGCCGCCGGGCAGGTGCGCGCGACGTAGACGGCGTCGTGCCCCGCGCCGCTCGCGATCCGGCGCCGCGGCAGCCCGAAGGCGGCGGCGACGCGATCGATCGAGTCGACCAGCGATGGATCGAACGCGCAGGGCGGGAAGTGCACCGTCTGCACCAGCTCGATCGACACGCCGTCCTCGCGCGCGATCCGCTCGGCGGCGGCGCGGACCGCGTCGGCCATCGCGTCGAGCGTGGGCGCGTCGGCGTTGCGCAGGTCGACGCTGAGCTCGACGCGCCCCGGGATCACGTTGCGCGAGTTCGGCGACACGACCAGCCGCCCGACGGTGCCGCGCGCGTAGTGCGGATGCGTCTCGGCGATCCGGCGGACCTCGGCGACGAGGCGCGAGGCGGCCAGCAGCGCGTCGCGGCGCAGCTCGATCGGCGTCGGGCCGGCGTGCGCGTCCTGGCCGACGACGGTCGCGTCGAACCAGCGCTGCCCGAGGGCCGACTCGACGACGCCGATCACCTTGCCCTCGGCCTCGAGCACCGGGCCCTGCTCGATGTGCGCCTCGAAGTACGCGTCGAACGCGGGCGCGGCGTCGGTGCCGAGCGCGCCGATCGCGCGCAGCGCCTCGCCCACCGTGACGCCGTCGGCGTCCTTCCGCGCGTGGCAGTGCGCCGCGTCGAACGCGCCGGCGTACACGCCCGAGCCCATCATCACCGGCTGGAAGCGCGTGCCCTCCTCGTTGGTCCAGATCGCGACCGCGATCGGGCGCTTCGTGCGCAGGTTCGCGTCGTTCAGCGTGCGCACGACCTCGAGGCCGGCGAGCACGCCGTAGTTGCCGTCGAAGCGTCCGCCGTTGGGCTGCGTGTCGATGTGGCTGCCCACGGCGACCGGGCTCGCGTCGGGATCGGTGCCCGCGCGGATCGCGAACAGGTTGCCGATCGCGTCGCAGCGGATCTCGCAGCCGGCCTCGCGCAGCCAGCCGACGACCCGCTCGCGCCCGAGTCCGTCGAGCGGGGACAGCGCGAGGCGGCGCACGCCGCCGGCCGGGGTCGCGCCGATCTCGGCGAGCGACATCAGCGAGGACCACAGCCGCTCGGAGGAGGTGACGAGGGCGAGCGGAGCGGCGGCAGGGGCGTTCATGGCGTCGGCGACGGGGCGGGCGGGGACCGCCGCACCTTGCGCGAGACGCGCCGTTCCGTCAACGCGTCGCGCTACGCCGGCGCGTCGAGGCGGCTCGCGATCGGCTCGCAGGGCTCGCCGGCGGCGGTGCACAGCCGGTGCAGCGTCAGCCGGTTCGAGCGCAGGTCGTCGGCGAGGCGCCGCGCGTACGCGTCGCGCAGCGCCGCCGCCTCGGGATGCCCGCCGCCGGCCGCGCGGTCGGCGACGCGCCACGCATGGAAGCGCACGCCGGCCGCGGCCAGCGGATCGGCGCGCAGCGCGGCGAGCTGGGCGTCGATGCAGCGCTGCCAGGCCGCGCGCTCGCGCAGCGGCTCGCCGCAGCGCTCGGCGCGCGCGATGCCCTCGGCCGCCGCGTCCCCGGGCGTGCCGTCGAGGCGACCGGGCGCGAGCAGCGCGATCGTCGCGGCGAGCGCGAGCAGCCCGAGCGCGAGGGCGGCGCCGGGCCGGCGGGCCGAGGCCGTCGCGCGGCCCGGGCGGGCGCGCGCGGCGCGGCGTCGGGGGAGGGCGGGCGGCAACGGGGCGGGGCGGGGTATCGTCATCGGGGCTTCGCTTCCTACCGCCATCCTCGGCGCTCGACATGAAGGCTTCCGGACACGCTCAAGCAAGGCCTGTGCCCCGGCCGCGCTCGGCCTCGGCCGCCGCGGGCCGCGTTCGCTCGCTCGCGATCCCGCCGCTCGCGATCCCGCCGCTCGCGATCCCGCTCGTCGCGGCCCTCGTCGGCTGCGTGCCGGCGGCGCCCGACCCGGGCGGACCGGAGACGGCGGCGCGGAGCGCGCCGGCCGCGTCGCCGCGGCTTCGGGTGATCGCCTTCAACGACTTCCACGGCCAGCTCGAGCCGCCCGCCGGGGCGCTGCGCGTGCCCGATCCGAGGCGGCCCGGCGCGACGCTCGAGGTCGGCGCGGGCGGCGTCGCGTACCTCGCGAGCGCGGTGCGCCGGCTGCGCGCGGAGGTGCCGGACGCGGTCGTCGTGTCGGCGGGCGACCTGGTCGGCGCGTCGCCGCTCGCGTCGGCGCTGTTCCGCGACGAGCCGACGATCGAGGCGATGAACGCGATCGGGATCGACCTGAACGCCGTCGGCAACCACGAGCTCGACCGCGGCGTCGACGAGCTGCGCCGGCTCGCGGCCGGCGGCTGCCGTGCCGGCGACGGCGGACCGGCGTCGAGCTGCGCGGGCCCGGACGGGCGCTTCGCGGGCGCGCGCTTCCCGATGGTGGCCGCGAACCTGCTCGACGCCGCCGGACGGCCGGTGTTCGCGCCGTCGGTGACGAGAACGGTCGGCGGCGTCACCGTCGCCTTCGTCGGCGCGGTCACGCGCACGACGCCCACCATCGTCTCGCCGGCGGGCATCGCCGGCCTGCGCTTCGTCGACGAGGCCGAGGCGATCAACCGGGAGGTGGCGGCCCTGAAGGCGGCGCACGGCGTCGAGGCCTTCGTCGCGGTGATCCACGAGGGCGGCCGCACGGCGGGCGACTGGAACGACCCGGCCTGTCCGGGCGCGAGCGGCGAGATCTTCCGGATCGCCGACCGGCTGCGGCCCGAGGTCGATCTCGTCGTCTCGGGCCACACGCACCAGGGCTACCACTGCGTGCGCGACGCGCCGGGCAACCCGGGTCTGCGGATCGTGCAGGCGGCGGCGAACGGGCGCGCGCTCGCGGTGGTCGACCTCGCGCTCGATGCGCGCAGCCGCGACGTCGACCGGCGCGCGACGACCGGGCGCAACCTGCCGGTGGCGAACGGGCGGGGCGGCGACCGCGCGGCCGACGGCGCGTTCCCGCCGCTGCCGCCCGATCCGGCGCTGGCGGCGCTCGTCGACGGCTGGGTCGAGCGGGCGCGGCCGCTCGCCGCGCGCGTCGTCGGGCGGCTCGACGCGCCCGCGAACCGCGTGCCCTCGCGCGGCGGCGACAGCGCGCTCGGACGGCTGGTGGCGGACGCGCAGCTCGCCGCGACGCGCGATCCGGCGCGCGGCGGCGCGCGCCTCGCGCTGACCAACCCGGGCGGGCTGCGCGAGGACCTGGCCTGCGAGGGCACGCCGTGCGCGGTGCGCTTCGGCGACGCGTTCGCCGCGCAGCCGTTCGGCAACGCGCTGGTGGTGATGACGCTGACCGGCGCGCAGCTGCTCGCCGTGCTGGAGCAGCAGTTCGTCGGCCCGAACGCGCAGCGCCCGCGCCTCCTGCAGCCCTCGGCGGGGTTCGGCTGGCGCTGGCGGGCGACGCCGGGCGCGGACGGCCGTCGGATCGTCGACGCGCGGCTCGACGGCGTGCCGATCGATCCGGCCGCCCGCTACCGCGTGACGGTCAACGACTACCTGGCCGCGGGCGGCGACGGCTTCGATGCGCTGCGCGAGGGCACCGAGCGCGTCGGCGGCCCGCTCGACGTCGACGCGCTGGTCGCCCTGCTCGGTGCGGGCGGGACGGTCGAGGTGCCCCGCGCGGCGCGGCTGGCGCGGATCGCGGAGTGAGTGGGGGCGTCGCTACGTCGCCGGGCCGCCGATCTCGTCCGACATCCGTCGCGCGAGCGCGCGGATCGCCTCGGCGAGCGCGGTGCGCCGTCGCGGGACGAGCCCCGCCTTGATCACGCTGACCGCGACCGCGGCGCGCACGTCGCCGTGCCGCGGCCCGAGCACCGCCGCGCCGAAGCACTGCATGCCCTCGGCGGTCTCCTCGTCGTCGAGCGCCCAGCCGTCGCGGCGCACGCCCTCGAGCTGGCGCAGCAGCGCGGCGACGCTGGGCACGCCGTGGCGCGTGAGGCGCGGCAGCGGCCCGGCGCCGAGCCGCTCGCGCACGGCGGCGTCGGGCAGCGTCGCGAGCATCGCCTTGCCGGACGACGTGCAGGCGGCCGGGAAGCGGCCGCCGACGCGGAAGTTGACCGCGAGCGCGCGGCTGCCCGGGCGGCACGCGAGGTAGACGACGTCGGCGCCCTCGAGCGTGGCGAGCATCACCGTCTCGGTGCCGAGCGCGTCCACGCGGTCGACGTGCGCGTCGAACGCGCGCAGCACGTCCGACTGCGCGCCGTACGCGCCCGCCCACTGCAGCGCCTTCGGTCCCACCGAGAACTCG
This sequence comes from Burkholderiaceae bacterium, assembly GCA_035628395.1. Lineage (GTDB taxonomy): Bacteria > Pseudomonadota > Gammaproteobacteria > Burkholderiales > Burkholderiaceae_E > UBA4615. The sequence continues at coordinate 7,895 of DASPJX010000029.1, read as the reverse complement.
GCGTCGCCGTTGCGCCGCGCGAGGTCGAGCTCGACGAGCGTGGCGAGCAGCCCGTGCAGGCTGCTGCGCGGCAGCGCGAGCGTGCGGGCGAGATCGGCGAGCGAGCGCGGCTGGCGCGACGCGGCCAGCGCGTCGAGCACGCGCACCGCGCGCTCGACCGCGGGCACGAGGCGCGGCGCGTCGACGGCGGGGTCGGGTTCGGTTGACATGATCGGAGGGCCTGCGGACAATCATCGCAGATGTTGAACGGTCGTTCAACCGATTGAACAACGGAGTTCCCATGGGCAGCACCGATTCCGGGATCGCCGCGAGCGGCCCGCAGCTCGCCGCGGTCGTCGGCCACTGGATCGACGGCGCGGCGCAGACGCCGGCCGAGGGCGCGCGCTTCGCCGACGTGTACAACCCGGCGACCGGCGCGGTCGCGCGCCGCGTCGCGCTCGCCGACGCGGCCGCGGTGGACGCGGCGGTGCGCTCGGCGGCCGCCGCGTTCCCGGCCTGGGCCGCGACGCCGCCGCTGCGCCGCGCGCGCGTGATGTTCCGCTTCAAGGAGCTGCTCGAGCGCCACGCGACCGAGCTCGCCGCGATCATCACCGCCGAGCACGGCAAGGTGCTGTCGGACGCGCTCGGCGAGGTCACCCGCGGCATGGAGGTGGTGGAGTTCGCCTGCGGGATCCCGAGCCTGCTGAAGGGCGAGTACACCGAGCAGGTCGGCACCGGCATCGACTCCTGGTCGATGCGCCAGCCGCTCGGCGTGGTCGCGGGCATCACGCCGTTCAACTTCCCGGCGATGGTCCCGATGTGGATGTTCCCGGTGGCGCTCGCCTGCGGCAACGCGTTCGTGCTGAAGCCCTCCGAGCGCGATCCGTCGGCGCCGATGTTCATCGCGAAGCTGCTGAAGGAGGCGGGCCTGCCCGACGGCGTGTTCTCGGTCGTCAACGGCGACAAGGCGGCGGTCGACGCGCTGCTCGAGCATCCGGCGGTGCAGGCGGTCAGCTTCGTCGGCTCGACCCCGATCGCGAAGTACATCCACGAGACCGCGAGCCGCCGCGGCAAGCGCGTGCAGGCGCTCGGCGGCGCGAAGAACCACCTGGTGGTGATGCCCGACGCCGACATGGACCAGGCGGTCGACGCGATCATCGGCGCGGCCTACGGCTCGGCGGGCGAGCGCTGCATGGCGGTGTCGGTCGCGGTCGCGGTCGGCGACGCGACCGCCGACGCGCTGGTCGCGCGGCTGTCCGAGCGGGTGCGCGCGATCAAGGTCGCCGACGGCATGGACGAGACCGCCGAGATGGGGCCGCTCGTCACGAGGCAGCACTTCGACAAGGTGAAGGGCTACGTCGACGCCGGCGTCGCCGAGGGCGCGTCGCTGGTCGTCGACGGCCGGGGCCTGAAGGTGCAGGGCCGCGAGAACGGCTTCTTCCTCGGCGGCTGCCTGTTCGACCGGGTGGCGCCGACGATGTCGATCTACCGCGAGGAGATCTTCGGGCCGGTGCTCGGCGTCACGCGCGCGAAGGACTTCGAGGAGGCGCTCGCGCTGGTCAACGGCCACGAGTTCGGCAACGGCTGCTGCATCTTCACGCGCGACGGCGACGCCGCGCGCGAGTTCGCCTCGCGCGTGCAGATCGGCATGGTCGGCGTGAACGTGCCGATCCCGGTGCCGATGGCCTTCCACTCGTTCGGCGGCTGGAAGAGCTCGCTGTTCGGCGACCACCACATGCACGGGCCGGAGGGCGTGCGCTTCTACACGCGTTACAAGGTGGTCACGCAGCGCTGGCCGGCCGGCATCCGCTCGGGCGCCGAGTTCACGATGCCGACGATGAAGTGACGGGGCGGGACACGCGGCGGGCCGCGGGCGGAGCGCGCCGGTGACGCCGTCGGTGCCGGCGGCGTGGACGATGCTCGTCGTCGCCGGCGTGCTCGAGATCGTCTGGGCGCTCGGGCTCAAGTACAGCGACGGCTTCACGCGGCTCGTGCCGTCGGTCGTCGTGTTCGTCGGCGCGGCGGCCAGCTTCTGGCTGCTGTCGCTGGCGATGCGGGTGCTGCCGGCGGGCACCGCGTACGCGGTCTGGGTGGGGATCGGCGCGGCCGGGACCGCGCTGCTGGGCATGGCGCTGCTGGGCGAGCCGGCGACGGCCGCGCGGCTCGCGTGCATCGTGCTGATCGTCGCGGGCGTGCTGGGGCTCAAGCTGCTGGGCTGAGCGCGGCGCGCGCGCATCGAGGAGGGGACATGACGCTGACACTGAAGGACGCCGCGCTGCTGAAGCGGCAGGGCTACGTCGACGGCCGCTGGATCGACGCCGACTCCGGGCGGACCTTCGCGGTCCACGACCCGGCCACCGGCGCCGCGATCGCGAGCGTGCCCGACATGGGCGCGGCCGAGACGCGCCGCGCGATCGACGCCGCGGCCCGCGCGCTGCCGGCCTGGCGCGCGAAGACCGCGAAGGAGCGGGGCGCGGTGCTGCGCCGCTGGTTCGACCTGATCGTCGCGGCGACCGAGGACCTCGCGCTGCTGATGACCACCGAGCAGGGCAAGCCGCTCGCCGAGTCGCGCGGCGAGGTCGCCTACGGCGCGAGCTTCATCGAGTGGTTCGCGGAGGAGGGCAAGCGCGCCTACGGCGACGTGATCCCGACGACCGCGGCCGACCGCCGGCTGATGGCGATCAAGCAGCCGATCGGCGTGTGCGCGGCGATCACGCCGTGGAACTTCCCGATCGCGATGATCACCCGCAAGGTCGCGCCGGCGCTCGCCGCGGGCTGCACCGTCGTCGCGAAGCCGGCCGAGGCGACGCCGCTGTCGGCGCTGGCGCTGGTCGAGCTCGCCGAGCGCGCGGGGCTGCCCGCGGGCGTGCTCAACGTCGTCGTGGGCGACGCGCACGCGGCGCCCGAGATCGGCCTGGAGCTGTGCACGAATCCGGTGGTGCGCAAGGTGTCGTTCACCGGCTCGACCGAGGTCGGCCGGATCCTGCTGCGCCAGTCGGCCGACACGGTGAAGAAGCTGTCGCTCGAGCTCGGCGGCAACGCGCCGTTCATCGTGTTCGACGACGCCGACCTCGACGCCGCGGTCGAGGGCGCGCTCGCCTCGAAGTACCGCAACGCCGGCCAGACCTGCGTGTGCGCGAACCGGCTGTACGTGCAGGCCGGCGTCTACGACGCGTTCGCCGCGAAGCTGGTCGAGCGCGTGAGGTCGTTCAAGGTCGGCCCCGGCGTCGAGCCCGGCGTGACCATCGGGCCGCTGATCGAGCCGGCGGCGATCGAGAAGGTCGAGCAGCACGTCGCCGACGCCGTCGCGAAGGGCGCGAAAATCGCGCTCGGCGGGCGCGCGCACGCGCTCGGCGGGCTGTTCTTCGAGCCGACGGTGCTGACCGGCGTCACGCCGGCGATGCGGGTCGCGCGCGAGGAGACCTTCGGGCCGGTCGCGCCGCTGTTCCGCTTCGAGACCGAGGCCGAGGCGATCGCGATGGCCAACGACACCGAGTTCGGTCTGGCCGCGTACTTCTACTCGCGCGACATCGGCCGGGTGTTCCGTGTCGCCGAGGCGCTCGAGTCCGGGATGGTCTGCGTGAACTCGGGCATCCTGTCGAACGAGGTCGCGCCGTTCGGCGGCGTCAAGCAGTCGGGCCTCGGGCGCGAGGGCTCGAAATACGGGATCGAGGAGTACCTGGAGATCAAGTACCTGTGCCTGGCCGGACTGTGATCCGCACGGGACATCCGAGGACGAGGGGAGAGAGACGATGAAGATGCGAGCCGCGGTGCTGCGGACGATCGGACTGCCGGCGCCGTACGCGGAGAGCCGCCCGCTGTCGATCGAGGAGGTCGAGCTGGCCGAGCCCGGTCCGGGCGAGCTGCGGGTCAGGATCCATGCGGCCGGCCTGTGCCACTCCGATCTGTCGGCGATCAACGGCGACCGGCCCTGGCCGGTGCCGATCGTGCCGGGCCACGAGGCCGCGGCCGAGGTGCTGGAGGTCGGTGCCGGCGTGCTCGACGTGAAAGTGGGCGATCACGTCGTGCTGATCTTCCGGCCGTCCTGCGGGACCTGCCCGGACTGCTCGGTCGGCCGGCCCGCGCTGTGCGGACCGGGTGGCGAGTCGAACGCCTCGGGCTCGCTGCTCGGCGGCTACAAGCGGCTGAGCCTGCCCGGCGGAGGCGGTCTGAACCACCACCTCGGCTGCGCGGCCTTCGCCGAGTACGCGACCGTGTCGCGCCGCTCGGTGGTGCCGATCGATCCCGAGCTGCCCTGGGAGCAGGCGGCGCTCTTCGGGTGCGCGGTGCTGACCGGCGCCGGGGCGGTGTTCAACACCGCGAAGATCGAGGCGGGCGCGCGGACCGCGGTCGTCGGGCTGGGCGGCGTCGGCTTCTCGTCGCTGCTCGCGGCGGTCGCGGCGGGCGCGCGCGACGTGGTCGCGGTGGACATGCTGCCCGCGAAGCTCGAGCTCGCGAAGCGGCTCGGCGCGACCGCGACCTTCGACGCGCGCGATCCGGACGTCGTCGCCAAGGTCAAGGCCGCGACCGGCGGCGGGGTCGACTACGCGTTCGAGATGGCGGGCGTCGTCCCGGCGCTCGAGCTCGCGTACCGGATCACTCGCCGGGGCGGCACGACGGTCACCGCGGGCCTGCCCAATCCGGCCGCGAACTGGCCGCTGCAGGCGGTGTCGCTGATCGCCGAGGAGCGCACGCTGAAGGGCAGCTACATCGGCTCCTGCGTGCCGAGCCGGGACGTGCCGCGCTTCGTGTCGCTGTTCAAGGCGGGCAAGCTGCCGGTCGACCGGCTGCTGAGCGAGCGGATCCGGCTGGACGAGATCAATCCGGCGCTCGACCGGCTCGCGCGCGGCGAGTCGATCCGCCAGGTGATCCTGATGCATTGACGCGCGGTCGGTGCGCGCCGCGCCCTTCGGGGACGGCGCCCGACCGCAGCCGGGCGGGCCGACCCGCCGGGAGAGGGGAACGACATGGATGCGAGCACGTCGACCGATGCACCGGCGGCCACCTTCGACTACGTGATCGTCGGAGCCGGCACCGCCGGCTGCCTGCTCGCGAACCGGCTGTCGGCGGACCCGGCCAACCGCGTGCTGCTGATCGAGGCCGGCGGCCGCGACGACTGGGTCTGGATCCACATCCCGGTCGGCTACCTGTACTGCATCGACAATCCGCGCACCGACTGGCGCTACCGGACCCAGTCCGAGCCCGGGCTCAACGGGCGTGCGCTGATCTACCCGCGGGGCCGGACGCTGGGCGGCTGCTCGTCGATCAACGGCATGATCTACATGCGCGGGCAGAAGGGCGACTACCGGCGCTGGGTCGAGGCCGGCAACCCCGGCTGGGACTGGGAGGACGTGCTGCCGTACTACCTGCGGCACGAGGACCACCATTCGCTGGACGCCGGCGGCGCCGACCCGCTGCACGGGCACGGCGGCGAATGGCGCGTGGAGCGGCCGCGCGTGGCGTGGGAGATCCTCGACGCGTTCCGTGACGCCGCCGAGCAGGCGGGCATCCCCAAGTCCGACGACTTCAACCGCGGCGACAATTTCGGCTGCGGCTACTTCGAGGTCAACCAGCGTCGCGGTATCCGCTGGAACGCGTCCAAGGCCTTCCTGCGGCCGGTGCTGTCGCGGCCCAACCTGACCGTATGGACCGACACGCACGTGCGGCGCGTCCGCTTCGACGGTCGTCGCGCGGTGGGGGTCGAGGTGCTTCGAGGCGCCGAGCCGCGGGACGGCGACGCGCAGTTCGTCGCCGCACGGCGCGAGGTGGTGCTGGCCGCCGGCTCGGTCGGCTCGGTGCAGTTGCTGCAGCTGTCGGGCGTCGGTCCTGCGGAGTGGCTCGGGACGCTCGACATTCCGGTCGTCCACGACTCGCCCGGCGTCGGCGAGAACCTGCAGGATCACCTGCAGTTGCGCCTCGCGTTCAAGGTGCACGGCGTCCACACGCTGAACCGCCAGGCCAACAGCCTGTTCGGCAAGGCGTGGATGGGCATGCAGTACGGGCTGTTCCGGCGAGGGCCGCTGACGATGTCGCCGAGCCAGCTCGGCGCGTTCGTGCGCAGCGACCCGAGCGTCGAATGGCCGGATCTCGAGTACCACGTGCAGCCGCTGTCGCTCGAGCGCTTCGGGGAGCCGCTGCATCCGTTCCCGGCCTTCACCGCATCGGTCTGCCAGCTGCGGCCGGAGTCGCGCGGGACGATCCACATCGTCTCGTCCGACTGGCGCGACAAGCCTGCGATCCGGCCGAACTACCTGTCGCATCCGGTCGATCGTGCGGTCGCCGCGAACGCGATCCGTGTCACGCGCCGAATCGTCGGTATGCCGGCGCTGGCGAAGTACGCGCCGGAGGAGTTCAAGCCGGGACCCGCCTACCAGACCGAGGAGGAGCTCGCGAAGGCAGCGGGCGACATCGGCACGACGATCTTCCATCCGGTGGGGACTGCGAAGATGGGCGCGGACGACGATCCGATGGCGGTCGTGGACGGGCGGCTCCGGGTACGCGGGGTCACCGGCCTGCGGGTTATCGACGCGTCGGTGATGCCGACGATCACTTCGGGTAATACGAATTCGCCGACGCTGATGATCGCGGAGCGCGGCGCGGAAATGATCCTGGAGGACGCGAAGGTTGTTCCACGTGAAACGGTCGCGGTAGCGATCGGGTAAGGGCGACGGCAGCGCCGCCGAAGTGGCGCGAGTAGGGCGCGCGCCTTGTTTCACGTGAAACAGCATCGCTGAGATCCAAAGATGGCCCAGCCCGTCGGATCGATCTCCAGCCTGAACAGATAAGCGCTACACGACGTCCGAGCTCAGTCGAGTCACCTCGGCTGGAACGCGATCAGCGCCATGCCTCCGAGCGTCACCGCGACGCCCGCCAGGTCCCAGTTCGTCGGGCGTAAACCGTCCACTCTCCACAGCCACGCCAAGGCGACCGCGACATAAACGCCGCCGTATGCCGCGTAGACGCGACCCGACGGAGCGTCGTGCAACGTCAGCAGCCAGGCGAACAGCCCAAGGCTGAGCGTGGCCGGAAGTAGCAGCCACGCCGAGCCGTTCTGCTTAAGCCAGGCGTAAGGCAGGTAGCACCCGACGATTTCGGCGAGTGCCGTGGCCATATACAGGAGGACATTTTTCATGGCTGGGCGGCTGAAGAATCGGGGTGAAATGGTCGCGTACGGAAGAGGCAGCGGAGCACAGCACGGCTGTTTCACGTGAAACACGCAGCATGCTGTTCGATTCAGGTTCAGTCGTTGATGCCCTCAGTAGACCTGCCGGTCGACGAAGACTCGACCATTCCTCCCACCAAGGCTAACGGTTCGAGGCGCTCGTTCGGAATGGTCACGTACGAACCTGGGACGCAGGACACGGCGCGGCTGTTAGCCGTGGAGCATCAGGCGAGCAGTGCAATCGGACTCGAATCCTCGATGGCTCCTGAAGCCGGGCAGTTGGGAAAGACTCGGCACGTTTCCCTCCAAAGACGCCGCGGAGTGTGTAGCGCCGTCGCGCACGAGAAGGGGTTCCAACCCCATCGGAAGGGGCGGATCGAACTGCTGATCTGGGCGCTGACCAGCAGTCACCCTCGTTGCATTCTTTCCGCATGGGTTTTCGTCAACCGGTGAGCAACTAGGGCCCGAACCGTAGCGCCAGTCTGTTTCGCTGCGACGCCCGTCCAGCTCGAGCTTCGAAAAGCGCTCAGCCTTTTTTCTCCACGCTGAGGATCGGCGTCCGACCCGTCGCGTCGGATCCATCGGATGGTCCATGCGGTGACGTTCCAAGCGGTCCGAATCGCCAGACCAGCCGAGCTACCGCTCTCCGGCTGCCACGCTGCGCCTTCGCCCCTACGGACATTCCCCGTACGACCTGAGTCCTAGAACCCAGGCGTACTGTTCCACGTGGAACACCGCCTATAATTCGCGTCCC
>DASPJX010000028.1:0-15882 GCA_035628395.1 Burkholderiaceae bacterium | reverse complement strand
CGGCGCCTTCGAATTGCACATCGTGGACAACGGCCGCGGCCGCTTGCTCGGACGAGAGGGCCGAGCCGAGATGCCCGAAATCGGCAGTGACGTCAGGCCGGCCGGAATCAAGCCGGAATGGTGGAGGTCGCCGGGGCTTGCACGGCTCGTTCTTCCAGGAACGGGGCCGGTCAGGACGGCAGCGACGCACCCAGCAGCAGGCTGGGTCGACCCCGGTCGTCCGCGTCGGTGACCATCAGCAACTCGATCCCGGACGACGTGACCGATGCGGCGACGCCTTCGATCTTGCCGTCGAGGCCGACCCGTTCGATCGACACGATCCGGCCCGACGCGTCGACCCGACCGATCGCCGAGCCGGTGCAACGCCCGTCCTGGTAGCTGTCCGCCGTGTCCTCGGCCGCGGCGCTGAAGACCCATCCGCCGTCCGGGAGCGCCGCGCCGTCGGTGAAGTTCAGCGGCACGCCGTCGATGGCGCCGAGCGACATCCGGACGATCGAGACGGGCCCGGGGGCCGGCCCGCGTCCGACGAGCCACTCGCGGACGACCGGCCAGCCGAACTCCACCACCGCGTCGAAGGCGTTCGTCCCGTTGCCGCGATGGAGCAGGCACAGCGCGTCGCCGCGGATGAACGCGCCCTCGATGTTCGGCACGCCGAGCGATTCGTTCAGCGACTCGAAGACCGCGGCGAAGTCGACGATGCGAGCCGCCCCGACCGCTGCGCCCGCCGCGTCGAGCCCCAGCAGTGCGGCGCGATACCGCGTGCTCCGCGAGCCCGAGCCCAGCGCCAGCAACGCGCCGCAGGGAAAGGCTCCGAACGGCGGAAGGAGGACGAGCGACTCGCAGTCCGGCTTGACCGCCTTGCGCGCCTCGTGCGCGCCGGGGAGCGCGCCGTCGAACAGCGGGATCCGTCGACCCGGGCGGTCGCCCGACACCTCGAACCGCGCGAGATGATGCTCGTCGTCGGCGACCACGAACACGCCGTCACCGCTGCGAACCAACCCGCTGGCCGAGCTGAGCGATTCGACTCCGCCGGCCCCGGTCGGCGATTCGACGTGGAGCTCGCGGAGGATCCGGACGTCAAGCATGGGATCGCATGGCAGGTGCAGCGTTCATCGACGGCACGAGTCGGACATCGTGGCGCGTGGGATGGAAGGCGACCGAGGAAGACACGGATGTCGAAGGGCCCCGTCTCGCCGCGGCATCGAGATCCCCGAAGGGTCCCGTTCCGAAGGCGGACCGTACGATCGCGTCCCGCAGCCTCCACGCTCTACCGTCGCGCCGCCGAACGCGACGAGCGGCCGGAGCGCACGCCTCGCGTCAGAGCGCATCGGTCGGCCTCACCTCAGCCGTCCGCGTCGCCCCTCGAAGCCCGGGCAGCCGGCGCAGCGCCTCGACCGAGAGCGTCAGCAACGGCCCCGGCCGGGGCACGAAGAACGGCACGCCGCTGCGCTCGTACGCCGCGTAGCGCGCGCCGTAGAGGCGACGCAACCGCGACGCTTCGTGCAGCGATCCGACCCACAGGTACGCGGTGGCGACCGCATTGAACGCGAGCCGGCCGGTGGTCAGGTGCGGCACGAGCCACAGCACCGGCACCGCGAACGCGTTCAGCGGATGGCGGCTGACCCGGTAGCCGCCCCGCACGAGCAGTTCGCCGTCCGCCGGATCGGCTTCGGGCCCCTGCGCGGCCGGATCGACCGGCACCGGCTCGCCGCGCGCGAAGGCGCGGAGGCCGTCGAGACCGGCCAGTCGCGCCAGGCCGCCGGCCCAGGCGGTCGCCGCCACGCCGAACAGCGCCGCCGCCTGCCCGGCGTGCATCAGCGCGGCGGCCGGCCCGCGCACGCGCCAGACGTCGGTCGTCGTGCGCCGGCGCCCCACGTACAGGACCAGCGCGGCCGCGGTCGGCACCGCCTGCGCGACGTACATGAGCCGATAGACGGCACGGCAGCGCGCCTCGCCGAGGCGGGCGACGGCCGCGTCCTTGACCGCCCGGCTCGCGAGCGCGCTGTGCAGCGCGGCGAACGCGAGCGTGGCCAGCGCGATCCGGGCTTCGGGTTGCATCGATCGTGTCTCCTGCGGAGGGAACTCTCCGACCTTGCCAGCAAGGACCGGACACGGGTCGCCGGAACGATGCCCGCTCTCCGGCGCGGGGCCGGCCCGACGCCGTCCTCCCTGCTCCACGGGGATCGATTCGGAGCTCGAGCGGTACTGCCGCTTCGTCGTACGCTCGTCGGGCGATCGTCACCGTCGCAGGATGATGGACGGGTCGCCGACGTCCGTCGGACTCGACCCTTGGGGTCAGGCCCGCGAACGTGGACACCTAGTAGGCGACCGGCGCAGCATGACCGACGCGAACGGATGACGCACGCGCCGAGCAGCCGCCGGTCCGGATTCGTTCGACACAGGGGAGATGATGGATTCGATCGAGTTCTACTTCGACTGCTCGAGCCCGTGGACCTATCTCGGCTTTCACAACGTGCAGAAGCTCGCCTCGGAATTTTCGGTGTCGATCCGATGGAAGCCGATCCTGGTGGGCGGCATCTTCAACAGCGTCAACCCGTCGGTCTACGAGTCGCGACGCAGCCCGGTCCCCGCGAAGGTCGCCTACGCGCAGAAGAGCCTGCAGGACTGGGCGCGCTGGTCGGGGCTGTCGATCAACGGTCGCCCGGCGGTGTTCCCGGTCAACAGCGTGAAGGTGATGCGCGCCTGCATCGTGCTCGATCGCGAGGGACAGCTTCCCGCCTTCGCCCGCGCGGCGTTCGAAGCCTACTGGAGAGACGATCTCGACATCTCGCAGGAGAGCGTCGTCCGCCGGCTCTGCGGCATCGTCGGCGTGGACGGGACGTCGCTGCTGTCCGCGATCGACGATCCGGCCGTGAAGGCGGAGCTCCGCTCGAACACCGACGAACTGGTGCGACGCGGCGGCTTCGGGTCTCCCACCGTCTTCGTCGGCGAGGACATGTATTTCGGGAACGACCACCTGCCGCTGGTGGAAGCCGCTCTCGAACGGAACGGCGCGCGCGCTCGGACCCGCACGCCCTCCTCGGCGTAGGACATCGCTCGAGGCGGACGCTCGGCAGCCGCGAGGGTTCGGCGCGCGCCCGAGCGGCGGGCGAGCGGTCCGGGAATCGCCGTGAACCGGCGGGCGTGTCTCGACGGCGGTCGCGTGTCGGCGAGCCGGACGCCCCGATCCCGCGGATCGGATTCGCCCGGGACCCGGTCGACGACCGCCGCCATCCGGGCGCGACGATCCCGCTATCGCCCCTTGAAGACCGCGTCCCGCCGCTCGCGGAACGCGGTCGTGCCCTCGTCCAGGTCTTCCGTCCGACCGACGTCGTGGAACGAGCTCGATTCGAGCCGAAGCGCCTCGTCCATGTGCATGCCGACCGAGCGCTTCATCACTTCCTTCGCGAAGCGCTGAGGCAGCGGCGCGCGTCGGGCGAGCTTGTCCGCGTAGTCCAGGGAGTACGACAGCAGCTCGGCCTGGGGCACGATGCGGTTGACCAGCCCGATCCGGTAGGCGTGCTCGGCGTCGATCCGGTCGCCCGACAGCACGATCTCCATCGCGTGTCCCAGGCCCACGATCTGCGGCAGGCGCACCAGGCCGCCGTCGCACGCGTGGAACCCCCATTTGACGTCCTGGAGCGCGAACTCGGCGTTCGGCGAGCAGAAGCGCAGGTCGCAGGCCAGCGCGAGCTCGAAGCCGCCGGAGATCGCGTAGCCGTTCACCGCGGCGACGATCGGCTTGAAGATGTCCAGGTTCCGGGTGATCCCGCCGAAGCCGGGCCCGTTCGTGAAGCGCCTGCGAAACTCGGGCGCCGCACGTCGCGCGAAGTCCATCGTGTAGGTCTTCAGGTCGGCGCCCGCGCAGAACGCCTGATCGCCGGAGCCGGTCACGACGGCGACCCGTGCCTCCTCGTCCCGATCGAACTCCCGCCAGACCTCGACCAGCCGGTCGTTGGCCTCGAAATCCAGCGAATTCATCTTCTTCGCACGGTCGATCGTGATCAGGCGCACCGCGCCGTGCTTCTCGTAGCGGATGTCGTCGTTCATCATGCGTTCACCCTGAAGACCGGCCCGGAGGCGTCGTCGCCCGTCGTTCCGGCGCGTGCGCCCATCGCGGGCGGGGCCGATTCGAGATGCAGCCTGCCCGTCACCCTGACGCCGCAGTCCAGGTCGACGACGACGACGTCGTAGGGCGCCTCGTCGCGGAACTTCGACGGCGCGCGCCGGATCGTCGTGTACGTCGCGATCGTGCCTTCGCCCCGCGCACGATGCTCCTCGAGCCGCGTGGACAGGCAGCCGGCACAGACGACCCGACCCGGAGAATCGAGCCGCCCGCACTCCGCGCACCGCGTCAGGCGAACCGAACCGGGCGAGCCGCTCATGCCGGCCTCCCGAGGATCGAGACGGTGCACGCCACTCCGGTGCCGCCCAGGTTGTGGGTCATCCCGATCCGGGCGTCACGGACCGGGTTGGGATGGGTGCCGCGCAGCTGGCGTGCGACCTCGAAGAGCTGACCCACGCCGGTCGCGCCGACCGGATGCCCCTTGGCGAGCAGCCCGCCGCTGGGATTGACGGCGACGTCGCCCCCGACGGCCGTGCGACCTTCCAGCGCCCACGCGCCGCCCTGGCCTCGGGGAACGATGCCCAGGTCCTCGCTGTCGATGATCTCGGCGATCGAGAAGCAATCGTGGAGTTCGACGACGTCGACGTCCGCGGGCCGGATCCCCGCGTCGGCGTACGCGCGCTGCGCCGCGGAGACCGTCGCCTCGAACGAGCACAGGTCCGGATGCCCGGCGATGCGCGCCGCGCCGCGCGTCTGCACCGCCGCCAGCACGTCGATCGGCTGCCCGGTGGCTTCGCCGACCATCGAGCGGGCCATCACGACCAGCGCCGCCGCGCCGTCGCTGGTCGGGCAGCAATCGAAGAGCTGCAGCGGATCGCAGATCGGGGCCGAGGCGGCGATCTGCTCGTCCGACAGTCGGGCGCCCATCTGCGCGAGCGGATTGAGCAGGCCGTTCGCCTTGTTCTTGCGCACGACGGCCGACACCTGGCGACGGTCGGTGCCGTAGCGCCGGGCGTGCATCCGCCAGGCCAACCCGAACAGCCCGGGGAACGTCAGGCCGCTCGAACCGTCGTTCCGGTTGTCCATCGCGCAGTTCAGCGCGGCGGTGGTCTGGCCGGTGGGCGCGTGGGTCATCGCCTCCACGCCGACCACCAGCGCCGCGTCGCACTGCCCGCTCGCGACCGCGAGGCATGCGTGGCGGAACGCGATGCCGCCGGACGCGCACGCGCCCTCGACCTTGGTGCAGGGCACGTTCGGCAGACCGAGCTGATCCGCGACGAGCCCGGCCAGCACCTCCTGGCCGGTGAGCGGCCCGCTGACGAAGTTGCCCAGATACACCGCTCCGATCCGGCCGCGATCGATGCCGGCGTCGACGATGGCCTGCGCGGCCGCCGCGACCGCGAGCTGCTCGATGGGCGTTCCCGCATGGCGCCCGAACGAGGTGGATCCGATCCCCACGATGGACACTTCACGCATCTCCGGACTCCTTCGGGAGAAGGTCGCGCAGGGCGGTCTTGAGCACCTTGCCGTAGCTGCTCTTCGGGAGCTCCGCCAGATGCACGTACTGCTTGGGCCGCTTGAAGCGCGCGATATGCTCCAGACAGAGCCGATCGAGCGCTTCGTCGTCGACCGTGCGTCCGGGCTTGGGCACGACGAACGCGACGATCACCTCGCCCCAGTCCGGGTGCGGACGGCCCACCACCGAGGTCTCGAGCACGTCCGGATGCAGCAGCAGCACTTCCTCGACCTCGCGAGGATAGATGTTCGATCCGCCGGAGATGACGACGTCCTTGGAGCGGTCCTTCAGCGTGAGGAAGCGGTCCTCGTCGAAGCTGCCCATGTCGCCGGTCCACAGCCAGCCGTCGCGGATCGCGTTGCGCGTCGCGTCGGGATTGTTCCAGTAGCCGGTCATCGTCACGTCCGAGCGGCAGATGATCTCGCCGACCTCGCCGGACTCGAGGTCGCGACCCTGGTCGTCGACGACGCGGACCTCGACGCCGGTGCGCGCGACGCCGACCGAGGCGAGCCTCGACTCGAAGCGGGGATGGCCGTCGTCGACGTGCATCGCCTTGGACAGGCAGGTGATCGTGTTCGGGGTCTCGCCCTGGCCGTAGCCCTGCCAGAGCCGCGGCCCGAACACCGACAGCGCGCTGCGCAGGTTCTCGAGGTACATCGGTGCGCCGCCGTAGAACAGCGTCCGGATGCTGTCGATCCGCGCGCGGCCGACGCCCGGGTCGTGCATCAGGCGCGTGACCATCGTCGGCGCGCAGAAGAACGTGACGTTGCGGTACGACTCGAACAGCGCGAACAGCTCGGCGGGATCGAAGCCCTGGCTGTCGGGGATCACCTGGTGCGAGCCCTTGGCGATGTGCGGCAGCGAGTAGAGCCCGGACGCGTGCGACAGCGGCGCGCTGTGGATCATGCTGTCCGTGGGCCCGAGCGCGTCGACGTCGGCGTAGTAGCGCAGCACCATCGCCAGCAGCGAGCCGTGGGTGAGCGTCGCGCCCTTGGGCCGCCCGGTGGTGCCGCTCGTGTAGAAGAGCCACGCCGGCGCCGCGGACGGCGACGCCTGGAGGGCGAGCGGCTCGGCCCGGCACAAGGCCTCGTACTCGGCGCTGCCGGCCTCGATCAGCCGGGTACGGCCGGCGCCGCTCCCGGAGGCGACCAGCTCCCGGGCGAGCGCCTCGCTGACGTCGGGCGTCGTGAAGCAGCAGCGCACGCCGCAGTTCTCGAGGATGAACGCGAACTCCTTCGGGTGCAGCTTGGCGTTCATCGGGACGATGCACAGCCCGGCGTGCCAGGCCGCCCACATCAGCTCGATGTATTCCGGGCTGTTCTTCATCGCCATCGCGATCCGGTCGCCGGGCCCCATCCCCGGCAGCCCGCGCAGACCGGCCGCCAGCCGTGCGACGCGCTCGGCCAGACCCGCGTAGCTCCAGACCGGACGATCGCCGAAGGACACCGCCGGCGCCTGCGGAAAGCAGCGCGCGCTCGCGTGGAGGACATTCGCGATGTTCATGGCCGCCTCCTCAGCGCGACAGGACGGTGATGCATGCGGCGGCTTCCTCCGACCCGTGGAAGCCGCCGCCGTTCTCGGCGAGCGCGACCCGGGCGCCCGCGACCTGGCGTGCGCCGGATTCGCCCCGGAGCTGCATCACCAGCTCGTGGATCTGGCCCAGTCCCGTCGCGCCGATCGGGTGGCCGGTCGATTCGAGGCCACCGGACGGGTTGACGGGAATCCGCCCGCCCAGGCTCGTCTCGCCGCGCTCGGCGAGCCACCCGCCCTGCCCGGGCTCGCAGAAGCCGAGATTCTCGGTCTGCAGGATCTCGCCGAACGCGGTCGCGTCGTGGACCTCGGCGACGGATACGTCGTCGGGTCCGATCCCGGCCAGCTCGTAGGCGCGGCGCGCGGCGATCCGGCAGACGTGACGATCCAGCTCCTCGGGGCCGCGGTCGGCGCCGCTCGCCAGCACGCTGGCACGGATGCGGATCGCCCGGGTCCGGTCGAACCGGCCCAGCGCCTCCTCGCGCACCAGGATGGCCGCGGCGGCGCCGTCGCTGATGGGCGCGCACATCGGCAGCGTGAGCGGCCACGAGATCATCCGTGCGCCGAGCACGTCGTCGATGCTCATGTCCATCCGGTACTGCGACAGCGGATTCATCGTGGAGTGGTGGTGGTTCTTCGCCGAGACGGCGGCGAGGTGCCGCTCGGTGGTGCCGTGCAGCTTCATGTGCTGCTTGGCGAGCGCGGCGTAGACGTCCATGAACACGCTGCGCACCCCGCTGTCGGCGGCACGCCCCGGAGGCGGCTCGACCCCTTCGCCGAGCCCGGCGAGCGCCTCGGTCAGCGCCTCGACGCCGTGCACGTCCCAGGCACCGTTGAAGACGTTGAAGCTGCGGGCGCGGTCGTCGTGGTACAGCTTCTCGGCGCCGACGGCGAGCGCCACGTCGGCCATGCCGGCCTTCAGATACGCATAGGCCTGGTGGAACGCGGTGCTGCCGCTCGCGCAGGCGTTCTCGACGTTGGTGACCGGGATCCCTCCGATCCCCATGTCGCGGAGCGCGATCTGCCCGCCCACCATGAACTGGCCCTCGATGGCCGACTGCCCGGCGTTCGCGAAGAACGCGACCTCGACGTCGCCCCGCTCGAGGCCCGCGTCGGCGAGCGCCGCGCCGACCGAGGCCCGTGCCAGGTCCTTGACGGAGCGGTCCAGGAACTTGCCCCACGGCGTCATGCCGACGCCGACCACGTAGATGTCGCTCATGTCCAGCTCCTCTTCGCCGAGCGGTCCCGGGGCGCCACCGGATCAACCCAGGTAGCGGCTCACCAACGCACGATCCTTCAGCAGATCCGCCGGCAGCCCCGACAGCACGATCCGCCCGTTCTGGAGCACGTAGCCCAGGTCCGCGATCTTCAGCGCCATGATCGCGGCCTGCTCGACCAGCAGGACGGTGACGCCGGAGGCGGCGAGGCGGCGGAGCGTGCCGAAGATCGTCGAGACGATCTGGGGCGCCAGCCCCAGCGAGGGCTCGTCGAGCAGCAGCAGGCGGGGCTTCATCATCAGGGCGCGCGAGACGGCCAGCATCTGCTGCTCGCCGCCGGACAGCGCACCGCCCGGGATGTGCCTGCGATCGCGCAGCACCGGGAAACGCGCGAACTCGGCGGCGAGCCTGGCGCGCATCTCGGCTTCGTCGACGCCCGGCAGGCTGCCCGCGCCGATCCTCAGATTGTCCTCGACCGACAGCCCCGGGATGATCTGGCGCCCTTGCGGCACGTGGACCAGCCCCGAGCGGGTGACGCGAAAAGCGTCCTGCGCACCGAGGTCGCGCCCGTCGAACCGGACGACGCCCCGGGTCGCGGGCACCAGCCTCGACAGCGCTCGCAGCAGCGTGGTCTTGCCCGCTCCGTTCGCGCCGACGACCGACACCAGGGACCCCTCCCGGACGTCGAGCTCGACGCCGCGCAGGATCTCGACGCCGCTCAGCGCGACGTGCAGCTCGCGGACCTCCAGCAGGCTCACGCCGCTTCCTCCGCACCCAGGTAGGCGGTGATCACGCCCTGGTTCGCCTGCACCTCGGCGGGCGTCCCCTCGGCGATCTTGCGGCCGTAGTCGAGCACGGAGACCGTGTCCGACAGCTCCATGACGAACGTCATGTTGTGCTCGATCAGCAGGATGGTCACGCCCAGCGCCTTCAGGGTCCGGATCCGCGCCATCACCTCCCGCGCCTCCTCCTCGTTCAGCCCCGCGATCGGCTCGTCGAGCAGCAGCATCGTCGGCCGCTGCGCGAGGGCACGAGCCAGCTCGCAGAGCTTGCGGTGCCCGTACGCGAGCTCGCCGGGCATCGCATCGGCGAACCGCTCGATGCCGAAGAAGCGCAGCAGGCGCAGCGCCTCGTCGCGCTCGGCCCGGGCCTCGGCGTCGCTCGCGAGCCAGCCGAGCCAGCCCGCGACGAAACCGCCGCGGCCTCGCAGCCCCAGCATCACGTTCTCGGCCACGGTGAGCGTGCCGATCAGCTGCAGATTCTGGAAGGTTCGCGTGATGCCCCGTTCCGCTCGCCGATGCGGCGCCAGCCGGGTGATGTCCTGGCCGCAGAAGGAGATGGTTCCGGCGTTCGGTGCGTACAGGCCGCTCAGGATGTTGACGAGCGTGCTCTTGCCGGCGCCGTTCGGGCCGATGACGGCGTGGACGGTGCCCGGGAGGATGTCGAGGGACAGCTCGCTCAGCGCCGTCACGCCCGCGTACGACTTGGTGATGCCGCGCAGCTCGAGGATCGGACCGGTGCCGGCGTGTCGCGAGCCGACCATCGGCGGCAGGGCGTCCCCCGGCGACGCTCGCGCGGCGTCGGCGGGCGCCGACGGCAAGGGCGCGGACCGTCGGTCCCGCCCGAGCAGTCGCTCCATCGCTCCGACGGCGCCGGCCGGGAAGAAGAGCATCACCAGCAGCAGGATTCCCCCGAAGATGAAGTACGAGACCTCGTAGAGATCGGCGGTGATCTGGTTGAGCAGGACCAGGATGGTCGCGCCGACGATCGGACCGTAGGCACGCCCCAGCCCGCCGATCACGACCGCGATCAGCAGCGCGATGCTCCGGTCGAGCCCGAAGGCGTCGCTGCTGATGTAACCGGCCTGATGCGCGAAGAAGTAGCCCGACAGCCCGGCCAGCACCGCGCCGACCACGAAGACCAGGCTGCGCCAGCGCGGGGCGTCGATGCCGACGGTGACCGCGAAGCTCTCGCTCTCCTTGATCGCCTGCAGGTTGCGTCCCCAGCGCGCCGGCATCGCGTAGTCGTTCAGCATCTGCAGCACCAGGAACGTGAAGCCGATGACCAGGAAGAAGATCGTCGGCCCGTGCACGAAGTTGCCCAGGTTGAGCTGCGGGACACCGACCAGGCCCATGGAGCCGCCGGTGAGGTCGACCCATCGCTGCGCGAAGATCTCCACGATGTAGCCGAACGCGAGCGTCACCATCGCGAGATAGTGCGTGCGGGTGCGGAGCGCGACCAGGCCGATCACCATCCCGGCGAGCGCGCTCACCCCGAGCGCGACGAAGACGGTCGCCCACAGCGGCCAGCCCGCCTTCACCGCGAGCACGGCGGAGCCGTACGCGCCCAGGGCCATGAACCCCGCCTGTCCGAGCGACAGCTGCCCGGACAGTCCGAACAGGATGTTGAGCCCGAGCGCCGCGATCGCGACGATCGCGATGTCCTGGCCCAGGTTGACGTAGTACGCGTTGGGCGCGACGAACGGGAACGCGGCGATGGCGCCGAAGGCGATCAGGTAGCGCAGGTGGCGTGGGCGTCGCATGGATCAGCGCACGTCGGTCTTCGATTCGCCGAAGATCCCGGAGGGCCGTACGATCAGGAACAGGAGCGCGATCGCGAAGGGGTAGAGGTCGCCGAACTGCGAGTCGAAGTAGTTGGAGAACACCTCGAGCAGCCCGAAGCCGAGACCCGCGATCAGGATGCCCACCGGGTTGGCGAACCCCCCGATGCACACGACCGCGAAGCCCTTCAGGATGAACAGCAGACCCATGTGGGCCTGGACCGTCGTGAGCGGCCCGGCGATGACGCCCGCGATCGCCGCGAGGGCCGCCATGATCGCGTAGGACGTGGCGACCACGCGGCGCACGTCGATCCCGAGGAGCGCCGCCGTGCCCTTGTCGAACGACACCGCGCTCACTTCCTTTCCCCAGCGGGAACGGAACAGGAGCCAGTAGAGGGCCGCGACGACCGTCAGGGCGACGATCGCGGCGAGCAGCTCCTCGGCGAAGAATCTCACCCCCGCGAGCTCGATGACCTTCTTCTGCTCGGTCACGAAGAGCGGGGGCGAGTAGAAGCGGCTCTTGCCCCAGACGATCTGGGCGGTGTTCTGGAGCAGCATGCCTGCGCCCAGCGTGGTGAGGATCCAGGCGAGCGCGCTGCCGCTGCCGGCGTGGACGGCTCCCAGCGGACGGATCGCGACGCGCTCGAGGACGAGCCCGAGCACCACCAGGGCCGCGATCACCACGGGTACCGCCAGCAGCACCGGCAGCCCCAGCCCGAGCAGCGCCATCGACAGGAAGGCCGCGATCATCAGGAAGTCGCCTTGCCCGAAGTTCAGCGCGCGCGTCGTGAGATACGTGACGAGCAGCCCCTTGCCCATCAGCGTGTAGATGCAGCCGAGGGCGATGCCGCTGATCAGCAGCTGGACGAGATCGACGCCGATCATCGTGGCGGGCTCCCGGGGACGGTCCGGACCGCTACTTGAGCCTGACGACCCGCCCGCCGCGCCAGACGCCCAGGAACACGTTCTCGGGATCGAGGCACTCGTGGTCCTTCGGACCGAACGGCTTGGCGGGCGTGCCGGACACCGCCTGGAAGCCGTCGGTCGACTCGAGGGCCTTCTGCAGCTTGATCGGATCGCCTCCGACCCGGTCGATCGCCTGCAGCAGCAGCTTCATCCCGTCGTAGCCGAGCGCCGCGACGACCGGCCAGCGGTACTTGTCGCCGAACTCCTTGCGCATCCGCGCGTCGAACGCCGCGGCCTTGGCCTCGTTCAGGTCGAGCGCCTGCCCCATCACCGTCCCTTCCAGACCTTCGGCGCCGACGATGTTCAGCACCATCTGCGACGACAGCCCCCAGTTGCCGGCGACGACCGGCTTGAAGTTGGCCTTAGGCAACGCGCGATAGAGCAGCTCCAGGCTGTCGTGGAACATCAGCACGAGCTCGGCACCGGAGTTCTTCAGGTTCAGCACCTGCGGCGTCATGTCGGTGACGTTGGGTGCCGCGCTCTCGACCGCGACCAGCTCGACCTTGCGCTCCTTCATGCCCTTCTGGATCTCGCTGGCCGCGAACATGCCGTAGCCGGTCGTGCCGTGGAGCAGGCCGATCTTCTTGAAGTTCTTGATGCCCCAGTCGAGCATCGCGTCGACCTGGTACTTCTCGACCATCGAGCAGCGGAAGATGAAGCTGGGCGACTGGTCGATGAATTTCGACGTGATGTCGGTCGCGATCGCCGGGCCGGCCATCAGCGGGATGCGGGCCTGCTGGACCATCGGCGCGAAGGCCGCCACGTTCCCGCTGTTGACGGTGCCGATGATGGCCGAGACCCGGTCGTTGCTGATGAGGCGCTGCACGAGCGACACCGCACGCTGCGGATTCGCCTCGTCGTTGTACGTGATGAACTCGATCTTGTGCTTGGGCGACGCGGCGTTGTACTCCTTGAGCGCCATCTGGTTGCCCTGGAGGTAGGACTCGCCGAAATCGACGATCGCCGGGGGACCGCTCAGCCCCTGCACGGCACCGATCTTGACCGTCTGAGCGTCGGCCGACACGCCGATCGAGGCCGTGGCGGCCAAGGCGGCGGCCAGCACTAACCGATGCAGTCCCATGCGTCTCCTCCCGATGTCGTTGTATTCGTCGCCGGCCTCGGACGATCGGCGAACGTTGTCGTCCCACGGTACGGTAACATCGTTACGCGGTCAAGCGTCCACCCGAGAATCGCAGCCCACATCGAATCGATGCCTCCCGAGCAAGCCGTCACGCGTCGTCGTCCCACCCCTCGAACCGCGGACGGGGACATTCCCGGCGACATCGTGAAGCGGCTCGGCCCGGTCGTGCTGCGCACGTTCTCGGTCGAGGACTTCCACCGCGTCGACATGCGCTCGATCGCACGCGAAGCCGGCATGAGCTTCGCCACGATCTATCGGCACTTCAAGGACAAGGAAGCGCTGCTGTTCCGGTTCATCGCGCATTGGCTGCAGGATCTCTACCCCGCGGCGATCGCGGCCCTCGAGACCGACAAGAGTCCGCTGGCGAGGCTGCAGGATTACCTGCTCGTGCACCTGTCGTACTACGAGCGCAATCCGGAGGTGGGCCGAGTCATCTTCATGACCGTGCCGCTCGAGCGCTGGATGCGGGACGACACCTACCGGGCTCACGAGCCGGTGAAGCGACTGCTGGCGGTGATCGCCGAAGGTCAGGAAGGCGGCGAGATCCGCGCCGACGTCTCGGGGGTCGTGGTGTTCGACGCCTGGTCGGGCATCTTCACCCGCGCCTTCCTGATGTGGGAATACCGCGGGCGCGCGTACTCGCTGACCGGGCAGTGGCCGTCGCTCTGCAAGATCCTGGTCGCGGGCATCACGGCGCCCGTCGAGGCCGACGCCGTCCGTCCGGTGACGCGCAAGCGTGCGGGCGCCGCGCCGCGCGGCGCCGTGCAGCCGCAGCCGCAAGGCGCCTCGCGATCGCGGCGCGGCGCCACCCGCCGGTCGGTTCTCTGACTCGGCCCGGGCCCTAGGCCGGGTCGAGCACGGCCACGATCTTTCCGAAGTGCCGGTTCGCTCTCATCATCTCGAAGGCCTCGCCCAGCCGCTCGAACGGGAAGGTCGCCGAGACGGGCAGCGCGAGCGAGCCGTCCGCCACCGCCGGAGCCAGATCGGCCCACATCCGGCGGCCGATCTCGCGCACCTCGTCGAGGCCGCGGGTGCGGAAGGTCACGCCGACGTAGTCGATGCGTCGCAGCGCGTGGAGGTCGAAGTCGAACTCGCCCCGGGTCCCGGCCAGCCGTCCCACGTTGACGATGCGCCCGCGCACCTTCGTCGCGGCCATCGTCGCGTTCGTCGTCGCGCCGGACAGCTGGTCGATCACCAGGTCCACGCCCTGCCCCCCGGTGGCGTTCCGCACGATCCCGGGCCAGTCCGGATCGGACGTGTCGATCGAAAGCCCCGCACCGAACTCGTGCAGGCGGGCGCGACGGCCCGCGTCGCTCGAGCTGCCGACGACGAGGGACGCGCCCAGGTGACGGGCGATCTGCAGGGCCATCAGCCCGACCCCGGACGACGCGCCCTGTATCAGCACGGCCTGGCCCCGCTCGAGTCGGCCGTTCGTCACGAGAGCGTCGTGCATCGTCATCAACGCGACCGGCAGCGTCGCCGCCTGCTCGAAGGTCATGCCGGCGGGCACCGGCAGCACCCGGCCCCGGTCGGCGATCGCGTACTCGGCGAAGGCCCCGGCCCCGAATCCCATCACGCGCTCGCCGAGCGCGCGACCGTCCACGCCGGAACCGATCCGCACCACCTCGCCCGCCCACTCCATGCCGAGAACCGTGCCGGTCCCGCCGATGTTCCCGTGCATGTGTCCGGCGAGCACCCCCAGATCGGCCCGGTTCAGGGCGACCGCCCGCACTCGCACCAGGACGTCGTCGGGCCCGGGCACGGGACACGGGATGCTCGCGAACGCGAGTCCGGCGTCGCCGCGAAGCGCGGCGTGCATGAGGTCGGGGGGAGATGCGGACATGGTGTCTCCTCGATCGGCACGGCGGGAGGGTCGCCGCCTGTCGGCGTACTGTAGGCGCTTCGGGCACGGCGGTCCGTGCCGGGCACGCGCGCAGGGTCCGAAAACGGCACGGCCTTCGTCGTCGTTCGGCCGCGGCGCCTGCCGGACTCGAACGAGGCGTCGGGCGCCTCGGCCGGGCGGCGCTCCGGCGACCGGCAGCCGCCCGCTCCGGTGTTCCGCCAGGACGGTCGCGACTCGTCGCCGGAGGCGGCCGGGTCGCGGCGGTTCATCCCGCCGCGCGGCGTTAGGGGTCACGAACGTCGGCGATCGAATCCCTCGAGCGGGACGCGCCCGTCGAATCGCCCGTCGCGCCGGGGTCCACGGAAGGCGGCGACGGCGCCGATCCGCAGCCGTGACGCGAGTGGGTGGCCCGCGGCGGCGACCTCGTGGTCGTCGGTGCGTCCCGCTCGGCGCACGTGCCCGTGCCGCCCGGGACGAAGACCGTCGATCGAGCCCGTCCTGATCGGCCACCCGATTCGACCTCGTCCGCCCGACTCCGCCGCCCTGCCCCGCCGGCGGCCGTCCGCTCGCGATGGACCGACTTCGAACGCACGCGACGCCGCTTCGGCTGCGCGCGAACCCGACCGGTCCCGACGGCTCGTGCCGCGGTCTCTCGGCCGTCGCGTGGAGCGGTTCACGCCGGCGCCGGCGCGCCGTCCCTGAGCCGCAACCTGACCGGCATCCGGCTCGGCATCATCGTGAACGCGCAGACCTCGTCGATCGCCGATTCGGCGCACGCGAGCTCGATCTCGAAGTTCCGCAGCAGCATCGACAGGACGAGCCGCATCTCCACCGAGGCGAGGTGTCGGCCCGGACACACGCGCGGCCCGGCGCCGAACTGGTTGTGGGCGCGCGGTTCGTGGGCGCCGCTCGCCCGCGCCGCCGGGTCGGTCCATCGTTCGGGGCGGTAGGCCTCGGGGCGGTCGAAATGTCGCGGGTTCATCGCCTGCGGCCGCATCAGGAAGAACAGACGCGTTCCGGCCGGCACCTCCAGATCGCCGATC